>CAZPJM010000160.1:0-11290 GCA_964586865.1 uncultured Enterobacteriaceae bacterium
CCCCACCGCCCGCGCGGCGGCGTCCAGCACCGGGATCCCCTCGTCCTCCTCGTGGGCTTCGCCCCCCTGGGGCCCGGGGCCCGCCAGCGACGGGGCATCGGTGCTCGGAGCCGAGGTGGCGGTCGACGAGGAGGACGACCCCCGCTCCGACTGACGGGAGGATGCGGAACGGCGGACGCGGCGCATGACCACCTCGAGGAGAGAGCGGCTCCACGGTGGCGGATCGGCAGGTCGCGCGCAACTCGCATATCCATGTGAGGGGCACCCCCCATGTCTGGCGGCCGGCGCCCCGGGAGCGGCCCCTACCCGTCTGGCGGCCGATGGAGCCGGGTGATGAGCCGCTGGACGTCCTCGCCCTCGAAGGGCTTGCGCAGGAGGGCCACGCCGGCCTCGGTCAGGTCGCGGGGCAGATCCCGATCCACGAAGCCGGTCATGGCGACCAGATGGGGCGGCTCGGGCCGCTCCCGGGCGGCCCGCATGAAGGCCGGGCCGTCCATGTCGGGCATGCCCAGATCGACGATGGCCACATCGACCCGGTCGGCCTGGTCCAGGCGCTCCAGAGCGGCACGCCCTCCGAGCGCCGAGGTGACCCGGAAGCCGGCAGCCCGGAGCATGCGGACCGTCGCCCGGAGCACGAGGGGATCGTCGTCCACCACCAACAGGTGCAGGGTGCGGCGGTGGGGAGCGGGGGCCTCGGCCTCGTCGGTCTCCCCCTCGGGAGGCTCCGCGGCGGCCGGGACCCACAGGGTGGCGGTGGTCCCCTCCCCCTCCCGCGAGTCGAGCTCGACGTGGCCCCGGTGCTCCTCGGCGGCCAGCCGCACCAGGGCCAGGCCGAGGCCGGTGCCCTCCCCCGGCGCCCGGGTGGTGAAGAAGGGGTCGAAGGCCCGGGCGAGCTGGCCCGAGGCCATGCCCGGGCCGTCGTCCTGGACCCGGATGCAGACGTACTCGCCGGCGGGGAGATCGCCGACGGCGCCCGAGACCAGCGGCTCCCGATGGATGCGGACCCGGACGGTGCCCCGGGGGCCCGCGGCCTGCAGCCCATTGGCGGCCAGGTTGTAGACGGCCTGGGCCAGGTGGCCCGGATCGCCGTGGACCCACACGCGAGGGCCGACCTCCAGCTCGAGGCGCGCCTCGCGGGCCAGGGTGCGCCGGAGGAGATCGAGGGCCTCACGCACGGGCCGCTCGAGCCCCTGAGAGCGGGTGACACCCGGCTCGCGACGCCCGAAGCCGAGCACGCTGGCCGTGAGCTGCCGGCCCCGGGCCACGGCGTCCAGGATGCCCTGGACCCGCCCCGGCTCGGCGCCGTCCCGGGCGAGCTCCTCGGCCAGCACCCGGATCCCGGCCAGCACATTGCCCAGGTCCTGGGCCGCCGAGCGGGAGAGGGCCCCGATCATCTCGACCTTCTGCACCTGCCAGAGCTGGCGCTCCATGGCCCGTCGCCGCTGGATGGCCATCCAGGCCTCGTGGACGTCGCGCAGGCCCACCATCGCGAACAGGCCGCCCCCCACCCGCACGCCGGTGGCAAACAGCTCGACCCGGCGGGGCTCGTGGCCATGGTCGCGGGCGAGGGTGACGGCGAGGGGGCCGGCGTGACCGTGGTGGAGCGCCTCGCGCAGGGTGGCGGACACGGCCCACCGCTGATCCTCGGGAAAGAGCTGGCTGACGCGCCGGTCGACGATGTCCTCGGGCTCGGCCCCGGTGAGGCGGACGAAGGCCGGGTTGAGCTCGCGGACGGTCAGGCTGGCCCCGTCCAGGAGGGCGAAGGCGTCGACCGAGGCCTCGAACAGCGCCCGAAACCGGGCCTCGGACTCCCGGACCGCCTCCTCGGCGCGGCGCTGCTCGGTCACGTCGACCACCGCGGCGAGCACGTAGGTCTGGCCGTCCCGCTCGAGGGGACCGCTGTCCATCCGGATGTAGCGGGGCTGCTCGCCCGAGAGGCGCAGGGTGGTCCGGGTGGCGCGCTCGGTCTGGAGGACCAGGTCGAGGTGGGCGCGGAGGGGGGCGTGGTGGACCGGGTGGACCTGGTTGACGAGCACCTGGCCCACGAGCCGCTCCCGCCGGCGCCCCAGGAGGGCGACCGCCTGCTCGTTCACCTGCACCACCCGGCCGTCGCGGGTGAGGACCAGGAAGGCCACGGGCGCCTGCTCGAAGAGCTGCCGGAAGCGGTCCCGGGAGCGGGCCAGCGCGTCGTAGGCCTCGCGCAGGGCGGCGCTCTGGGCCTCGAACTCGGCCTCGTACTCATACAGGCGCTGCAGGTCCTCGAGCCGTCGGTCCTGGTCGGGCTCCGAGCTCACCGGGCGGCGCGTCCCAGGGCGCCCTTCGCGGCACCGGCGCGCTCGGCGAGCCGCCGCAGGGTGACGTCCTGGTGGCTGACGACCGCGCCCTCGCCGCCCCGCGACAGGCTGGCGACGCGCATGACGTACCAGCGCTCCTCGGTGGGCGAGTGGCACGGGTACTCGAGGACGAACGAGGAGAGCTTGCCGTCCAGGACCTGCTGGACGCCCTCGGCGGCCCGGGCGGCGGTGTCGTCCCCGGGGCCGTAGGCCCCCCGGCTGGCCGCGATGTAGTCGGCGCCCACGCCGTCCGCGTCGGCCTCGGTGGCCCCGTTGGCGATGGCGAAGCGCTTCCACGACTCGTTGACGTAGGTGATGATCCGGTTCGGATCGAGCACCGCGATGTGCTCGGGCAGCCCGTCCAGCACGTCGGACAGACCCCGCTCGGCCGCCCGCAGGGCCGAGATGTCGACGAAGTTGAGCACCACGCCGCCGGGCTCCTGGGTGGCGTCGGTGAAGACCGACATGCGGAGCAGCACCCGCCGGCCGTCCTCGAAGGCCACCTCGCGCTCGAGGGAGGTCTCCTCCTCGAGGACGCGCCGGCACAAGGCCAGCAGGTCGATGCCCGGCAGGCTGCGGCCGAAGTGGGCCACCGGGCGGTCCACGTCCCGGGGCAGCAGCGGGAGGAAGCCCGCCGCCGCCGAGGTGAAGCGACGGACCCGCAGCTCCGGGTCCAGGAAGACCGTGCCGATGGCGGTGCTCTCGAAGAGATTGTCCATGTCGGCGTTGAGCTCGGAGAGCTCGCGGATCTTGTTTTGGTACTCGCTGTTGACTGTATGGAGCTCTTCGTTGACCGACTGAAGCTCCTCGTTCGTACTCTGGAGCTCCTCGTTGGCCGAGAGCAGCTCCTCGTTGGTGGCCTGGAGCTCCTCGTTGCTGCTCTCCAGCTCCTCGATGGTGGACTGCAGGCGCTCCTGGGTGCGCGCCAGGTTCTCCTCGAGGAAGCGGATCCGCTCCTGGGCCACCTCGTCCAGCTCGGCCACGTTGGGCTCGTTCCCCTCGGCGGGGACCGCGAGGTGGAGGGGCCGCTCGAACAGCAGCAGCAGCCGGGTGGTGTGCCCCGACGGATCGGCCAGGGGACGGACCCGGATGTCGGCGGAGCGCACCGTCCCCTCCGGCCACATCTTCACCCCGGGCACCAGCACCTCGTCGCCGATGTCGGCCGCGCGGTGGATGGCCGCCGAGACGGTGGAGGCGGCGCTCCGGGGGAGCACGCTGGCGAGCTCGAGGGTGGCGGGGCCGGCGGAGAGCTTGAAGGCACCCGCGCTGCTCGGGAAGACATGGAGGAGGCGGCCCTGGTCGTCCACCAGGAGGGCCGGCGGGACGTAGCTCTCGAAGAGCTGGGCGTGGGCCCGGTCGACCGCGGCATCGGCCCAGTGGTCCCGGCGGGGCGCGGTGCGGGTCCCGCCATGTCGGGTGCCGATGGCGCTGCGCCGGTAGTCGACCCCGAGGGGCAGGGCCCGGCCCCGGGACCGGTAGATCCGCAGGCGTCGGTCGACGATCTCGAAGCGGTCGACCATCTCGCCGACGGTCTCGCTGCTGCCCAGGATGAGCGTCCCGCCCGGGTGCAGGGCGAAGGAGAGGCGCCGCAGGATGTGCTGCTGGGCCTCGGGCTCGAGGTAGATGAGCAGGTTGCGGCAGAGCACCACGTCCATGCGGGTGAGGGGTGGGTCCTCGAGGGCGTTGTGCCGCGCGAACACCACCAGGTCGCGGACGGAGCGGTGGATGGTGAAGGTCTCGTCGCGGCGCACGAAGTAGCGCTCGACCAGATCGGGGGGCGCCTCGCTCACCACGGTCCCCGAGAACACCCCGGGGCTGGCCTGCTCGATGGCCTCGCTGTCCACGTCGCTGGCGAAGATCTTGACCGAGAGCTCCTCGCCCGAGCGGTGCCGGTCGATCTGCTCCCGGAACAGCAGGGCGAGGGAGTAGGCCTCCTCGCCGGTGGAGCAGCCCACCGACCACACCCGGATCTCGCGGCCATTCTGTCGTGCCTGCCGCACAAGGGCAGGCACCAGGTCACGCCGCAGGTGCTCGAAGACGGCGGTGTCCCGGAAGAAGCGGGTCACATTGATCAGGAACTCCCGCTGGAGCTGCCGGGCCTCGCTGCCATCGTCCACGAGGAGCTCGGCGTAGCTCTGGAGGCTGTCGATCTGGCGCACCCGCATGCGGCGCTCGATCCGGCGCGTCAGCGTGCTGGTCTTGTACGCCGAGAAGTCGAGCTGACTGTGCTGGGCCACGGCCCAGAGGATCCGCTCGAGGGCCTTGGGATCCGCCTCGTGGGAGGGAGCGCCGTCCTCGGTGGCCGTGGTGAGCTGGGGCCGGTGCTCCAGGGCCTTCAGCAGGCCGGGGAGCAGGGCCTCGGGGGCCTCCACCAGGTCCACCAAGCCGGTGGCGATGGCGTTGCCCGGCATGCCGTCGAACTGGGCCGTGCCGGGGTCCTGGGCCCCCACCAGCCCGCCCACCGCCTTGATGGCCCGCAGCCCGTCCACACCGTCGCTGCCGAGCCCCGAGAGGACCACCGCCGCCGAGCGGGAGCCCCGATCCTCGGCCAGGGAGGCGAAGAGGGTGTCGATGGGCAGGTGGAGGGAGCCATCCCGGGCCCGGGGGGAGAGGGCCAGGATCCCCTCCTGCACCCGCATGTCGAAGCCCGGCGGCAGGAGGTAGGCGTGACCGGGCTCGATGGGCGCGCCGTGCTCGGCGGCGTGCATCTCGACGTCGGTGTGACGGGCCAGGAGCTCGGGCATCAGGGACTTGTGGTCCGGGGAGAGGTGCTGGGCGACCAGGTAGGAGACCTCTTCCCGTCGATCGGCGCTCTGGAAGAAGCGCCGCAGGGCGTCGAGACCGCCCGCCGAGGCGCCGATGGCGATGACGTGATGCACGCGTCCTCCGAGAGTGACTGTACGTTATCACCCACCGGGCGCCGGTGGGGTCCGGATCCATCGACGCTCACGGGATCGATCCCCCCCGCCCGGGGGGGTCGGACGGCACCTCCGGGTAGGCGCCGATCCACCGACGCACATCCCGCGCCCGCCACGCCCGCAGCTTGTGGGGCTCGTCCAGGTGGGCCTCGATGCGCCGCCCATCGGGGGCCGCGAGGGCGATCTCGAGGGCCCACAGGAAGATCCCGTTGTGCCGCAGCACCCGGCCGGGCGGCGTGTAGCGCGCATCGCCCAGGATGGGGTGGCCCAGCGCGGCGCAGTGGCGGCGGAGCTGGTGCGTCCGGCCGGTCTCGGGGAAGAGGTCCACGGTGGTGCAGATCCCCACGTGCAGGGAGCGGGTCCAGGCCACCGGGACCACCCGGGTGCGGGCCGGCCGGCCGTCGAGGGGCTCGTCCACGCGCCGCGGTCCCGCGAGGGCGCCGACCACCAGGGCCCGGTAGCGCTTGTGGACCCGTCGCTCCTGAAAAGCCCGGCCGAGCCAGACCTGGGCCGAGGCTGTCCGGGCGCAGATCACCAGGCCTCCGGTGGGACGATCCAGGCGATGGACCGGGCGCGGCCAGGCCAAGGCATCGGGCCGGGGGCTCGGCGGCAGGACGCCCACCAGGGCGCGCTCCAGGCTGTCGGGGCGGGGGCCCGTGGTGAGCAGCCCGGCAGGCTTCTCGGCGATGAGCAGCTCCGGGTCGTGGTGGACCACCCGGGCGCGCCGCCGGAGCGGGTGGGGGGCCTCCCGCGGATCGGCGTGCAGCGTCAGGATCTGCCCCGGACGGGGAAAGCGGGAGGACTCCACCGGGGCCCCGTCCAGCCGGAGGCGCCCGGCCTTGCAGGCCTTGCGCGCCCGGCTGCGGGAGGGCAGCCACAGGGAGAACGTCTCGGTGGCCAGGCGATCCACGCGAACCTCGACGCCTTCGGGGACCACCGCCGTCGCCACCACCTGGTCGGTCGCGTCTGCATCCATGCAGCCCCCCTATCCCGCAGCCCTCGAAGGGGCGGCAGGACCACCTGGAGGGATGCAACAGGAAGTGTCACGGGTTCTCGCGCCGACCTCGACCCGTGCTACACCCTGACTCCGATCCGGAGGCCCCATGAACCGCATCCTTCCCCTGCTGGCGCTGACCCTGCTCGCCACCCCCGCCCTGTCCGGCAAGAAGGACAAGGCCAAGGACGCCGCCGCGTCCGACGCCCCGGCCGACGCGGTCCACATGGCCGAGTACCGCCACGTCTTCTTCGAGAGCATGGGCAAGCACATGAAGATGACGGCCATGGTGGTCAAGGGTCAGGTGGACCGCACCGACACCGTGAAGGCCCAGGCGGTGGCCCTCCGGGAGGCCTCGCTCCTCCTCCCCACCCTCTTCCCCGAGGGCACCGGCCCCGACGTGGTCGACACCGACGCCCGGCCCGAGATCTGGACCGACCGCAAGGGCTTCGAGGAGAAGGCCAAGGCCTTCCAGGACGCCGCGGCCAAGTTCGTCGAGGTGGCCGATGGCGGCGACAAGGCCGCCATCGCGGCCCAGTTCAAGCAGGTGGGCATGAGCTGCGGTGGGTGCCACGACAACTACCGCGTGGATGACGATTAGGCCCCGGTCCACCATCGGCCGTGGGCTCGCCCGCCTGGTGGGGGCCGCCCTGCTGCTGCTGGGGACCGCCCGCGCCACGCCCCCCGAGACCGACCCCGCGCCCCCCGGCGACGCCGATCGGGGAGCGGCCCTGGCCGAGCTCGCCGGCTGCGCCGCCTGCCACACCGCCGAGGGGGGCGTGCCCTACGCCGGGGGCCACCGGGTCGAGACCCCCTTCGGCACCTTCGTGGGCAGCAACCTCACCCCCCACCCCGAGCAAGGGTTGGGGGCGTGGACCTACCGGGACTTCGAGCGGGCCATGCGCCGGGGCCGCTCCCCGGAGGGCCGGCCATACTGGCCCGCCTTCCCGTACACGAGCTTCACGGGCCTGACCGATCAGGACCTGGCCGATCTCTGGGCCCACCTTCAGACCCTCGAGGCCGACCCACAGGGCGTGCCACCGCACCGCACCGCGCGCGGCCGCTGGCAGGCCGGGCTGTGGCGCCTGCTGGCCTTCCACCCCCGAGGTCCCTTCCGGCCCGACCCCGACCGCTCCCAGGCCTGGAACCGTGGCGCCTACCTGGGTCGGCACGTGGCCCACTGCGGCGAGTGTCACACCCCCCGCGGGGCCATCGGCGGCCTGAAGCGGGGCCGGGAGCTCGGGGGCAGCGACCTCGAGCCTGAGCCCGGGCCCAACCTGACCCCCCACCCCGACGCCCTGGGAGACTGGAGCCGGGAGGACTGGCGGACCTTCCTCACCCTGGGCATGACGGCCGAGGGCGACTTCGTGGGCGGCGAGATGGCCCGGGTGACCGAGGCGACCGCCGCCCTCCCCGAGGCGGACCGCGAGGCCCTCATCACCTGGCTCATGGACCTGGAGCCGGTGAGGCCGCGGTAGGCCCGAGGTCGGGCGTGGACTCCAGCGTCCAGGGTGGGTCGCGGAAGGCGTCGGCCAGGTGATCCACGAAGAGCCGCACCTTGGCCGCCAGGTGGCGGGAGTGGGGATACACCGCCCAGACGCCCGCCCGGTCCATGGTGGTCCAGTCGGGGAGCACGCGCTCCACCTGCCCCCGTCGCAGCGCCTCCACCACGAGGAAGTCGGGCAGCGGCACCACCCCCACCCCGGCCATGGCGGCCTGGAGCAGGGCCTCGCCGTTGTTGCTCACGAGCCGCTCGCGCACCCGCACCCGCACCGGCTCCCCGCCCGCCGTCGGGTGGAGGGTCCAGGAGGCGGGGGTGTCGAGCAAGCTGTAGACGAGGCAGTCGTGCTCGCGCAGGTCGGCCGGTGCCTCGGGGCGGCCGGCCCGGTCCAGGTAGGCCCGGCTCGCCACCATCAGCCCCCGCACCGGCGCCAGCCGGCGCGCGATGAGGCTGCTGTCCGCCATGCGGCCCACCCGGATCGCCAGGTCGTAGCCCTCGTCCACCAGGTCCACCCGCCGGTCCGAGTAGTCGGCCACCACGTCCAGCTCGGGGTAGCGGGCCAGGAAGTCGGCCAGCGCCGGCGCCACGTGCTCCACCCCGAAGCTCATGGGGGCGGTGATCCGGAGGGTGCCGCGGGGCCGCTCCTGGAGGGCCGTGACGGCCTGCTCGGCGGCGTCGAGGTCCTCGAGGACCAGCCGGCAGCGGTCGGCGAAGGCCCGGCCCGCGTCGGTGACCGTGAGCGTGCGGGTGGTGCGGTGCAGGAGCCGCGCGCCGAGGCGCTCCTCGAGGGCCCGGACCTGCTTGCTGGCGTAGGACTTGGAGATCCCCAGGGTCCGGGCGGCGCTGGTGAAGCTGCCGTCCTCGACCACCTGGACGAAGACCTCGATCTCGGAGAGGCGGCTGGCCATCGGCGCTCCGGGGGCGGACCCCGGCAGCCTACCGAAGGGTGGGGGTGTGGATCGCCCCGGAGGCCTCCAGCCCGGCGGGCGGGCCGGAGCGAGCCCCCGACCCCGGGGGATCCACGCGAGGATCAGGCGGCCTTGCGCTCGGTGACCCAGCTGGCGCCCTCGTCGAAGTCGCCGAAGTTGCAGGACACGAAGTCGGTGCCCTCCACCTTGGTCATGATCTGGTCGACGGCCATCTTGGACAGGGCCGACTTGGGGATGATGACGGCCATGCGCTGCATGCCGGTCCCCAGCAGGCGCGGGAACCAGTCCTCGTTGACCCACTTCTGATCGGCGGGGGCGATGGGGCCCAGGTTCTGGCAGTCGCCGACCCAGCGCTTGGCGCCCTTCTTCTTCACCAGCTCGAGGCCGGCCTCGAGCGCGTTCTTGAAGTCGTCGCCCTTGGCGAACTTCTTCCAGGCCAGGATGACGGTGCGCTTCCCGGCGTCGTAGGTGACGGTGCAGTGCTCGGTATCGTAGTGCGCGGACATGGTGCCTCCATGATCCGGGGGGGCCCCGGGGTGCAGGCGGGGGGTCGGATCGGGAGCGGGGACCGTGAGGCCCATGCGTTCACGGCCCCGACGTGCCCGTGGCTCGCGCCCCGTTGGCCTCACCGCCGTCGGCACTCGGACCCGCGTCACCGCCGTCGGCCGAGCGCGCGGGGGGCTGGGGGTCCTGGCGGCGGAACACCAGGCCCAGGCCGGCCAGGACCACGAGCAGCCCCCCGGCCATGGCGTGCCAGCCCGGCACCACCCCCCAGGCCACCAGGTCGACCATCACCGCCCACAGGGGCGTCGTGTAGCCGGCAGCCGCCACCAGGGGCGCCCGATCGGCCCGGTAGGCGTAGGTCATGAGGATCTGCCCCACCACCGCCAGCAGCCCCACCCCGGCGAGGGGGGCCCACAGGTGCGGGGGCGGCAGGGCGAAGCCGCCGGTGCCCAGCAGCAGGGCGCCGGCCACCACCGTCACGAAGGCCTGGAACCACAGCACGATGATGGCCGGCGGATCGGTGGCGGTGAGCTTGCGGATGGCCAGGTGGGCGAGCCCGCTGAACACCGTCGCGGCCAGGGCATAGAGCCCGTAGACGCTGCCCACCTGCAGCTCGGGAGCGATGAGGACGGCCGAGCCCGCGAGGCCCAGCCCGATGAGCCCCCAGCCGGCCAGCCCCGCGCCCTCCCCGCGGCCGAGGAGCACCGGGGCCAGGGCGGCGATGACGATGGGCTGGAGCTTGCCCAGCAGGGTCTGGTCGGTGATGGCCAGGCCCTTGGCGGCCGTGAAGTAGCAGTACATCGCGGCGAAGCCGAGGCTGGCCCGGAGGAGGAGCAGGCCGGGCCGGCGGGGGCGGAGGGGATGGCGCAGGGCGAGCAGGCCGATGACCGGCATGGCGACGGCCCCGCGCCAGAACACCACGTCGAGGGCGGACAGCTCGGCCCGCGCCACCTTCACGAGGGAGACCATGAGGGTGAAGGAGAGGCCCGCCAGGACCATGAGCAGCGGGCCCACGCGCAGTCCGAGCCAGGTGGCGGGGGCATCGGAGGCGTCGGAGCGGGCGTCGGTCACGCGTGGCCGTAGCGCGCGGCGGCGCGGGCCGCGGAGGGCGTGACCGGATCGCCACCGACCGCGTGTCCCCGTTCACCCGATCGGGTCATGGCGCGGGCCGGGACGGACGGCCACCCTGGCCGGGAGAACGGGGCGGGGACGCCTCGTGGGCCCCCCGGGCGTGCGCGGCCGACGGAGACCGGGGGGCCCGGGGATCGCGCGCGGCTACCGGTCGAAGCGCAGCCGGGCCACCTCGGCGCGGCCCCCCACCCCGAGCTGCCGGTACGAGGCCTTGATGTGTCGCCGGACGGTGTCGGGGGCGATGTCCAGCGCCCGCGCCACCTCGGGCACGGTGGCCCCGACGGTCACGTAGTCCATGACCCGGCGCTGCTGGGGGGAGAGGACCCACAGGGGGTCGAGCCGCGGGCAGGCGGGCACCACCACCTGCACCAGGTAGCGGACCTGGCCCCCCTCGAGACGGGCGGCCTCGCAGGGCAGGCCCCGGACCCGCTCGGCGCCGCGGGCCTCCCCCTGGTGGACCCGGCGCACCCACGCCCCCAGCGCCTCGACCTCGGCGGCGGTGAGCCAGGCCTCCACGCCGCCGCTGGTGCCGTCCACCTGGCCGTCGATGTCGAAGAGGAGGTTCCAGCGCTGCCCGGTGTGGTGGATCGCCTCGCGGGACCACGTCAGCACCGCCTCGGAGGCGGCGGGCGCCACCTCGCGGAGGCGGGCCTGCTCCCGGCGGGTGAACGGGCGGGCGGTCGCCAGGAAGGAGAGCCAGCCCAGCAGGCGGTCGCCGTCGGCCACCATCCATCGGCGCTCGTCCACCACCCCGGCCTCGCGGAAGGGACCGTCAGAGAGCGCGCAGCCGTCGACCCGCGCGAGCTGCCCCACGGAGCCCGAGGGCGGCAGGCACGGATCCCAGGGACCCTCGAAGCGGGCACCGTCGAGCCGCCGCAGCGCCCCGGCCAGCCCATCGTCGCCACGGATCTCCACGTCGACCAGGCGTGTCCCGTCCCCCTCCCCCCGCAGGCCGAACCACCCGACCGCCCCCCCGGCCA
>CAZPJM010000161.1:0-11220 GCA_964586865.1 uncultured Enterobacteriaceae bacterium
GAGTCCCTCGACGCGTGCCTCGCTCCGTCGGATCGCCTCCCGCAGCCATCGCTTCCCCCCGCGCCGGAGGGGACGCCGCCACCACGCCCGCGCGGACCCGGGACGCGCGACGGCTCATGGCCGGCCCGTGGGGGCCTGGGGACGCCGGGCGGCGCGCCGGAGCTGTCCGAAGGCCCGGGCGACCTGCCGCTCGAGGGACGCCGCGCCGGCGTGGGCGGCCGAGGGACGGGCGATGAACACGACGTCGAGTCCCTCGACGCGTGCCTCGCTCCGTCGGATCGCCTCCCGCAGCCATCGCTTCACCCGGTTCCGTGTGACCGCATCGCCGACCTTGCGACTGACGGTGAGCCCGTAGCGCGACCGGGGAGCCTCGGCCCCCGGCAGCCAGCACACCACCACGCTCGGCAGCTTCAGGCGACGGCCCCGGCGCTGGACCGTCAGGAAGTCGGGCCGCTTGCGCAGCCGGAACTCCTTCGGGAAGCGCTGGTCCGCCACCCGGGACCTAGTTCTTCTTCGTGGCGACCGTCGGGACCAGGCGCTTGCGACCCTTGCGACGACGGGCCGAGAGCACCTTGCGGCCGCCCGGCGTCTTCATGCGGGCGCGGAAGCCGTGGGTGCGCTTGCGCTTGATGTTCGAGGGCTGGTACGTGCGCTTCATGAGAGACCTCCTGGGGGGCCCGAGGGCCCGTCGGGGACCGCGGAGCCGCGGCACCCGGTCGACCCGACGGCCCCCGACGGTCGAGGGGTCGCTCGAAGGGTTCGAGCAGGGGCCGGGGGGCGGCGACGATGGCTGGGGGCGTGGGTCCGTCGGGACGCCACGACGCGAGACGCCGGTGGCTATCGCGAGCGTGAGAACGGAGCAAGGTGTGGCCGGCGGATCGGGACGCCCCGGCGAGACCCGCGCGCAGCCTGCTTCCCTCCGGCTGGACGGGTACCGTCACGCGGGTGATCCACCGTGCGGCCGTCGGTGTGGCCCTCGTCCGGGTGCGCTCTCCCCAGGCCTGTGGAAAGGTTGTGGCGCCGGAGGGGTCCTGATAGCGTGCGGTGCCGCCGAAGAGCGGACTGTCGCCCACGCCACCTGCAGCCAGCCCCCACCGTTGAATCGCTGACCCTCCGCCTGGGGGAGGGTCTGGTGTTGCCTGGAATCACGACATGGAAGCCTCTGTTCTCTGGGATACCGTGCTCTCCGCCGTCCGCCCCCACATCCGCGCGCAGGAGATCGAAGTCTGGCTGCGGCGCAGCCGACTGCTCGACGTCGGCGATGACGTGATCCTCCTCGAGGTGGAGAACGCCTACTACCGGGACTGGATCCAGGATCGCTACCAGAAGCACCTGGTCGAGGCCGCGTCGGGCATCCTCGGTCGGCCGGTGGGGGTCGAGTACCAGTTCCGGGACGGTCCGGCCGAGTCCGTCCCGCCCGCCGACGACGTGTCCGCCGAGCCCGACCCCTTCGCCCCGACCCGGGGCCTCGAGACGGCCCAGACCTTCGGCAACTTCGTGGTCGGGGAGTGCAACAAGTTCGCCCACGCCGCGGCCATGGCGGTGTCCGACTCCCTCGCCGAGCAGTACAACCCGCTGTTCATCTACGGAGCGACCGGGCTGGGCAAGACCCACCTGATGCACGCCATCGGCAACCGCATCATCGCCCGCGACACCTCCGCCCGGGTCGTCTACGTGACCTCCGAGGAGTTCATGAACGAGATGATCCGCGGCCTGCGCTACAAGCGCATGGAAGAGTTCCGCAACAAGTATCGGAAGTCCAGCTCGGTCCTCCTGGTGGACGACATCCAGTTCCTGTCCGGCAAGGACCGCACCCAGGAGGAGTTCTTTCACACCTTCAACGCGCTGCAGTCCAGCGGGCGGCAGGTGGTCCTCACCTCCGACGTGGTGCCGAAGAACATCGCCAAGCTCGAGGAGCGCCTCCGCACCCGCTTCGAGGGCGGCCTCCTGGCCGATCTCCAGGCGCCCGACATGGAGACCCTGCGCGCCATCATGTGGCAGAAGGCCGACACGTTCGGCGTCGAGCTCCCGGACGACCTGGCCGTGGCCCTGGCCAACCACGTGGCGGGCAACATCCGCGAGCTCGAGGGCGTGCTGAAGAAGCTCGCGGCGCTCCACGCCTTCCACGGCAAGCCCCTGACCGTCGACTTCGCCCGCAAGCACATGCCAGACCTGTTCACCGAGAACCTGGCCACGGTGACGGTGCCCAACATCATCGAGGCGGTGGCGCGGTACCACAACATCCGCAGCGCCGACATCATCGGCAAGCGCCGCACCCGTCAGCTCACCGAGCCCCGTCACATCGCCATGTACCTGGCCCGTCAGCTCACCCGGAACTCCTTCCCCGAGCTGGGCCGGGAGTTCGGGGATCGGGATCACTCGACCGTGCAGCACGGCGTGAAGAAGATCGGCGAGAAGCTGGAGAACAACCCGGATCTAGCCTACAAGATCCAGCTCATCCAGCAGAGCCTCAAGGTGCGACCCCAGTGATCCGGGCCCCCCGGCGCCCATCCCCAGCCCCCTGCGCACGCCTTGTGGATGGATGGGGGCAGTCCCTGGGGATGGATCTGGGGACGGTCCGGCGCCCCGCTCCGACTCCCCGTCCCATCCCCAGCAGCCACCTGCCGTCCCCAGGATCCATCCACAGACCTGATCCGCCTCTCAGGCCGATCTTTCGTAATTTCCCCACCATCCCGTCGCCTACTACGACGACTTGAAAGATCCATACTTCCGTTCCTCGGATCTGTAGGGACAGAGGAGACCGCATGGAGCTCTACATCGACCGCACCGAGCTCTCGCGTGCGCTGGCCAGCATCCAGGGCGTCATCGAGCGTCGGAGCACCACCCCGGAGTACTCGCACGCGCTGCTGCACGCGCGGCCCGAGGGCCTCCGGATCACGGCCACCGACTCGGAGGTCGCCTTCATCGGCGAGCTGGCCGCCAACGTGGAGCAGCCGGGCGAGCTGGCGGTGGAGGCCGCCAACCTCTTCCAGGTGGTCCGCACCCTGCCGGATCCCACGGTGCACTTGAAGCTCGGGCCCTCCAACCGCCTCGAGGTCCGCTGCGGCCGGTCCTTCTTCCGGCTCCCGGGCATCCCGGCCGATGAGTACCCCCCGCTCCCGGCCTTCGACGCCCTCGGGACGGCACGGGTCCGGGGGGCCGATCTGCGGCGGCTCGTGGAGCAGACCGGCTTCGCCGTGGCCACCGACGACGCGCGCTACGGCCTGAACGGGGCCCACGTCGAGGCGAGCGGCGAGGGCCGGGTCCGCATGGTCGCCACCGATGGGCACCGCCTCTCCGCGGCCGAGGCCGCCTTCGAGGGCGAGCTGGCCATCTCCCCGCGGATGCTGGTGCCGCGCAAGGCCATGAACGTGTTGAAGAAGCTCCTCGACGGCCCCGACGAGGCCATCGAGGTCTCCTTCGGCGATGGCGCGGTCCGGACCGTGCGCCCGGGTCAGACCCTCTGGTTCCGTCTCCTCGACGGCGAGTTCCCCGACTACAAGGCCGTCCTGCCCCAAGACTGCAAGCACCGGGTGACCGCCGATGTGGGCGCCTTGAGCGCCGCGCTCAAGCGGGTCAACATCCTCGTCCAGGAGCGGACCCGGGCCGTCCGCTTCGCCTTCGAGGCCGAGCAGTGCACCATCCAGGTCCACAACGTGGACCGGGGCGAGGTCACCGAGGTCGTCCCGGTCGAGCTCGAGGGCGAGCCCATCACCGTCGGCTTCAACGTCCGCTACCTCCAGGACATCCTCGGCGCCGTCCCCACCGACCAGGTGCGCCTCGAGCTCTCCCACGCCCTCGGCCCGTGCCTGGTCCAGGGCGAGGGCGACGAGGACGCGTTCTTCGTCGTCATGCCCATGCGGCTGGACTGAGCGGGGGTGCGGCTGCTCGCCCTGCAGGCGGTCGGGTTCCGCAACCTGGAGCCCCTCGACCTGGACACCGACGCCTCCTTCGTCGTGGTCCACGGCCCCAACGCCCAGGGCAAGACCAACCTGCTCGAGGCGGTCTTCCTCCTGGCGACCCTCAAGCCCCTGCGGGCCCGACGCAACCAGGAGCTCGTGGCCTTCGGCCAGGAGGGCGCCACGGTGGCGGCAACCGTGCGCGGAGGCGACCTCACCCGCCGCTACCGCCTCCAGCTCGCGCCGAAGGGACGCACCCTCTCCCTCGATGGTCAGCGGGCCGACCTGCCCTCGTGGTTCGCGGGGATCCGCGCCATCGCCTTCACCCCCGCCGATGGCGAGATCGTGCTGGGCGGCCCGGCCGAGCGGCGGGCCTGGGTCGACCGGGCGGCCTTCACGAAGGCCCCGCGTCACCTGGAGGTGGTGCGGGCCTACCGGCGCTGCCTCGACCAGAAGTCGGCGGCGCTCAAGGATCGCAGCACCGATCCCCGGCTCCTCGATGCCCTCGACGAGCAGCTCGCCCGGGCGGGGGAGCGCCTGATCCGGCGCCGGCTGGACATCCTGGACGAGCTTCGGCCCCGGATCCGGGCGATGCACCAGGCCATCGCCGGCGAGGCGGGGGACGCGGTGGATCTCCGCTACCGCTCCCCCAGCCTCGGACGGGGCCGCGAGGCCATCGGAGAGCGCCTGCGCGAGCAGCTCGCCCGGCTCCGGCGGGAGGAGCTCCGCCGGCGCACGACCCTCGCCGGGCCCCAGCGGGACGACGTGGCCGTGCTCCTCGGCGAGACCGAGGCCCGCACCTTCGGCTCGCGCGGTCAGGTCCGCTCCATCGTGCTGGCCCTCAAGCTGGCCGAGCTGGTGGCCGCCCGCGATCGGGGCGAGACACCCCTCTTCCTCCTGGACGACCTGTCGAGCGAGCTCGATCGGGCGCGCACCGGACGCCTGGTGGAGACCCTGGGCGATCTGCGGGCCCAGGTCTTCATCACGACCACCGATCCGGGGCACCTGGACGCGCTGCCCGGCGACGAGACGGTGCTGGTCCGCCTGCGTCACGGCCGGGTCACCGAGCGGGTTCGCCCGGGCTGATCCGCACCGCGTCCGCCCCGTGGCGATCCGCGTGGGGCCGGGATAATCCGTCCCGTCGGCTACACTGTGGCCCCCTCCGCGCCGCCCGACCGGGCCGCGCATCCGTCCGCACCCTCGCGCCGCCTCCCGTCCCCCGTCGCCCCCCGCTCCGGAGTGCCCCCATGGCCGCCGATCCCGAGTCGCCCAGCGCGTCGCCCAGCGACCCCTCGAGCAGCTACGACGCCGGCAACATCCAGATCCTGGAGGGTCTGGACGCGGTGCGCAAGCGCCCGAGCATGTACATCGGCAGCACCGGGCCCCGCGGCCTGCACCACCTGGTCTACGAGGTCGTGGACAACTCCATCGACGAGGCCATGGCCGGCCACGCCAGCCACATCTCCGTCACCCTGCACGAGGACGGCTCCCTCTCGGTGGTCGACGACGGCCGCGGCATCCCGGTGGACATCCACAAGGAGGCGGGGCGCCCGGCCGCCGAGGTCGTCATGACCGTGCTCCACGCCGGCGGGAAGTTCGGCGGGGGGAGCTACAAGGTCTCGGGCGGCCTGCACGGCGTGGGCGTGTCCTGCGTGAACTTCCTCTCCCAGTGGCTCCAGCTCGACATCTGGCGCGATGGCCGGCACTACGCCCAGCGCTACGCCCGGGGGGTGCCCGTCGCCGACCTCGAGGATCTCGGCACGGCGCCCCCCCCGGGGGGCGCGCCGAAGCGGGGCACCCGGGTCCAGTTCATGCCCGACCCGCTCATCTTCACCGAGACGACCGAGTTCTCCTACGACAAGCTCGCCGAGCGCCTCAAGGAGCTGGCCTTCCTCAACCCGGGCGTGACCATCGAGATCCGGGACCAGCGGGACGACCTCTCCGATCGCTTCCGCTACGACGGCGGGCTGCGCAGCTTCGTGGAGCACCTCAACACGGGCCGCACCCCGCTCCACGAGCCCCCCATCGAGATCCGGGGCGCCCGGGACGGCATCGAGGTCGACCTCTCGATGCAGTGGACCACCGCCTACAACGAGACGCTCACCAGCTTCGTGAACAACATCTCCACCATCGAGGGGGGCACCCACGTCTCGGGCCTCAAGGCCGCCCTCACCCGGACGCTGAACGCCTACGCCCACCAGGAGGGCCTCCTCAAGGCCAACAAGGGCGAGAACCTCTCGGGCGACGACATCCGGGAGGGGCTCACGGCGGTGCTCTCGGTGCGGATCCCGGAGCCCCAGTTCGAGGGCCAGACCAAGACCAAGCTCGGCAACTCCGAGGTGAAGGGGCTCGTCGAGGGGATCACCGCCGATGTGCTGGGCCACTTCCTCGAGGAGAATCCCTCCGTGGCGCGCCTCATCGTCACGAAGGCGGTCGAGGCGGCCCGGGCCCGGGACGCGGCCCGCAAGGCCCGGGATCTGGCGCGACGCAAGAGCCCCATCGATGGCATGAGCCTGCCCGGCAAGCTCTCGGACTGCCAGGAGCGGGACCCGGACAAGTGCGAGATCTACCTGGTCGAGGGTGACTCGGCGGGCGGCTCGGCCAAGTCGGGCCGCGACCGCAAGTACCAGGCCATCCTGCCCCTGCGCGGCAAGATCCTGAACGTCGAGAAGGCCCGCTTCGACAAGATGCTCGCCAACAACGAGGTCCGGACCATCATCAGCGCGCTGGGGTGCGGCATCGGCCCCGACTTCGACCCGGAGCGGCTGCGTTACGGCCGCATCATCATCATGACCGACGCCGACGTGGACGGCAGCCACATCCGCACCCTGCTCCTCACGTTCTTCTACCGGCAGATGCCGGATCTGGTCCAGGATGGGCACCTCTACATCGCCCAGCCGCCGCTCTACCGGGTCAAGAAGGGCCGCAGCACCCGCTACCTGAAGGACGAGCCGTCCATGCGGGACTTCTTCTTCGGCGAGGCGGTGAAGACGGTGCAGCTCACCCCCCACGGCGAGGACGGCCCCGGCGAGCCCGTGGCGGACGACGCCATCCGGAGCCTGGTGGCCGCCCTGGAGCAGTACCAGGAGCGCGTGATGCGGCTCGAGCGGCGGGTGCACCCCGACCTGCTCGACGCCTTCTTCCAGGTCACCGGCGGCGGCACCGTGGAGGGGGACCTCATCGAGGCCGGCGAGCGGCTCCGGGCCCACCTGGCCCAGGTCCGGCCCGACTTCCGCGTCACCGGCATCGAGATGGACGAGGGCGAGACGCCGGCCGACGACGAGCTGGTGCTCACGGTGATCCACCTGGGCGACGAGCGCCTGGTGCGCTTCCGCCGGCACCAGGGCGTCCAGGACAACCCCGCCCTGGGCGACGCCTGGCGCACCCTCGAGGCCCTGGCCCCCCTGCCCCTGGCCCTGAAGGTGGGGGCCCAGGAGCGCTTCGTGGAGACCTGGCTGGACGTCCACCAGAGCCTGCTCCACCTGGGCCAGCGTGGCTGGGATGTGCAGCGCTACAAGGGCCTGGGCGAGATGAACCCGGACCAGCTCTGGGAGACCACCATGGACCCGGAGAACCGCACCCTCCAGGTGGTCGAGGTGGACGATCTCCTGGCCGCCGACACCATGTTCACCATCCTCATGGGGGATGCGGTGGAGCCACGGCGCGACTTCATCCACCAGAACGCGCTGGCGGTCCGCAACCTGGACATCTGAGGCGCCCCCTCGCCAGTGGGGGGCGTCAGTCGGCGGTGGCCGCCGGGGGGGGCGCGAAGGTGCCGTCCCGGGCGATGACCGGGCCCGTCTCGGGGAAGTCCTGCCGGGTCAGGTCGCGGAGCAGCCCGATCCCCCGGCCCTCCGGGTCCAGCTCGGGCACGCCGGGGTCGCGCTGCCGGGTGGGCACCAGCCGGCCCCGGATCAGACGGCCCTCGTGGTCCAGCTCCACCTCGAGGATGCCGGCGATGCCCAGCGGACCCGACAGGTTGAAGCGCCCATAGGTGGCGAAGTTGCCGAGGGAGTAGGCGACCAGGCGCCCGTCCACGAGCTCCAGGCCCCGCAGGACGTGGGGCCCGTGGCCCACCACCAGGTCCGCGCCGGCCCCGACCACGTCTCGGGCGAAGCGGCGCAGGTGCCCCCGCTTCTCGCCGTAGAAGGTCTCCATCCGGTCGGGCACCCGCATTGCGCGGGAGCCCTCGGCCCCGCCGTGGAAGCTCACGATGACGAGATCGTGGGTCCGGTCGGCCAGCTCCACCAGGGCACGCGCGTTGTCGTGGTCATTGATGTAGTTGCTGTGGCGGGCAGTGTGGAAGGCGATCATGGCCACCCGGATGCCCTCGTGCTCCACCGTGGCCACCGAGCCCGGGGGGCCCGACCAGGCCAGGCCCGCCGAATCCAGGGTGGCGATGGTCTGGTCCCGGCAGGGGGCCTCGAAGTCCATCATGTGGTTGTTGGCGATGGAGAGCAGGTCGAAGCCGGCCTCGACCAGGAGGCCCGCGTAGCGGGTGGGCTGGCGGAAGGCGTAGCAGGGGGCGTCGCCCTGGCACTTGGCGGCCCGGACGGTGGTGTCGCACAGCGGCCCCTCCAGGTTGCCGAAGGTGATGTCGGCATCGGCGAGGGCCTCGTCCACCGCGTCGAAGTAGCCGGCGCCGTCGTCGGGGGGCAGGTGGGCGGTGGGGTGGGGGGAGGTCGTGCCGATCATGATGTCGCCGACGAGCCGCAGCCGGAGGGTCCGGCCCGGGGGCAGGGCGGGACGCGCCCTGGCGGGAGCGGTGGCCAGGGCCTCGGCCATGCGCTGCTCCCCGGCCAGGTTCTCCCGGGCGGTCGGCAGCCAGCGGCCCACCTCGGGGTGCTCCGGGTCGAGACGGGCCACCGTCTCCCAGTGGCGCACCACCTCGGTCCACCGCGCCCGGGTCCAGTGGGACCAGCCGATCTCCCAGTGGCACGCCACCGCCTGGGGATCGGCGGCCAGGCAGGCCCGGTAGTGCCCGAGCGCCCCGTCCACGTCGCCCGCGCGCTGGGCGGCCATGCCGGCCTGGAGGTGGTCCTGGGGGGCCGGTCCGGCGAGGGCGAGGGCGGTGAGCAGGGCGATGAGCATCATCTCTCCGACCCATCGGGCCCCCGGGGTCATCCCGGGCGGTCCACGGGTGTGCAACCGGTTACCCGCTTCCGGTAGAATACGCTTCCCCACGCGATCCCCGCGCGCCGCCTCCCCGGCAGGCCCCCCTCCCCGGGGGGCTCTCGCCGACCCTGCCCCGCCATCGCCCCTCCGGCCCTCCCCGCCAGCAGCGAGCCCCCCATGGACCGCATCGCCAAGACGCTCGTGCCCATCCGCATCCAGGACGAGATGCGGAACTCCTACATGGACTACTCCATGTCGGTGATCATCGGGCGCGCCCTGCCCGATGTCCGCGATGGACTCAAGCCCGTCCACCGCCGCATCCTCTACGCGATGCAGCAGATGGGGCTCGCCCACAACAAGAAGTACATGAAGTGCGCCGGCGTGGTGGGCGAGGTGCTGAAGCTCTACCATCCCCACGGGGACAGCGCCGTCTACGACGCCCTGGTCCGCATGGCCCAGCCGTGGAACCTGCGCGGCCTCCTCGTGGATGGCCAGGGCAACTTCGGCAGCGTCGACGGCGACCCGGCCGCCGCCTACCGCTACACCGAGTGCCGGATGACGAAGCTCGCCCAGGAGCTGCTCGTCGACATCGACAAGGAGACCGTCTTCTTCGTCGACAACTTCGACGGCTCCACCCAGGAGCCCGAGGTCCTGCCGGCCCGCTTCCCGAACCTGCTGGTCAACGGGGCCGACGGCATCGCGGTCGGCATGGCCACCAAGATCCCGCCCCACAACCTGGGCGAAGTGATCGACGCCTGTGTCGCCCTCATCGAGGATCCGGAGCTCGGTATCGAGGATCTGCTCGCGCTGGTGCCCGGGCCCGACTTCCCCACCGGCGGCACCATCTACGGCCACAAGGCCGTCCGCGAGGCCTACACCACCGGCCGTGGCCGCGTGATCGTCCGGGGCAACGCCTTCTTCGAGGACATCAAGGGCACCCAGAGGCAGGCCATCATCATCGACGAGCTGCCCTTCCAGGTCAACAAGGCCCGGCTCATCGAGCAGATCGCCGATCTGGTCCGCGACCGCCGCCTTGAGGGGGTGAGCGCGCTCCGGGACGAGTCGGACCGCGAGGGCATGCGGATCGTCATCGAGCTGAAGACGGGTGAGTATCCCGAGGTGGTGCTCAACAACCTCTACAAGCACACCTACCTGCAGTCCACGTTCGGGGTGATCCTGCTGGCCATCGTCAACCAGCGGCCGCGGATCCTGACCCTGAAGGAGATGCTGCAGCACTACATCAGCTACCGCCGGGACGTGATCACCCGGCGGACCCGGTACCAGCTCCGGCGGGCGCGGGCCCGGGCCCACATCGTCGAGGGCTACCTGAAGGCCCTCGACGTCATCGACGAGGTCATCGAGATCATCCGCGGCAGCCGGGACGTGCCCACGGCGAAGGAGCGGCTCATCGCGCGCTTCGCCTTCTCCGAGCTCCAGGCCGACGCCATCCTCGAGATGCGCCTGTCGCGCCTGACGGGTCTGGAGCGCGAGAAGCTCGAGGTGGAGCTGGCCGAGCTGCGCGAGCGCATCGAGCGGTACGAGACGATCCTCGGCGACGAGGAAGTCCTGATGGGCGTCGTCAAGGACGAGCTCATCGAGGTCCGCGACGCCTTCGCCGACCCGCGCCGGACCCGGTTCGTGGAGTCCTCGGCCGATCTGGACAAGCGCGACCTCATCGCGGCCGAGGACCAGATCGTGACCGTCAGCCACCTGGGCTACATCAAGCGCACCAGCCCCGACGCCTGGCGGATGCAGCGGCGGGGCGGCGCCGGCAAGCGCGGCATGTCCATGCGCGACGAGGACTTCGCCACGAGCCTCTTCGTCGCCAACACCCACGATCTGCTGCTGGTCTTCACCAGCGAGGGCCGGGTCCTGCCGCTGCATGTCTACGATGTCCCCGAGGCCGGCGGCACCGCCCGGGGGCGGCCCATCATCAACCTGGTCCCCATCCGCGAGGGCGAGCGGGTGGCCTCCATCCTGGCCGTGCCCGGCTTCGAGGAGGCGGTGGCCCAGGCCGAGGGCGACGAGCCCCCGGCCGACGTGGGCGACCTCCTCTTCGTGACCCGCCTGGGCCGGGTGAAGCGCACCAGCCTGTGGGAGTACCGCAACCTGCGCGCCTCGGGCCTCATCGCCACGGGCATCCGGGAGGGCGACGAGCTCGTCCAGGTCAAGCTCGTCCGCGAGCCCGACGCCACCGACGTCCTGA
>CAZPJM010000162.1:0-10972 GCA_964586865.1 uncultured Enterobacteriaceae bacterium
GCGGCGGCCGCGTCGGGGCGGCGGGCCTCGAGGGCGGCGATGTCCTTGTCGAGGGCGTCGAGGGTCGCGTCGACCTCGCCCAGGGCGGCGATCCATTCCAGGTCGGTCATGCCGTCCAGCATACCGCAGGCCGCTCCGCCGGTCGCCCGCGTCCACGGCCGGATCGGTTACCGGGGCCCCGCGGGCCCGTAGCTCAGTTGGTCAGAGCACCCGGCTCATACCCGGAGTGTCCCAGGTTCGAGTCCTGGCGGGCCTACCGCTTACTTCGACGGCCCGGACGAGGGCCGGGGCGGGGGTACGCGGGCGTCCCTGCCCTCGTCCGGGCCTACCGGATTCTTCTACGGCCCGGCGCCCCGGCACGGGCGACCCCGCCGCCCGGAGGCGACGGGGCCGGTCCCACAGGCCCGTAAGCCGGGTTCTGTCCCCCGCCGTGGTCGCCCGCGGCGGGGTGGAGATCATTCCTCTAGGGCCGCCGTCACCGACGGCCTCGAGCGGTCAACCCGGGAGCTTCGGGCGGGCCGCCCTCGAACGCTCCCCTATTCGACCTTGCTCCGGGTGGCGTTGACCTGGCCGGCCCTGTCACCAGGACCGCCGGTGCGCTCTTACCGCACCCTTTCAGCCTTACCGGGGCATCTGCCCCCCGCCCTCCTCCCCGGGTCGTGCCGAGCGGGCTCGGTTGGCCCGGGGGAGCCGGCGGAGGCCCCGAGGGGCCTGGCGGTCTGCTCTCTGTTGCACGTGCCTTCGGGTCACCCCGACCGGGCATTACCCGGCACCCTGCCCTGTGGAGCCCGGACTTTCCTCCCGCAGCCGGTGCTGCCGGCGATCTCCTGTGCCTGTGGGACCCCACCCCCTAATCCGGTCCCGTGTGGGTCGCACCGCCCCCGGTGAAGCCCGCCTCAGCACGCCCTGTCCACTTGACCGGCGGGTCCCGGGGTGGGATCCATACGCCAACCACCACCCCGGAGCCCCCCGCATGTCCGACCGCGACAAGGCCCTGCGCTACCACGAGGATGGCCGACCTGGAAAGGTCGAGGTCGTCCCCTCGGTCCCGCTCACCACCCAGCGCCACCTCTCCCTCGCCTACTCCCCCGGGGTGGCCTGGCCCTGTCGGGCCATCGCCGACGACCCCGACCAGGTCTTCCGCTACACCGCCAAGGGCAACCTGGTGGCGGTGGTGACCAACGGCAGCGCCGTCCTGGGCCTGGGCAACATCGGCGCCCTGGCCGGCAAGCCGGTGATGGAGGGCAAGGGCAACCTCTTCAAGAAGTTCGCCGACATCGACGTCTTCGACATCGAGCTCGACGCCACCACCGCCGACGAGATGGTCGCGGCCGTCAAGGCCATCGCCCCGACCTTCGGCGGGATCAACCTGGAGGACATCGCCGCCCCCGAGTGCTTCGAGGTGGAGCGTCGCCTGCAGGACGAGCTGGACATCCCGGTCTTCCACGACGACCAGCACGGCACCGCCATCATCTCGGCCGCCGCCCTGCTCAATGCCTGCGAGCTGACCGGCCGGGAGATGTCGGATCTCACCCTGGTCTTCTCCGGGGCCGGGGCCGCCGCCATCGCCTGCGCCGAGCTGTACGTGAGCCTCGGCGTGAAGCGCGAGAACATCCGCCTGTACGACAGCAAGGGGCTGGTCCATCAGGACCGGGACAACCTCTTCGCCAACAAGGCCGCCTTCGCCGTCCCCGACGACGGCAAGGACCTGGCCGCCGCCCTCGAGGGCGCGGACGTCTTCATCGGCCTCTCCATCGGGGACCTGCTCTCCCCCGATGACATCCGGAAGATGGCGGAGCAGCCCATCATCTTCGCCATGGCCAACCCGGACCCGGAGATCCCCTACGACGTGGCCAAGGAGGCCCGCCCGGACGCCATCATGGCCACCGGGCGGAGCGACTTCCCGAACCAGGTCAACAATGTGCTGGGCTTCCCCTTCGTCTTCCGCGGCGCCCTCGACTGCCGGGCCCGCAAGATCAACCAGGAGATGAAGATGGCGGCGACCCGGGCCCTGGCCGCCCTGGCCCGGCAGGACGTGCCCGACAACGTGCTGCGGGCCTACGGCGTCTCCCAGCTCCGCTTCGGTCCCGACTACATCATCCCCAAGCCCTTCGACCCCCGGGTGCTGACCTGGGTGGCCCCGGCCGTGGCACGGGCCGCGGTCGAGTCGGGCGTGGCCCGCACCGCCATCGAGGACTTCGACGCCTACCGGGAGCGCCTGCACCAGCTCGTGGAGCGGTCCCGCGGCCTCATGCAGCCGCTCCTCACCCGGGCCAAGAACAGCCCGGCCAAGCGCCTGGCCTTCCCCGACGGCACCGACCCCCAGGTGCTCCGGGCCGCCCAGATCCTGGTCGACGAGGGGATCTGCACCCCCGTCCTGCTGGGGCCCCCCGAGCGCATCCGCATGAAGGCCGAGGCCGCCGGGGTCAGCCTGGACGGCATGGAGCTCACCGCCGTCGACGGCTCGCCCCACTTCGACGCCTTGGCCGAGCAGCTCTGGAAGTCCCGCCAGCGCCACGGCATGACCTACAGCTCGGCCCGGGTCAAGCTCCGGGACCGGACGTGGTTCGCCGCCATGATGCTGCGCGAGGGCCTGGCCGACGGGATGGTCGGCGGCGTCCACCGCCCCTACGCCGCCACCATGTCGCCGGCGCTCAAGGTGCTCGGCACCGAGCCCGAGATCTCCCGGGTCAGCGGCGTCTACGCCATGCTCTTCTCGGACCGCAAGCTGTTCTTCGGGGACTGCACGGTCAACGTCGACCCCGACGCCGAGACCCTGGCCCAGATCGCATACAACACCGCCAAGGTCGCCGAGGCCTTCGGGGTGGCGCCGCGGGTGGCCATGCTCTCCTACTCCGACTTCGGCGAGCACTACGCCGATCCCGACGTGGCCAAGGTCCGCCGGGCCGTCGAGATCGTGCGCGAGCGCTGGCCCGACCTCGAGGTGGACGGCGAGATGCAGGCCGACACGGCGGTGGGCGGGACCAAGCTCGACCAGGACTTCCCCTTCTGCGCCCTCTCGGGGCCGGCGAACGTCCTGGTCTTCCCGGACCTCCAGTCGGGCAACATCGCCTACAAGCTGCTGGTGAAGCTGGCCGCCGCCGAGGTCCTCGGGCCGCTGGTGGCCGGGATCGGCCGCCCGGCCAGCGTCATCCCCGTAGGCGCCACCGTCACCGACATCGTCAACATCTCGACCTGGACCGTGGTGCAGGCGCTCGAGAAGCCCACCGGCCCGTAGGGGACGAGGGGGACGGGGGGCACCGGGGGCAGATGGTGCGTGCCCGGCCGCCCCCCGGGGTGCGGCTCACCGCTGGATGGTGCCGTGCCCCAGGGCCAGCGAGAGCCCCCGGAAGGCGTGGGCGCTGTCCCCCACGTAGTCCAGGTAGAGCTGCTCATTGGTGGTGACGCCCGGGTAGAGGGGCGGGGTGTCGGTGTCGACCATCTTGCCCAGGTTGGGGAAGAGTCCGCTCTCGTGCAGGATGTAGACGGTGGCCACGAGCTGGGCGGCGGCCTGGGTCAGCACCGCCTCCTGCTCGCGGGTGGGCTGGAGGAGACCGACGGCGGCCCAGGTGTGGGTGGTCTCGAGGAAGTGCCCCAGGAACTTGAGGCGCTGCATGAGCAGCAGGCTCCGGTAACGCGGCCGCTGCTGGATCAGGGTGTCGATGGTGTCGACCTCGGCCTGGTAGCGCCAGAACAGGAGCTGGACCTGGGTGTCGTAGCGCGCCCGATCCCCGGGCTCGCCGTAGCCGTGGGCCAGCGCGTGGGCCGTCCCCTGGAGCATGTGCATCCCACCGCAGGTCATGCTCACGAGCCCCCCCTCACGGCGGGCCTTGGCCTTGTCGAAGGCCTGCCCCTGGGACTCCTGGACCTGCAGGGCCTGGGTCTCGGCGTCGAGGCGCTCCACCGCGGCATGGGTGAAGCGATCCAGGCTCATGGCGTGCCCCCCCTCGGCGGTCCACGACAGGTCCTCGGGCGCCCAGGTGACCAGGCCCTGGAGCGCCCAGGGGGTGTCGTTCCAGTGGTCGGTGGTGCTGCCGGGGCCCTCGCTGGGGGGGCCGTAGGGAACCACCACGTCGGGCGCCTCCACGTCGGTGTCGGAGGTGCCCGGGGCCGGGGCCACCCACGCCCGGTGCAGGCTCCCCCGGTAGAGGTCGGCCACGGTGAAGGTGCGCCCGCCCACCTGCACCGTCCGGTCGGGGGGCACGCGCGCCTCGGTGAGGGCCTTCAGGATGAGGTCGGTGTGGGGCTCGATGCGGGTGTCGCCGTCCTTGCGGGGAAAGCGGAGGAGGGTCTCGCCGCAGACCTCGAAGGGCTCGGCGTAGGTCGTGAAGAGGTGGTCCACCGGATCGGCGCCGTTCTCGAGCTCGAAGTCGGTGCCCAGCGCCAGCAGGGCGTGGCTGATGGCCCAGGGGTTGTCCGGATCCCGAGCGTGGGTGTAGACCAGATCCTTGAGGAGCTTGGCGGCCTGGATGGCCGACTTGTCCGGGGCGATGGGCACCGGGGTGCGGACCTCGTCCTCGGGGACCTGCAAGGCCACCTGGGGGACCGCCGCGCAGGCCTCGGCGGCGGCCTCGGTGGGCGTGGGGGCGGGATCGGTCCGGCAGGTGCACCCGGGCGCCGACAGCGCGAGCACGAGCCCCAGGACCGACCCGGGACGCCTCACTCCCCGCCCTCCGCGGCGGCGGCGGCCTCTTCCTCGGCCAGCTCGCGCTTCTTGAGCAGCTCGAGGGCATCGACCTTCAGGATCCGGTCCCGCTCCAGCACGTAGGCGATGCTGTCGAAGACGGCGATCCGCGGCGAGATCAGGTCCACCTCGGAGATGACCAGGGGCTCGAACTCGGGCTTGCCCGGGCGCTTGTACTTGGCGAGCAGGCCCGTGTCGGTGACGACCCACAGCCGCTTCTTCTCGTCCAGGAAGAGGTCCCAGTCCTCGATGCCGGGCCCGATGTCGTCCGCCTCGAGGATGGTGCCGTGCCGGAAGCCGTCGACGCTGTACATGATGACCTCGTCGCCGAAGACCATGGCCAGCTTGCCGTTCTTCAGCGTCTCGACGCCGTTCGGCACGCCATCGTCGGTCTTCCAGGTGGCCAGCTCCTCGCTGTCGAGCCCGTAGACGAAGACCTCGTTGCCCCACACCACCACGATGCGCTTCTTGGAGGCCTCGATGTAGCCCTCGCCGCCCACGTTGGGGCGGATGGTGTCGTTCGAGCGGACGGTCCAGCCGATGGTGGGGTTGCCCTGCTCGTCGAAGAGCTGGACCCGCCCCTTGGCGTCGAGGACCGCGAAGCCGTCGGCCTCCTTGCCCGGGATCATGTCCACGTCGACCGGGTGGACGAACTGGCCGGGCTTCTCGCCGGGCTCGGAACCCGCCACGTAGTAGGGCCGGATCCCGTCGAACCACACATTGGTGATGTCGGGCTCGGGGCCCCAGATCCGGTCGTGGCGCCCCTCGGGGCGGAAGCGCTGGATGCGGTGGTTGCCCAGGTCCGCGATGTGCAGATCGCCGAACTGGTCCACGTCCAGGCCCATGGGCTCGCCGAAGCTCCGGAAGGCCCCGGGCTCCCAGCCCTCCTGGCCCCAGTACGGGATGTTCCGGTCACCGCCGCCCTGAAGCTCCTGGTAGGCGAGGAAGTACTCGGCCTGGAGCTCGTACTTGCGCTGGACCTTGCCGGTGGTGCGGAGGGCCGCCATCTCGAAGGCCGGGATGGCGTTGCTGTCGCCGAGCTTCTGCAGGGCCTCGATGGCGGTGGGATCGGGGGGGAGGGCCTGGATGCGGAAGCCGTAGGGCACCCGGGAGAGCTGACGACGCAGGTAGGGGGCGCCGTCGCCCGCCCGATCCATGATCTCGGCCAGGGCGTCCCGGTCGCCGAACTGGGCCTCCTGGATCTTGCCGAAGAGGCCGACGATCTCGTCGTAGTTGGCCTTGCGGGCCCGCTCGCCGGCCGAGCTGCCCTCGTAGGATTTGATGCGGTCGACCGCGTCCGGGGTGGGACCCTCGTCGAAGTTGAGGGCCACCTCGCTGATGAAGACGTGGTTGAAGACGCCGCCCTCGAAGCTGTCGACCAGCTCGATCTCGAGGCTGCGCGCCCCCTCGAGGGCCAGCTCCACGTCGACCCGCTGGGGCCCCACCCGCTCCTTGGCGCCGTCCTGGAGGCGGATCTCCTCGGTGACGGTGGTGTCGCGGCCGTCGGAGAGGGTGATCCGGAGGGTGCGCGGGCGCCCGTACTCGCGGAGGCTACGCCGCCCCATGGAGAGGTTGCCGGGCCAGATGGACACGGACTCCACATCGGTGGGGCGGGAGAGGCGCAGGGAGAGGGTGGCGCCGTCGCCCGTGCCCGACTCGCCCTCGGCCCAGCCGGTGGAGAGGAGGCCGTCGAAGGCGTGCTCGGCGGGATGCTCCTCGCCCTCGGCGTCCTCCAGCTCGGTGGAGGCGCTCGGGGTGTTGGCCCAGGCCGGCGCGGCGGCCAGCAGGGCGAGGGCGGCGAGGGGGAGGGACCAGGTTCGCATGGGGCGGTCTCCGTTACGTGCGACGCGGGCCCGCTGTGACAGTCGGGGCCCGCGCAGAGGACACGCGGGTGCCGGTCAGGCGTCCGTGTCGTCCACGGGATCGTCCGTGTCTACACCATCGCCCGGACTCGTGTCGCCGCCTTCACAGGACGTGAACACGGCCTCGCAGGCGGCGGGGCGCCCGAAGTCGTCGGGGCCGGTGCGATCCGCGCAGTTGCGGAGCTCCAGGCCGTCCAGGCACTCGCGGGCGAGCTTGCGGTCGAACTCGGAGCAGGAAGCGGCCCGGGCCGCGATCCGGCTGCCCCGGTCCTGCACGCAGGTCTCCTGATCGGTCCAGCCGTACTGGTTCAGGACGCCATCCTCGAAGCAGGCCAGGGCGTAGAGGCAGTCCCCCTCGGCCAGATCGGCGACGAAGCGGTCCTCCGAGGGGCCGCAGCCGACAGCCAGGGCGAGGAGCAGGGGGGTGAGGGCGAGGGGCCGCATGGGGGGACCTCCGGCGGCGGAGGGTAGCACGCCCCCGGGGGGGTCGGCACCGCGCGGATCCGGTGTCCGGGGGTGCCGTGCGCCGCCGGGCCCGGTCCCGGGCGGCCTCAGGGGCAGCGGTAGACGTCCCGGCAGGCCTCGGTGGGGAAGTTGCGGGCCGGGCCCTCGCAGATCAGGCCGTCCAGGGCGTCGATGCACGCCCGGGCCTGCTCCTCGTCGAAGGGGCAGGTGTCGTCCCAGAGGGGGTCTTCGCGGAGGTCTTCACGGCAGTCGGCGTCGGTGGGCTCGAAGGGCGGATCGCAGGTGGCCTGGTAGGTGCACCAGGCGGTGGCGTAGTCCTCGTCGAAGTCGGCCGGCTCGTAGGCGCAGGCGACGAGGGCGAGCCACAGGGCCCAGGGGCGCATGGGGGTCATGGGCCGGTCTCCGGGGAGGTGGGGGGCCGAGGCCGCGCGTGGACGAGGGGGCGGTCCGGCCGGTGCTGGTGGAGGGTGGCGAGGGTGACGCCGTCGGAGACCTCGCCGGTGAAGGCCACCGAGAGCCGCTCGCCCGGGAAGGCCGGCCCCGCGGCCGGGGCGTGGCCCCAGGGATTCTCGCAGGCGCGACCGACCGGCACCAGCGGATCCGTGGGATGGGCCCCCAGCCACCACACGGCCCCCACCCGCCCCAGGCTCTCGCGGGCGAGCACGCCGCCGCCGTCGCTCCGGAAGGTGAAGGACCGGCCCCGCCGGTCGACCACCTGCTCCACGAGCTTGCCGTACAGCAGGTCGAGCACCGCGCGGGGCGAGAGGGGCCACGGCCCGCCCCGGACCAGCACGGGGATCCGGGGCACCTCGGGCCCCAGGTCGACCCCGTCCAGGGCGGCCACCAGCCGGGCTTCGACCTGGAGGGCCAGCCGCTCGCCGTGGGGGCAGGCCGCCCGGAGCCGGGCGTGCCCCCCCGGGCTGGGCTGCCCCCCGACGATGCCCAGCTCGAGCGACAGGCCATCCTCCATGTAGATGCGGTAGTCGCCGGTCCCGGGCCCCCGGAGCCCGGCCAGCCACTGGCGGACGGGCTCGAGGAGGTGCTCGGCCTCGAGGTGCTCGGGCAGGGTGCCCCGGAGGAACAGGGTCCATGGGCGATCGCCGAACACCACCCCGAGGCGACGCTCGAGCCCCTCCAGCTCGGCGCGCCGGGCGGCGGGCCCGGGGACCGGCACCGGCACGAGGGCGGCCCGCTCGGCGCCGCGCTCCACGTGGACGACGCCCCCTTCGACGGCCGTCACCTGCCAGCCGGCGGTCCGGGCCAGCCCCACCGTCCAGAGGCGGGCCAGGCCACCGAGCCCCAGGTCGGTGCCGGTGGCGAAGCCTGTGACGAGGGCGTCGCGCACCGGAGCCGGCGCCACGGCGATGGCGGAGGCGAGGCGGTGGCGGAGGGCGGGGACGTCGCCGGACACCAGCACGCCGGGCCAGGGGGGCAGGGCGGCCTGAGGGCCGCGCTCACGGGCCCGCTGGACCACGTCGTCGGGCAGGATGGTCATGGGCCGGGCTTCTAGCCCGATCCGGGCCTGCCCGTCCATGGCGCGATACCGTCTCGCATGGCCCGGACACCGCGATGGCCCCTGCTGCTGGGCGCCCTGGTGGGGGCGCTCCCCGCCGCCGTGGGCCCCTGGCTCACCGAGGACGGGCGGCGCGCGCGGGCCCTGGCCCTGATGGACGTGCTGGTCGCCCCCAGGCAGCCCGTCTCCACCGTCGATGTGGACACCATCCCGGAGGGCGCCCTGCTGGTGGACGCCCGCACGCCCGAGGAGCAGGCCGTCTCCACCCTCCCTGGCGCCATGCCCCTGGACGCCTTCGCGGTGGAGCCGATCCACGACCGGCCGGTGGTGTTCTTCTGCACCGTGGGCGTGCGCAGCCACGACGTGGCGGCCCGGTGGGCCGAGCGGGGGGTGGACGCCCACAACCTCCGCGGCAGCCTCATCGCCTGGACCCACGCCGGGCGACCGCTCATCACCCCCGACGGGCGGCCCACCCGGAGGCTCCACACCTGGAGCCGATCCTGGGCCCTGCAGGCCGACGGCTACGAGCCCACCTGGTAGGCCCGGCACGCCCGGCGCGCGGGGGCCGGGCCGTCACCACGCCTCGAGGGCCGAGCGGATCTGCGCCGCGATCCCGGGGTCGGCCTTGGCATCCACGAGCGCGGCGGCCCGCTCCAGGGCGGCCCTGGCGGCCTGGGCATCGCCGGAGCGACGTCGCACGTGGGCCAGGATCCAGGCGGCGTGGGTGCGGCTCTCCGAGGCGGCCTCCTCGTCGTCCACCACCGCGGCCAGGGCCCCCTCGGACGGGGCGCCGCGCATGTCGCGCCGGATGGCCGCGATGAGCCGCCCCTCGCCCCGGCGCACCGGGTCCTGGAAGGGACGCTCCAGCACCGCCTCCCACAGCGCTCGGGCCCGGCCGTGCCAGTCCACCTCCTCGGCCACCTCGGCCAGCGCCCAGGCCACCTCGCCCTCCCCCACCCCATCCACCCCGAGGGCCACGAAGGCCCGCCCTGCCACCTCGAGCGCGCGGTCCAGCGGATCGCCCTCCCAGGAGGCCCGCAGATCGGCCAGCTCCAGGACACCCAGCCCGATCCAGGCCGGGGGGCGGGCCAGGCGCTCGGTGGGGTGATCGCCGGGGACCACCAGCAGGGCGCTCCCCGCCGCCTCGCACCCGGCCTCGAAGCGGTCCGGATCGGGCGCCAGCCGGGGCAGCAGCCGGAGGGCCCCCACCCGCACCGGCTCGGCCCCGGGAAGCGCGCCGAGCTCGTCGAAGAGGGCGTCGCGGTGGTGGTCGGCGAAGGCGTGGGCGGCCCTGGGATCGGCGTCCTCGCCCAGGTGGCCGAGGAGGTCGACGAAGGCGGCGCGGTCGTCGGCGGAGAGGGTCATGGGTTCTCCTGGGGCTCGGAGGCGGAGGTGGGCACCACCCGCACGGTACCGACGTGGAGCTGCCGGCCGCCATCGGGCGGGCGCTGGACCTGGCCGTCCAGGAGGACCTGCAGCGAGAGCCGGGCCTCGCCGCGGGCATCCCGGGGGGGCCACAGCCAGACCTCCTCGGTGAGGACGGGGCCGGTGCCGGACCAGTGCTCGAAGCCCCAGGAGCCCTCGCAGGGCACGTGCCGGCCCCGCCAGGGGGTCGCGAGGCCCCCCCCGTACCACAGGACCTGGCCCGGGGGGAGGGGTCCGGGGCCGCGCAGGGCCCAGGTGAGCCGGACCCGGGCGGGGTCGTCCGGGCTGGCCTGCTCGGTGAGCAGCCGGGCCTCGAGGAGGGAGAGGCGATCACCGAGGTCCACGGCCTCCCCCGCGGGGGGAGGAGCGGGGGCGCAGCGCGGGGGGCGCTGCGGGTCGGGCAGCTCGCCCACGTCCAAGGGCTCCAGGGGAACCACGCCCGCGGGGGGGCGCTCGGGAGGCGGGCCGTGGGCGAGGACATCGACGGCGGCCACCCGCTGCCCCACCGCCACCCAGGTGTCGAGGGCGGCGCTGCGGCCGGCCAGCGCCTCGAGGCGGGGACGGTGGGTCGCGTCGGAGGCCCGCTCCCACCGCACCCCGCGCCGCTCCAGGGCGACCAGGTCGATGCGCGGCACCCCCTCGGGCGCCACGTACAGGCGGAGGGCCAGGCCCTCGCGGGCGTCCTCGGACAGGGGCGGAAGCCCCCGCACCACCGGCACGCCGCGGCGCACCTCGACCGAGGGCTCGGCGCCGAGGGACCACACGGCCGCGGCGCCCGCGTCGATGAGGCCGTCCAGGGCTTCCTCCAGTGCGCCGTCCCCCGCCGCGACCTGGACCACCCGCAGGGCCGCCGGGGCCTCGCGGCGGGCCTCGGCCAGGGGCGCCGCGGCCTAGATCGGAAGAGCACACTTCTGAACTCCAGTCACGTGAAACGAGCTCGTATGCCGTCTTTTGCTTGAAAAAAAAAAAAAATTAAAAAAAATAGTTTGCGAGCTTTTAGATTGGAAGCGGCCCGGCGGCGGG
>CAZPJM010000163.1:0-10914 GCA_964586865.1 uncultured Enterobacteriaceae bacterium
CCCCGCGCCCAGGGCCAGCAGCACCCGCCGGGCGCCCAGCGTCGGGCCCGCCGCGAGCTCCACCCGGGCCTCGGCGCAGGAGAGGTCGAGTCGGGTGGCCCGGTCCCGGATGTGGAGGTCCTGCAGCCCGTGCCGGGCGATCACCGCGTCGCAGTGGCGGGTGAACAGGTCCAGCGAGGGCCGCTGGTAGGGGGCGATGAAGTCATCCTCGCGGGCCCCCCGCCCCCGGCGATCCGCCCCGGCGAAGGTGAGCAGCGACCAGGGGTCGACATCCAGGTGGTGGACCGCTGGCGAGCGCAGGTGGCGCATGCCCGTGTTCGCCGCGCACCGCCGCCACGCGGCCATCAGCCCGGGCCCCGGATCCACCAGCCGCAGCCGGGCCGGATCCACCCCACCCTCGGCGATGAGCCGGACCGCCAGGTGCACCCCGTGGATGCCGCCCCCGATGATGATCCAGTCGAGCGAGGGAGCCGAGCCCACACCACCTCCTGCCGGGGGGCCGTTATTGAGACCGTGTTGCAGAAGCAACCTGGTTGCAACCCTCGGGTGCGACCTGGCGGCCCCATCGGGACCCCCCGGGCCGGCCCGGCCACCGGGAAGGGCCCTCCCTGTCAGCGCCAGCCCTGGACCGAGGCGCACAGGCGAAAGCCCAACAGAGGACTCTGGCCGGTCGCCTTGACACGCTCGGTCCGGAAGATCCTCGGGGTGGAGATGAACGTCCCGCCCAGGGTCTGGTAGATGCCGTCCGGGCGGAAGTCTTCGAGGGCGGGGGCGAGCGCCCGTTCGCCGTCGCCATGGGGCAAGGGCACGGTGGGGTCGCGGTGCACCCAGCACGCCACGGTGGTCGCCATGCCGCGCACGCCGTACGGGCCGACGTCCAGCTCGACCCGATCCACCGGCACGGGGAGCGGCTCGTCCGGCGCCCGGGCGGCATCCACGAACGCGAGGGAGCGGGTCTCGCCCCACGGAAAGGTGCGTCCGTCCGGGCCCACGGCGGCCAGCTGGTACTCGGCCTCGCCGGGCAGACGCCAGGGGTGCCCGTCCCGGGTGCGACGCCACCGGGCCATGGCCACGGCGGAGACGGCGTTCACGAGGACGACGGGCCAGTCGGGCTGCCAGGTGTGCCCGTCGGCGTCGGTGGTGAGGTGGTACCTCCCGTCGGGGCCGCGGGCGTAGCAGGGGGCGCCGATGGTCTCGCCAGGGCCGGGCCGCTCGCGGGGGACCCAGCGCGCCGCCTGGTCGTGGTGTCCCTTCGCGACCAGGTCGTTCAGGAAGGCCAGGTAGCGGCGGTTGGTGACCGGGTCCCGATCGATGACGATCCCGTCCACCCACACGCGCATGCGGGGATGGGAGTGGGTGAGGTTTCGGGCGGTGTCTCGCCAGGGCCCCACCCGGGCCCAGGTGGCCGGCACGTAGCGCGTGCCTTGGGGCAGGTCGCCGGGTCGAGGCAGCGGGATGGGGTAGGGCTCGGACGCCCCGGGGGGCACCCCATCCCAGTGCTCGTCGCGGCCAACGTGGATCGGGTAGCAGGTCTCGAGTCCGTCCACCTCGAGCTTCACGAGCCAGGACCCATGGGGGATCCGCTCCCGGTGGATCGGGGCGGTGCCCAGGTCCCGCTCGAAGACGGGGGTCAGGACCCGGTGCCGCAGCTCCCAACGGAACAGGGCCGCCCGCGCCGGAGGATCGGTGACCAGGGTGAGGCCCGCCGAGCCTTCGAGGTAGGCGGCGTAGCGACCCCGCCGGTCGTGCCGGCGCAGGGCATCCTCGAGCGCGCCGAGGAGCCGGCGCTGGTCGGAGCCCTCGGCCTGACGGTGCCGCGCCGCGATGCGGTCGGCCAAGAGGTCGTGAGCCTCGATGAGACCGTCGTGGTGAGCGAGGGCGGCCGCGAGGCGGGCATCGATGGTGGCCTCCAGGCTCCCGATCCGGGTCTCCATGGCCTCGAGCCGGTCCTCGAGGGCCCACACGTGGTGGTAGGCCTCGGGCGGATCGGCGGGCGTCAGGCCCGCCTGGGCCTCCTCGGTGCGGAGCCGCAGCTCGGCGGCCTGGGCGCGGAGCCCGTCCGCCTCGGCGAGGGCACGCTCCGCGGATCGGAGCTCGGCCCGGGCCCGCTCGCGCTCCCGGGTGCCGTCGAGCCAGGCCTGGAGCTCCTGGGCGAAGGTGTCGGCATCGGGCGTCCGCCGGGCCGGGTCGGAGGCGAGGGCGCGCAGGCAGGTCTGCCGGAGATCCTCGGCGGGCGGCACTTCGCCGCGGATGCTCAGGCGCCCGTCCGCCGTGGGGGGGCGACCGGTGAGGATGACCGCCAGCGTGGCGCCGAGCCCGTAGACATCCGAGGCGGCGGAGGGGGCGGTCCCCTCGAGCAGCTCGGGGGCGCGGAAGCCGGGGGTCCCGGCCCGGGGGTCGTCCTCGGGGTCCGGGTCGTGGACGAGCCAGGCCAGGCCCCAGTCCACCAGGCTCACGACCCCGCGCCGACCCACCAGGATGTTGTCCGGCTTGATGTCCCGGTGCAGGACGCCGCGCTCGTGGGCGTGCGCGACCGCCTCGGCGACCTGCCGGAGCGTGTCCACGAGCCGGAACAGCAGGGTCTCCGCAGCCTCGGATCCGTCCTCGCCCTCGTGGAGCCTCTGGACCAGCGCGTGGAGGGGACGGCCGTCGACCTCGCGCATGGTCAGGTAGGGGCGGCCATCCTCGAGCCGACCGACCTCGTGCACGGGCACGATGGCCGGGTGGCCCAGTGCGGCGAGGATCCGGGCCTCGCGCTGGAAGCGCGCCGCGCTCCGGCCGGGGCGCATCGCCTTCAGGGCCACGGCGCGGCCGAGCTCGGGATCGACGACCCGATGCACCACGCCCATGCCGCCACGCCCCAGCTCGCCCAGCACGGCGTACCGGCCGAACCTCGGCAGGTCGGGCAGCGGGTCCTCGTCGGGGGCCTCGGTCGCGGCCGCACGGCTCGCGGTGGCCCTCGTGAGCGTCCAGGGCAGGGTCGGGGGGCGTTTATCGTCCATGGGTCACACCGGGGGGCGGAGGGTATCGCGAGGCCCGTCCCCGTCAGCCGCGACGGACGTGGATCCGATCGAGGCCGATCCGGATCTGCCCGGCCAGGCGTCGTCGCTCGACCAGGCGAGGGGCGTCCTCGACCCCGAGCGCGGCCAGCTCCCGGCGCGCCCGGTGGATGTGCTGGTACAGGGCGGCGAAGGAGGTGCGGAGCCCGTGGACCAGGTCATCTTGGGCGATCCAGCCCTGCTCCTCGCGGGGGATGGCGGGTTGGTCGGCATCGGCGAGGCGCTGCCGCGCCAGGTGCAGCAGCAGGTGGTGGTGCGCGCGGGGGGGCAGCTCGTGACGGGTCCCGCCGACCTCGACCTCGACGTCGACATGCTCCTCGTCGAGGCTCACCCGGAACCTCATCGCCAGGCCCTCCTCGGGGGAGGCGCGGGTGCTCCAGGCGCCCTCGCCCGGCAGCGACAGGCGCCAGGACCGGCCACCCGCCGGGAGCACATCGCCGTCCTGGACCGTGAGGACCTCGTCCACGCCCTCGGCCACCCAGAGGTCCCCCGCGCGATGGACCACCCAGACCGGATCGTCGTGGTCGGGCAGGGCCAGCAGGCCGTCGCGGAGCAGCCGCACCTGGCCAGCCTCGCCGTGCTCGCCGCCCCCACGGTCCTCCCCGCTACCTGTGCGCGGTTCATCCATGATGAGCGCCCGCGCGAACACGCCGGGGGGCAGGGCGCACCGGAGGAGCCATGCCTCGGAGGGCCGGCCGAACGCGAGCTCGTCCCCCTCGGTCAGGGGCACGGGCTGGCCCGCCTCGATGCGACGGCCGTTCACCCAGGTGCCGTTCCGACTCGCCAGGTCGCGGACCCTCCAGCCGCTCGATGTCCAGGACAGGACCGCGTGGGTCGTGCTGACCCAGCCGTGGCGCAGGCGGAGCTGGGCCCGATGCCCACGGCCGATGAGGTGCTCCGGCTCCAGGGTGACCAGCCTGCCGCTCTGCCGATGATCCAGCGTTCCCACATCCAGCCTGAGGCGCCCTTGCGCCCTCACATTACCACGGATGCCGCGGTCCTGGCGCCGCGTCTCGCACAGCTGGGACCTCACCGGCGCCGATCCCGCCGGAGCGACAGCGCCCGGATCATCCACCGCGGCAGGGGGCGGCCGGGCGGACGGCGGGAGAGGTCCAGGCGGATCCCCAGGGCCGGCACCACGTCGAGCCGGTACACCTCGACGAGCTCGACCAGCGTGCCATCCGGATCCTCCACATAGGCGAACCGCCCGGCGGCCTGGCCCATGTCGAAGGCCTCGGCGGAGTCCACGGTGAACGGGTGACCGGCCGCGTGAAATCGGTCCCGCAGGTCCTCCATGCCGCGCACGTCGAAGCAGAGGTGTATGTAGCCCGGATCTCCCCAGAACCGGCCCGCCCGCACGTGGGCTGACGGGGTCTCGGCCTGCACCAGGTCGAGGGTGGTGGTGCCGATCCAGGGCGCGAAAGGCCCTGCGCTCGGGACGTGCTCCAGCCGAGCGCGCTCGACGAGCCGGTCGGCGCCGTCCAGGCCCGCCCACTCCTGGAACGGTCCGCGATCGCGGGCGATGGTCCGATAGCCGAGCAGTTCCTCGTAGAAGCGCACCGAGCGGTCCAGATCCGCGACGCCCAGCACCGCCCCGGCCACACCACCGGCGTGGGTGTGGCGTCGACCGGCGCCGGGTGCGAACCAGTCGTCGGAAGCGACGACGTCGACGAGGTTGCCGAAGGGATCGGCGAGGACGGTGTGGGCCAGACCGTGGACATCCTCGGTCGGGGGCACGCGGACCGACGGGCGGGCCCCGCGCCCCACCGCCCCCACGTCGCGGGCCTTCACCCGAGCCATCAGCAGCCCGGTCCGGTCCAGGCGGACGGGGGCGGGCGGTGCCGGGTCCCGGCTCTCGAACTGCCAGATCTCGAGCGCCGCGCCGCCGCGGGGGTTGGCGGCCAGCAGCGCCCGGCGCCGGTGGACCCGGTCACCGGTGTAGCGCGTCATCAGCGGGGCCTCGGCGACATCGTCGAACAGCACGATGTCCGAGCCGAGGGTCCGCCGGGTCCAGGCGAAGTGACGGTCCACGTCGGGGACGCCGACCCCGATCTGTTGGATGCCGGAGATGATGGCGCTCATGCGGACGCTCCAGGGGCCAGGATGGGTCGGGGGAGGCGCCGGATCAGCCAGCCGAGCTGGAGCAGCGCCTCGAGGGTGAAGGTGGAGGAGACGCCCAGCAGCACCGCCGACGGCCCGTCCAGCACGGTGAGGATCAGCAGGCCGAGGACCAGCACCCGCGCGGTGGCCATTCCGAGCGGCACCATCGGACGGTGCAGGCCCTGGAACATCAGGGTGAGCGCGAGGGCCGCGCCCGTGGCGGGCACGCCGAGGGCCAGCCATCGCAGGCTGGACACGGTGGTCCTCGCCGTTGGCGCGTCGCCGAGAAGCGCCCAGGCGAGCGTGTCTGCACCGAGCCAGAGCCCGGCCGCCACCACGAGGCCCAGCCCGGCGGACAGGCCGTAGGTGAATCGAATGGTCCGGCGGACCCGGGCCTCGGCCCCCGAGCCCGCCGCCTGGCCCGCGACGGCGGCCCCGGCGGTGCCGAGCGCCATGAACGGGACCAGCCCCTGCTGCATCAGGCGGAAGCCGGCCGCCGCCCCGCCCGCCCACACGGCGCCCGCATCCCGCAGGGCCACCAGGATGAGGAGGAGCGTCAGGGCGAACAGCCCGAGCTGGGTGGTGGCCGGCACGCCCGTCCCGAGCACGCTCCGGGCGAAGGCCCGGTCCAGGAGAGGCCAGCCGGGCCGCAGATCCGGACGGCGGAGGACCCCGACCAGGAGCAGGACCACCGCAGCGGTCGTGGCGATGAGGGTCGCCCAGCCGGCGCCGGCCAGCCCCAGCGCGGGCAGGGGCCCGAGCCCGAAGATGAGCACCGCGTCCAGCCCGATGTTGAGGCCCACGGAGACGATCAGGGCCAGCAGGGGCGTCTGCGCATCGCCTCCGGCCCGCAGGGTGCTCGCCAGCACCATCAGCAGGGTCTGGCTCACCAGGGTCCACACCAGGGGCGTCAGGTAGGCGGTCGCGGCCGCCAGGCTGGCGGCGTCGGGGGCGAGCGCGGCGGCCAGGGCGTGGCGGCCCAGGAAGAGACCCGCCGCCGCCAGGACGGACGTGCCCAGGCTGACGGCCAGGTAGGTGCCGACGGTGCGCCGGACGGCGCGCTCCGCGCCGAGCCCCCGACTCACGTCCGCCAGGGCCGGGGTGCCGAACACCTGGGCGAAGGCGAAGATGGCGTAGGACAGCTGCAGCCCGATGCCGAGGCCGGCCAGGGCCGCCGGGCCGAGGGCGCCCACGAAGGCCAGGTCGACCAGGGCGTAGAGCGTCTGGAGACCCATCGCGACGGCCGTGGGCCAGGCCAGGCCCAGGACCCGACGCGGCACCGGACCCTGGGTCAGGCGCGCGCTCACCGGACCTCCACACGCAGGGGCACCGGCTCGGTGGGACGCACGGTCAGGCTGTGTCGCAGCGGGGGCTCGTCGACCTGCGGCACCAGGCGCACGCGCTGGGCCAGTCGGGCGGCGGTCAGGACCACCACCATCCGGGCGAAGTGCTCGCCGAGGCAGTGCCGCGGCGGCGCCCCGAAGGGCAGGTAGGCGTACCGGGGTGCGCGATGGATGGCCCCGTCGAGGAAGCGCTCGGGACGAAACGCCAGGGGGTCCTGGAACCACCGCGGATCGCGGTGCAGCACCCAGATGGGAAGGGTCACCTCGTCTCCGACGGCGAACCGGTGGCCGCAGGCGGTGAACGGCTCGGTGACCTGGCGCGCGATCACCCACACCGGCGCGCGCAGACGCAGCGTCTCGGCGATGAAGGCCTCGGTGCGGGGCATGCGCCGCACGTCATGGGCCTGGGGCCGCCGGCCGCCGAGGTGCCGGTCGATCTCCTCGAGGACGACGTTCCAGGCGGCGGGGTGATGCCGGGCGAAGAGCTGCATCGACAGCAGGACGCCACCGGTCGACTCGTGGGCGGCGAAGAAGAAGGTGGCGAGCTCGTCGCGGACCGCAGCATCACCCTCGAAGGTTCCCCCGGCGTCCTGGACCTGGAGCAGCAGGTCCAGGACATCCCGGTCTCCCACGCCCCTGGCACGTCGCTCGGCGATCATCCCGTCCGCGAGCCCGGAGAAGTCCCGCACCGCCTCGGCCAGGCGCCGCCGCGGGCCGACCTCGAGCCAGCGGGGCAGCAGGCGGGCCGGTCCCCAGAGCTGCTCCAGGAAGGCCTCGTGGATGCGCAGCAGCGCATCGGCGGCCCGCTCGGCATCCACCGAGCGACTCCCCAGCAGGGTCCGCAGGGTGATGCTCCGGGCCAGGCCCAGCAGAGCGCGCCCACCGTCCTCCACCTCGGTGGGCATCTCCCCGATCCAGTCGTCCACCGCGTCCACCGTCAGGTCGGCCCACCGCGCCACCGCATCGCGGGTGAAGGCGGGGGCGAGGGGGCGGCGGTGTTGTCGCTGGATCCGGGGTGGGGCGGTGATCATCCCGGTTCCCAGGAAGGCACGGAGGGCTTGATAGGCGAAGCCCTTGTCCAGCCGTCGGTTGTGGCGGACATAGACCGCGTCCACCAGCGTGGGGTGGTTGAGCTGCCACTGGCGCCTGCCCATCACGTGGAAACGCACCAGGTCGCCGTGCTCACGGGCGTTTCGCGCGAAGTAGCCCCAGGGATCGCGCATGAGCCAGGGCAGCGCCCCTAGACGGGGCACGGTGGGTCCCCGGCCCACGGGCAGCGGGTCGGGCAGCGGAGCGAGCGCGGGCAGGGCCTCGATGGTGCCCGTCGAGGGGCCCCGAGGGCTGGCGGCGGCACCAGCCATCACGCCACCTCCCCGAGACGCAGCCCGAGCGTGTCCCGGAGGTCGCGAAACGCCTCGAGGGTCCGGGCGACGTCCTCGTCGGAGTGGGCCGCGGTGGGGATGATCCGGAACAGGACGATCCCCCTCGGAACCACCGGGTAGAGCACCCCCGAGACGAACACGCCGTGCCGCTCCCGGAGGAACCGGACCATCGCCTCGGCGGTCTCGGTGTCTCCGGCGGGCACGTAGACCGGCGTGATGGCGCTCCGGGTGCCTCCCAGGTCGAAGCCGAGCCCGCGCAGGCCGGCCTGCAGGGCATCGGCCACCTCGAACATCCGGGCCCGCCGCGACTCGCCCTCCTCCTCGATCAGGGTGAGGGTGGCGTCGAGGACGTCGACGTACACCCGGGGCAGGGCCTTGGCGAACACGTGAGGGCGGGCGTTGCACGAGATCCAGTCGATGACCTCACGCGGCCCCGAGGTGACGCCGCCGATGGCGGCGAAGGCCTTCGCGAAGGTGCCGAAGTGCAGGTCGATGCGGTCGTGGACCCCGAGCGCCTCGCCGGCCCCCTTGCCGGTCTCCCCCAGGACCGCGAATCCGTGAGCATCGTCGACGAACACCCTGGCCTCGTGTTCACGGGCCAGATCGCAGATCTCGGGCAGCGGGGCCAGATCGCCGCGCATGCCGAACACGCCCTCGGTGACGATGAGGATGCCCCCGCGACACTCGGCGCGGACCCGGGAGAGCACCCGGGCCAGATCGTCCGCATCGTTGTGGGCAAAGGTATGGAACCGCCGCCGGGGCGTGGCGCAGATGGCGCCGTCGTACATGCAGGCGTGGGACTCGCGGTCGATGATCACCTCGTCGTGGCGTGACACCAGCGACGTGATCGTCCCCATCACCCCCATGTAGCCGTAGTTGAACAGCACGCTGGCCTCCTTGCCGACGAAGGCGGCCAGGCGGGCCTCGAGGGCCTCGTGGGCGTGGGTGTTGCCCGTCAGCAGCCGGGAGCCCATCGGGGCGGACGTGCTGTGCTCGGCCACCGAGCGGGCGGCCACCTCCTGGATCCGGGGGTCGCAGGCCAGACCCAGGTAGCTGTTCACCGACCACATCACGACGGGCCGTCCCTCCCAGGTCATGTACGGGCCGGGGCGATCGTCGAGGTAGGGCTTGTGGAAGGTGCGTTCTCCGGCGGCACGGTAGCGGCCGAAGCTGCCGCCGGCGCCGCGGCACTTCTCGAACAGGTCGGGGTTCATCGGTCCTCCAGATCGTGGGCGAGGGTCAGGGCGAGGGCGTCGACGTCAGCGGGCGCGACGCGGGGGACCACCCGGTCCGGCTGCACCGGGTGGTGGTCCAGGACCTTCTCGAGCGCGTCCAGTCCGCCGCCGGTGGCGTTGAACAGGAGGTGGGCCTCCCGAGGGACCCGGCCGGCACGGACGGCGGCGATCAGCCCGGCCAGCCCGATCTCGGCCGCTGGGTGGAGCGAGACGCCCTCGCGCTCCATGAACAGGCGGCCGGCCTCGCGGGCCTCCGTCGCGGTGGCCGTCCGCATGCCGCCGCCGGAGGCGGCGAGAATGTCCCGGACGCCCCCGGCGACGGCGTAGGGTGGCGTGCGGTTCGTGAGAACGTGCGCGTGCAGCGGCTCGGGTCCGATTCGAGGCAGCGGGGCCTCGTGCCGGGCGTCGGCCTGCCAGGCCCGGTACAGCGGGCAGTGGGCCCCGTCCTGCACGAGGAGCACCTCCATCGGCCCACCGGGTCGACCGGCGCGGCGGGCGCGCTCGGCCATCTCCCAGGCTCCGATGGCGCCCGTGCCGCTCCCGACGGCCTGCACATACAGGTCGGGGAGCCGTCCCATCGCCTCGAGCGCCGCCAGAACCGTCGTGCCGAGGCCATCCCGGCGGGCCACGTTGCGGCACCCGCCCTCCGGGAAGTACCCCGGTCGGCGGGCCAGGGCGCCGGCGATGGCGATGGCGTCGGAGTAGTCTCCGTCCCGCACCGCCACGACCCGGGTGCAGGGGTGCCGGGGGATGGTGGTGGCCAGGGTGCGCAAGGCCCGCTCCGGCACCACCGTCAGGACCGGGACCCCATAGCGGGAGGCCACCTCGAGGAAGGCGCGGGCGGTGTTGCCCGCGGAGGCGAGGACCATGGTGCGGTCATCGCCGTCGGGCCATCGCCCCAGGACGGCGTAGGCCTCGAGCTCCTTGAAGGTGCCCGTGCGGAACCGGGCTCCCCGCGCGGGGTCCCAGCCGCCGAAGACCACGTGCAGGTTCCGTAGCCCCAAGGCCGCGCCCAGCCGCTCGGCCCGCCAGCAGACCGGCTGGGGAGCCCCGGGCACCACCCGACGGACCGGAAGCCAGGCCCGCCAGCGGAACAGGCCCGGCTCGCGGTCCTCGACGCGGAAGGAGGCCTCCTCGTACTCGGCGCGGAGCAGGCCCGGGGTCCTGGCCGCCGGGTCTCCGAGGGCGAACCCGCGACGGGCCTCGGGGACGACGGCCCCCGACGCCGCGCACACCAGGCGGTAGTGCTCGGCGGGGAGCGTGGGGAAGAACCCCAGGTGGGGCGACGTTCGGGCGAGCATGGCACCTCCATCGACGCAGGAGGGGTAGGCCCGTTCGCTCGAGCGCTCTTGACACGCGCTGACAGCACCGTCCCTGTCGTACCCACCGGGGGACTGGCGCTCTCCCACCCTCGCCCCGGGGGTCCTCAGGGTGCCTCAGCAGGCCTCAGCCGGCCTCAGGCATTCGGGGGACGCCGGCGCCATACCGGGCGGGTGGAGGCTCCCCATGTCCGATCAGGAACGCACCCGCCGCACCGCCGGCCCCACCGCCACCGTCGAACCCGCCCCACGCGAACAGCCCCAGGACTTCGGCAGCAATCAGGATCGGATCATCACGCTGAAGGCCGAGGAGGGGTGCCTGCCGAGCTGGGGCGGCATGGCCGAGGATGGGCTCAGCAACATCTTCGTGGCGGTCAATGCCGCGGAACCCGGCGGGGTCGAGACGGGCCTCGGCCTGTTCAACGAAGGCCTCGACGAGATGAACCGGGTCATCCGCCTCGCCGACCCGCATCGGG
>CAZPJM010000164.1:0-10806 GCA_964586865.1 uncultured Enterobacteriaceae bacterium
GGGCGCCCGCCCTTGCGCGCAGGGACGCCCGATGGACCGGCGGCGTCGTCGCGCCCGGGCTTCCCGCCCCGCTTGCCCTTTCGGCGTCGCCGCACCACGGGCGCGTCGGGGGTGCGCTCACTCACCCGAGGGTCCGGGCCGGGAGGCTCCTCACCACCGGTCCTCGCCCCGGTCGGCGGTGGCCAGCCCCTCGGTGGTGGTGGACAGGGCGGCGCGGCGCTCGGCACGCCGGGCCCGCCCGGCGGCCCGCAGGTAGGGGATGCCCAGCAGGACGACCCCCACCAGCAGCCCGACGCCCAGGCAGATGCCCATGAGGACGGGCACCGGCACCGGCTCGGCCAGGGCGAACCGGGTGAGGCCCAGGTTGAGCGAGAGCATCACCCGTCGGGCGCTGTTCTGGACGGTGAAGAGCCAGGTGGCGCCCGCGGCGGCCAGGACGGCCACCAGGGCCAGGATCAGGCCGACGGTGCGGGCGCTCATGAGGCCTCCGGGATCCACAACACCGTAGCAGCCCGCCCGGCGCGAGGCGGGCTGCCGGCGATCATGCCTCGTCGTCGCTGGAGTCGTCGGCAGCGCTCTCGGAGCCGGTGTCGGCCGGGGCCTCGTCCTCGGGCGCGGCCTGGGCGAGCTTGCGGCCCAGGTCACCCATCACGTCGCCGAGGCGGGCCGAGCTGGTGGTCTGCTGCTCCATCATGCTCTCGACATCGCCGTCCGCCGACTCGGCGGCACCGGCCTCGGAGAGGCTCATCTTCCGGTCGTGGCTGTCGATGTGGATGACCTGCGCGGCCATCTTCTTGCCAGCCGGGTAGCGGTCCTGCCAGTCCGGGCCGTCGTAGGCGAGCTCCGACAGGTGGACGAGACCCTCGATCCCCTCCTCGACCTCGACGAAGACGCCGAAGTCGGCGCGATGCACCACCGGGCCCTCGATGACCTGGCCCAGGTAGTACCGGCTGTGGACGGTGTACCAGGGGTCCTCGGAGAGCTGCTTGATGCCGAGGCTGAAGCGCTCGCCCTCCTTGTCGATGGCCAGCACCCGGGCCTGCACCACGTCGCCCTTCTCGAAGCGCTCGCTGGGGTGGCGGATGCGCTGGCTGTAGGAGAGGTCGGAGATGTGGACCAGGCCGTCGATGCCCTCGTCGACCGCGACGAAGATGCCGAAGTCGGTGATGTTGCGGACCTCGCCCTCGATGACCGAGCCAACCGGGTACTGCTGCTCGACCACGTCCCAGGGGTTGGCCTCGAGCTGCTTCATGCCCAGGCTGATCCGCTTGTTCTCGACGTCGATGCCCAGGACCTTGGCCTCGACGACGTCGCCGATCTCGACGAGCTTGCCGGGCTGCTTGATGCGCTTGTTCCAGGTCATCTCGGAGATGTGGACCAGGCCCTCGATCCCGTCCTCGAGCTCCACGAAGGCGCCGTAGTCGGGGATGCTCACCACCTTGCCGCGGACGATGGCGCCGATGGGGTACTTGAAGTCGGCGTCGGCCCAGGGATCGGGGCGGATCTGCTTGTAGCCCAGGCTGACGCGCTGGCTGTCTCGGTCGAACTTGAGGACCTTGACCTCGACGGACTGGCTCACGTCGAACATCTCGCTCGGGTGGTTGATCCGGCCCCAGGACATGTCGGTGATGTGGAGCAGGCCGTCGATGCCGCCCAGGTCGATGAAGGCACCGTAGTCGGTGATGTTCTTGACCACGCCGGTGAGGATGGCGCCCTCGTGGAGCCGCTCCACGGTCTCGGCGCGCTTCTCCTCGCGCTCCTGCTCGAGGAGCACGCGGCGGGAGAGCACGATGTTCCCGCGCTTCTTGTTGAACTTGATGATCTTGAACTCGTAGGATTCGCCGATCAGCTTGTCCAGGTTCTTGACCGGGCGGAGGTCGACCTGGGAGCCGGGGAGGAAGGCCTTGACGCCGATGTCGACGGAGAGGCCGCCCTTGACCCGGGCGATGATGGTGCCGGAGACGACCTCGTCGGCCTCGACGGCCTTGGAGATCTCCTCCCAGGCCTTCATGAGGTCGGCCTTCTCCTTGGAGAGCATCAGGACGCCGTCGTCGCTGTCCATGTGGCCGAGGTAGACGTCCACCACGTCACCCTCGGAGATGGTGATCTCGCCCTCCGAGGTCTTGAACTCGTTGACCGGGACCATGCCCTCGGCCTTGTAGTTGATGTCGACGGTGACCCAGTCATCGCCGATCCGCAGGACCCGCCCCTGCACGACGGACTGCTCGCGGACACCCTTCTGACCCATGAAGTCGTCGAAGAAGGTCTTGAAGTCGTCGTCGCTGATCTGGTTGAGGGGGAGATCCTGGATGTTCTCGATACCGGTCATGAAACCTTCCGGAAGAGGGCCACGGCGGGCCCGCGCACCGCTGGTTCGGCGGCTGGGGTGGGTCTCGCGCGACCACCCGGACTGGCGGACCGCACGCCTCCTGTGTGTCTCGTGGGCCGCACCAGCGGTGCGGGGGCGCCCGGTCAGGGGCCCCTGATGTGGCGGCACCAGGGAGCACGCAGAGAGGGGGCCCGTCTAATGGGGGGACGAGGGGGTGTCAACGGGCAGGGCGGCGCTCCCGAGCGAGGGCCAGCACGCGATCGACGGCCTGCCGGATGGTCAGCTCGGTGGAGTCGACGACCACCGCATCGTCGGCGGGGACCAGGGGGGCCGTGGCGCGGTTGCGGTCCCGGTGGTCGCGCGCCGCAAGATCCCGACGCACCGCCTCGTAGGAGACGGTCTCGCCCCGTCGGACCAGCTCCTCGTGGCGGCGGCGGGCCCGCTCATCGACCCGGGCGTCCAAGAAGACCTTGAGGTCGGCATCGGGCAGGACCACGGTGCCGATGTCCCGTCCGTCCATCACCACGCCGCCCCGGGCGGCCAGCTCCCGCTGACGGTCGAGCAGCGCCGCCCGCACCGCCGGCAGGGCGCTCACCCGGCTGGCCCCCTCCCCCACCCGCTCCTCGCGGATGGCCCGGGTGACGTCCTCCCCGTCGACCTCGACCCGGAGGACGTCGCCATCCCAGGTGAAGGCCACGCGCAGCTCCCGAGCCACGGCGGCCACCGCGTCCTCGTCGTCGGGATCGAGGCCCTGGCGGAGGGCCACCAGGGCGACCGAGCGGTACATGGCGCCCGTGTCCACGTAGGCGTAGCCGAGGGCGCGGGCGACGCCGCGGGCCACGGTGCCCTTGCCGGACGAGCCGGGGCCGTCGATGGCGATGGCGAGCTCACGTGCCACGGAGGGCCTCCAGGTCGGCCAGGAAGCGGGGGTAGCTGGTCCGGATGCTCTCGGCGCCCTCGATGTGGACCGGCCCCGCCGCCAGCCCGGCGACGGCGGCGGCCATGGCGATGCGGTGGTCGCCGGTGGCGTCGATCCGGGCCGGGCCACGGGGGCGCCCCCCCTCGATGCGGAGCCCGTCGGGGCGTTCCTCGACGGCGACCCCCAGGCCCTGCAGGAGCGCGGCGGTGCGCGCCAGCCGGTCCGACTCCTTGACCCGCAGCTCGGCCGCGTCGGAGACGGTGGTGACCCCGGTGGCGAAGGCGGCGGCCACGGCCAGGACCGGCAGCTCGTCGAGGGCGCGCAGCGCGAGCTCGCCCCCGAGCCGGGTCCCGCGGAGCTCGCCGTGACGGATCCGCAGATCGCCGATGGGCTCGCCCTCGGGGCCATCCTCGCGGCGATCGAGGATCTGGAGATCGGCCCCCATGGCCTGCAGGGCGTCCACCACCCCGGCGCGGGTGGGGTTGAGCCCGACCCCCTCGATGACCACGTCGGATCCAGGCACGATGGCGCCGGCCACGAGCCAGAAGGCCGCCGCGGAGAGGTCGCCGGGGACCGCCACGTCGACCGGGGCGAGGTGGGGGGTGGGCTCCAGGACCAGGAAGCCGTCGCCGTCCGGGGCGAGTCCGGCGCCCATCCGGCGGAGGAGGCGCTCGGTGTGGTCCCGGCTCCTGCGGGGCTCCCGGACCCGGATGCCCTGACGCCGACCGGCGAGCAGGACCGCCGACTTGACCTGGGCGGAGGCGATGGGGAGGTCGAGGGAAGCACCTCCCCGGGCGGGACCGCGCACCGCGAGGGGGGCCCGCTGTCCGCCGTCCCGGCCGTCCACATGGGCCCCGAGCTGGCGGAGGGGCCGGGCGATGCGCCCCATGGGCCGACGGCGCAGAGAGGCATCCCCGGTGAGCACCGCGTGGAGGTCCTCGGCGGCCAGGATCCCGGCCAGGAGCCGCAGGGTGGTGCCGCTGTTGCCGCAGTCCAGCACCCCGTCGGGCTCGTGGAGCGCGGCGGGGGGGCGCAGCATCACGGAGTCGGGGCCGACCGGGACGATCTCCGCGCCCAGGGCGCGGGCGGCCTGGCGGCTGCGGAGCACGTCCTCGCCGTCGAGGAGCCCGGTGATGCGGCAGGGGCCACCGGCCAGCATCCCCAGCAGGATGGCCCGGTGGCTGATGGACTTGTCGCCCGGCGGGCGCAGACGACCCCGGAGGGGAGCCCCCGCGTCGAGGGTCGACGTCACGAGGGCCCCCGGTCGCCGCGGGTCACGACGTGACCGAGCGCGGGCCCCCGCCCTGGGGCTCGAGGAAGGCGCCCAGGGTGCGGAAGCGGTCGTAGCGGGCCTGACGGAGGGCGTCGGGGGCGAGCTCGGAGAGGGCGTCCAGGTGTCGGGCCACCGCCTGGCCCACCGCGCCCACGGCCGCGTCGGGGTTGCGGTGGGCCCCCCCGTCGGGCTCGGAGACCACCTCGTCGATGACGCCCAGCTCGAGGCAGTCGTGGGCGGTGATCCGTAGCGCCTCGGCGGCGCGGGGGCCCTCGGCCCGGTCGCGCCACAGGATGGCGGCGCAGCCCTCGGGGCTGATCACGCTGTAGACGCTGTTCTCCAGCATGAGCACCCGATTGGCGACCCCGATGGCCAGGGCCCCGCCCGAGCCGCCCTCCCCGATGACCACCGCGATGACGGGCACGGTCAGGCGGCTCATCTCGAGGATGTTGCGGGCGATGGCCTCGGCCTGGCCGCGCTCCTCGGCGTCGATCCCGGGGTAGGCCCCCGGGGTGTCGATGAGACAGAGGATGGGCATCCCGAAGTCGTCGGCGAGCTTCATGGCGCGCAGGGCCTTCCGGTAGCCCTCGGGGCGGGCCATCCCGAAGTTGCGCTCCAGGTTCTGCTTGGTGTTCCGGCCCTTCTGGTGGCCGATGACCACCACCGGCCGCCCCATGATGCGGGCGGTCCCGGTGACGAGGGCGCGGTCGTCGTGGCCCGCGCGGTCGCCGTGCAGCTCCAGGAACTCGGTGCAGAGCCCCGCGACGTAGTCGAGGGTGTAGGGCCGGCGGGGGTGGCGCGAGAGCTGGGTCCGCTGCCACGGGGTCAGCCGCCGGAAGATCCGCTCCTGCAGGGTGCGCGCCTGCCGCTCGAGCTGCTCGATGCTGGCGGAGAGGTTCACGCCCTGGTCGCCCTCGAGGGCGCGGAGCTGGTCGATCCGCTTGTGCAGCTCGAGGAGCGGGCGCTCGAAGTCCAGCACGATGTCCACGAAGGTCCTCCCGCGGGACCCGGGCCGTAACCCGCACCGGGTGCCGTCGCGCACCCGCGGCCGATAGGAGCCCGCATGGCCGCACGCCTGCCCGCCCCCGACCCCCTGGTCCGCCACGCCCGCCTCGAGGGCGAGGAGCTCCGGGTGCCCCGCCGGGTGGCGGGCCCCACGCCGCACCAGGTGATCCGGCGGGCCTGGACCCTGCTCGTCATCGGCGGAGGCCTCGCCATCGCGGTGGGCCTGGTCCAGGGGAGCCCCCGGGGCGGCCTCGAGGTGGGCCTGGTGGCGGTGGCGGGGGTGGTCGCCTGGCTGATCTTCGGCCTGGTGGGGCTCCGCCTGATGGTCGGGCACTTCGGGAGCCGGGTGCTCGGCGCCGATGTCCGGGGGGTCCGATGGCGGGGCCGGCGAGCGGCCTGGTCGGAGGTCCGGGCGGTGGGGGTGGCGCCCTACCCCTTCACCAATGGGAGCTGGGTCTACTGCGTGGAGCTCCGGCTCACGGATGGGTCGGTCTGGCGGATCGGGGGCGGCCTGCCACGGGATCGCCTGCACTGGATCGCCCGGTGGCTGGAAGGGCTCCGTCAGGGCCCCTCCACGACGGCACCGTCGGAGGCCACGCCCTCGCCGGGCGACCTGGTGGCGCTCCAGAGGCTCCGCGACCGTGGTCCGGGATGATAAGCTGCCGGCTGCCCGCAGGAGGTCCCGTGTCCGGCGCCGCCCCCCCGCCCACCGGCGACGTGCTCCGCTCGCTCCGCGAAGGGGCCCGGGAGGGCGCGGCCGGCGAGGACATCGAGCTGCGCGCCCCCACCCCCCACAGCGCCCCGCGGGCATCGCTGGCGGTCAGCCCCGCCACCCCCGTGACCGCCCCACGGGAAGAGGCCGCGCCAGAGGACGTCCCCGCCGGCATCCTCCTGACCCGGCACCTGGATCACGAGGTGCTCACCATCAGCCGGGCCAACGACCCCACCCGCGCGCTGGCCCTCGGTGGCGCGATCCTCGGTGTCGTCGGCGTCATCGGGATCATCCTGGCCTTCGACGTGGCCGACCTGCTCCGGGTGCTCATCCTCCTGGGGCTCGTCGCCATCGCCACCGGGATCGGCCACACCGTCCTCCGGCGCCTGGCCACCCGGCGACCGGTGGTGCTCCGGCTGACCCCCGGGCGCATCTCCGTCGATGGGAAGGTCCTGGCCTGGGAGGACATCGCCGAGGTCACCCGGACGGCCGGCAGCCGGGGCAGCGGCGTCCTGCTGCGCGCCACCAGCGGCGCGGGCGTCGCCATCGGTGGGGACCTGCGGCCCGGCACGAACGACTTCGTCTTCACCCGCATCGAGCGCTGGTGGCGCCGAGCCCACCTGGGCGCCCGCGACGACGAGGCCCGCGCCGCCCTCGACGCGCTGCGGGGTCGCGGTGATCGATGAGCGCCCTCGCTCGGAGGGCGTGCAGGGCATCGCCCCCCGGGGCGTCCTGCACCTGAGCCACCTGGACCACCAGGAGATCGTGCTGCCCCAGGGGCCGCTCCGGCGCATCAAGGTGGCCGTCGCGGCGCTCTCCCTCGTCGGCATGGGGCTCGGGTGGGTCGTGCTCACCGCGACCCTGCTGGCCCTCGCCTCGGGCCTGATCCCGAGCACCCTGACGACCGGCACCCTGGCCGGGCTCATGCTCGTGGCCAACGTGGCCACCGTCCTCGTCCTCACCCCCATCGCCGGCATGCTCCTCCAGGCCCTCGGGGTGGAGGACCGGATCGTGCGCCTGGGCCCCGCGTGGCTAGAGCTGGACCACGTGCGGCTGAGCTGGGACGCGGTGGCCCAGGTCGAGCGCCAGCCCGCCTGGATCGACCTCATCCTGCTGGACGGGAGCCGCGTGTCGGTGGGCGAGGGGCTCCGGCCGCCGGCCCTGACCTGGCTCGAGGGACTCCTGCGGCGGAGCTGGCGGACGGCCCGCCGGCGCGGCTGCATCGACGACGGCGGGCACGACGCCTTGCAGGAGCTCCTCCAGGCCCACCCCGGGCCCCCCAGGTAGGCGGGCCCCCCTCCTCGGAGACCGCGTGGATCGCGCGCTGTTCGACGCCTGGCTCGACGAGAGCCACCACACCCTGCGGCGGGCCGCGCGCCGGTTCGCCCGAGAGGTCCTGGCCCCCCATGCCCACGCCTGGGAGGAGGCCGGGCACTTCCCGCGCCACCTCCATCGCGACCTGGCCGAGGCCGGGCTGCTGGCGCCCTCCTGGCCCGAGGACCTGGGCGGCGGCGGCGGGGACGTCTTCCACGACATGGTGGTCGCCGAGGAGCTCATCCGCGCCGGCAGCACGGGCACCGTGGTGGGACTGGCCTCGTTCAGCATCGCCCTGCCGCCGATCCTCGCCCTGGGCTCGTCCGAGCAGCACGAGCGCTTCATCCGGCCCGTGCTCGCGGGCGAGCAGGTGGCGGCGCTGGCCATCACCGAGCCCGGCACGGGCAGCGATGTGGCCGGCGTGCGCACCCGGGCCCGCCGGGAGGGCGACGCCTACGTCCTGGACGGCGAGAAGACCTACATCACCTCCGGAGCGCGGGCCGACCTGGTGACGGTGCTGGCCCGGACCGGGGACGACCCCCACGGGGGGCTCACCTTCTTCGTCGTCGAGGCCGGCACCCCCGGCTTCCGCGTCGCCCGGACCCTGGAGAAGACCGGCTGGTGGGCCAGCGACACGGCCGAGCTCGTCTTCGAGGGCTGCCGGGTACCGGCCTCGAACCGGATCGGCCCCGAGGGGAGCGGCTTCGTGGCCCTCATGCAGAACTTCGAGCAGGAGCGGCTCATGCTGGCGGTCAACGGGCATGCCCTGGCCGAGGCCGCCCTCGAGGAGGCCTTGGCGTGGTCCCGCCAGCGGGAGGCCTTCGGGCGCCCCCTCGCCCGCTTCCAGGTCACCCGCCACAAGCTCGCCCGGATGGCGACCCAGGTGGCCTCCGCCAAGGCCCTCACCTACGCCTGCGCCGCGCGCATGCGCGAGGGGCAGCGGGTCATGAGCGAGATCGCCATGGCCAAGAACCACGCCGCCGAGGTGGCGCGCCAGGTCTGCTGGGAGGCGGTCCAGATCCACGGGGGGATGGGCTACATGCGTGAGACCAAGGTGGAGCGGTGGGCCCGCGATGCCCGCCTCCTCCCCATCGGGGGCGGCACCACCGAGATCATGAACGAGCTGATCGCGCGCGGCCTGGGGGTCTGAGGCCGGTCGTCGGGCCTGCGCCGGGGCGGCGGTGCCGCCCACGCTCCTCCGCCTCCTTCCAGGGAGCGCCACCATACGGTAGGGTACGGTCTGGCTCCCGGGAGGTGGACATGGCGGCCCACGCCGACCTGTTCGTGCGCGACGGCCTGGTCTTCGATGGCCTGGGTGGTCCCCCGGTCCGCGGCACCCTGCACATCCGGGAGGGTCGGGTCCTGGCCCTGCACCGCGGCCCGGTCCGCCCCACCGAGGGCGCCCGGGTCATCGATGCCGAGGGCTGCTGGGTCACGCCGGGCTTCGTGGACATGCACACCCACTACGACGCCGAGGTCGAGGTGGCCCCGGCCCTCTCCGAGTCCCTGCGCCACGGGGTGACCTCGGTGGTGGTGGGATCGTGCAGCCTCTCGCTGGCCGTGGGTCGCAACGAGGACCTGGCCGACATCTTCTGCCGGGTCGAGGCGGTACCGCGCCACATCGTGCTGCCCATCCTCCAGGAGCACCGGGACTGGGAGGGGCAGGTCGACTACCTCGAGCACCTGGACCGGCTGCCCCTCGGCCCGAACGTGGCCAGCTTCTGCGGGCACAGCACCATCCGGGCCCACGTCATGGGCCTCGAGCGCAGCCTCACCCGGGGGGAGCGACCCAGCCGGGACGAGCAGGCCGCCATGCGGCGCCTGGTCGAGGAGGCCCTCGACGCGGGCTACCTGGGCCTGTCCATCATGACCCTGACCTGGGACAAGATGGACGGAGACCGATTCCGGAGCCGTCCCCTGCCCTCCACCTACGCCTCGTGGTGGGAGTACTGGGATCTGGTGGCCCCGGTGCGCCGGCGGGGCCGGGTCTTCCAGGCGGTGCCCGACGTGACCACCAAGGCCGACGCCGCCCTCTTCTACCTCACCAGCCTGGGCTGGCTCCGGCGCCCCCTCAAGACCACCATCATCAGCCTGATGGACACCCGGGCGGACCGTCACATCGCACGGATCGTGGGGACCGCCGCCGCCGCCTTCAACGCGCTCGGAGCGGACTTCCGGCTCCAGGCCCTGCCGGAGGTGTTCGACCTGTGGGCGGACGGCATGGACGTGGTGGTCTTCGAGGAGTTCGGCGCCGGCACCGCCGCCCTGGACCTGAAGGATCCCCAGGAGCGCGCCCGCCTGGTCCAGGACCCGGAGTACCGGGCCCGCTTCCGGAAGGAGTGGACCAACAAGTGGCTGCCCCGGGTGTTCCACCGGGACTTCAACCAGAGCCGCATCCTCTCGGCCCCGGACCCGGCGATCGAGGGACGGAGCTTCGCCGAGGTGGCCGCCGAGCGGGGTCAGGACGTGGTCGACACCTTCCTCGACCTGGTGGCCGAGCATGGCGACGATGTGCGCTGGTACACGGTCGTGGCCAATGACCGGCCCGAGATGCTCCGCTGGATCGTCTCGCACCCGGCCGCCCAGATCGGCTTCTCGGACGCGGGCGCCCACCTCCGCAACATGGCCCACTACAACTTCCCCCTCCGCTTCCTGCGCCTGGTGCGCGAGGCCGAGGCCGCGGGGCGACCCCTGATGCCCCTGGCGCGGGCCGTCCAACGGGTGACCGGCGAGCTGGCCGAGTGGTTCGGACTCGATGCGGGGGTGCTCCAGCCCGGGCGGCGGGCCGACCTGGTGGTGCTGGACCCGGAGAGCCTGGACGAGCGCGTCGACGAGGCCCACGAGGCCCCGATGGAGGCCTTCGGGGGGCTGGTCCGGCTGGTGCGCCGCAACGATGCGGCGGTGCGGGCGGTGGTGGTCAACGGCCGGGTGGCGGTGGAGTCGGGCCAGGTCCGGCCCGAGGTCGGCCGGGAGCGGGGCTTCGGGCAGGTCCTCCGCGCAAGGGATCGGTAGGTCGAGCACCGAAGGAACCGGGGCACCGGGCGTCCCAGGGACAGACCCGGAGGCCCCGATGCGCGCCCTGCTCCCCCTGACCCTCCTCCTCGTCGCCTGCGGCCCGAGCCTGACCGTGGACGTGCTCGAGCCCGCCGAGATCCCCCTGCCCCACCACGTGGAGCACGTCGTGGTGGTGGACGCGGCCGGACCCCGCAACCTGGGCCAGGAGATCCTCTCGGGGGTCGAGGGGGCGCTCACCG
>CAZPJM010000165.1:0-10716 GCA_964586865.1 uncultured Enterobacteriaceae bacterium
GGCGTGCCCTTGTCGCGGGCGGCGGGGGCGGCGGTCGGCCGGGCAAGCGCCGCCGTCGCGACAAGGGCACGCCCCGGCGCAAGGGCGGCATCGGCCGCTGGATCGGTCGCCTCGGCTGCGCCACCCTCGGACTGCTGCTGCTGGTCGGCATCCTCGGCGCCGGCACCGCCGGCGGCGCCTACTGGCACTACAGCCAGGACCTCCCCTCGGTCGACGCCCTGCAGATCTACCGGCCCCCCACCGTCACCGAGGTCTACGACCGCGACGGCAACCTCATGGGGGAGCTCTACGAGCAGCGACGCTACGTCACCCCCCTCGAGGACATCCCCCAGCACGTCCAGGACGCCTTCGTCGCGGCCGAGGACGCCAAGTTCCACCACCACGGCGGCGTGGACTACGTGGGCCTCGTGCGGGCGGTCATCAACGAGGTCACCGGCGGCGAGAAGCGCCAGGGCGCCTCGACCATCACCATGCAGGTGACCCGGAACTTCCTCCTCACCCGCGACAAGACCTACGAGCGGAAGATCAAGGAGATCATCCTCGCCCGCCGGATCGAGTCGGTCTACGACAAGGACCGGATCCTCTGGCTCTACCTGAACGAGATCTACCTGGGCTCGGGCGCCTACGGGGCCGAGGCCGCCGCCCGCGTCTACTTCGGCAAGCACGTGGACGAGCTCTCCATCGCCGAGGCGGCCCTCATCGCGGGCCTGGCGCCGGCCCCCTCGCGGTACAGCCCCCACAAGGACTGGGACAAGGCGCGCACCCGGCAGATGTACGTCCTGGGCCAGATGAAGAAGAACGGCTTCATCACCGACGCCGAGTACGAGGCCGCGGTCGCCGAGGAGATCCCCATCGTCAAGGAGGAGAACCCCTTCCTGACGCTGGCGCCCCACTTCACCGAGCACGTGCGCCGCCACCTGGTGGACACCTACGGCTTCGACCGCGTCTACAACGACGGCCTGGTGGTCACCACCACCATGGACCTGCCCCTGCAGCGCATCGCCCAGGCCTCGGTGGTCGAGCAGGTCCACCGGGTCGACCAGCGCATGGGCTTCCGCCGGGCCGGCCTCGAGACCCTCTCCTCCGACGCCGCCATCGAGGAGCGCCGGGCCGAGCACGAGGCCGCGATGGTGGCGCAGAACGCCTTCGAGGACGACCCGGCCGGCCGGGTGCCGCCCCCCGAGACCTCGCGCCTGACGCCGGGCGAGGTCTACGACGCCGTGGTCCTCGAGGCCGAATCCGGCTGGGTCCGGGTCGGCATCGGCAAGCACGAGGCCCTCATCCCCCTGGCGTGGTCCGAGTGGGTCTACGAGCCCAACCCGCGCATGTCCTGGCGCTACCGCACCGCCCGGGACCTGACCGCCGAGGTCCGCGGCTGGGAGGAGGGCGTGGAGCCCGGCGGGGCGCTCCTCCGCCGCGGCGACGTGGTCCTGGTCAAGGTCGAGGCCCTCTCCACCACCGACCCGGACCTGCCGCCCCCGCCCGAGGACCTGCCCGAGTGGGAGACCCGGCCCACCACCGACGAGGACGTGCGCAAGGCCTTCGAGGACACCCCCGGGGCCACCCGGGACTTCGTGGCCGCCCGCCTGTGGCAGCGCCCCGAGGTCGAGGCCGCCACCCTCTCCTACGACGTGGAGACCGGGGCGGTCCGGGCCATGGTGGGCGGGGCCGACTTCGAGACCTCCGAGTTCAACCGCGCGATCCAGGCGAAGCGCCAGGTGGGCTCCACCTTCAAGCCCATCGTCTACGCCGCCGCCGTCGACACCGAGAAGCTCACCGCCGCCAGCATCGTGCCCGATGTGCGGGGGGCCTCCTACACCACCGACGCCGGCTTCGTCTGGAAGCCCGACAACTACGGGGACGACTACCTGGGCAACATCACCCTTCGGAAGGCCCTGGCCCTGTCCAAGAACACCTGCACCATCAAGGTGCTCGAGTCCATGGACCCGGGCATGAACGACGATGTCCTCTACGACTTCGCCCGCAAGCTCGGCATCGGCGGACCGCCCTCCCACACCCTCCCCGAGGACCACGTCCCCACCCCCGAGAACGACACCCTCTGCCCGTGGGTGAACGAGACGCCCGAGTCCACCATCTGCATGGACCGCCTGCCGCCCAAGGACCCCGACATCAGCAACACCCGGCACCGGCAGCTCCTGAAGCCGGGCGACATCTACAAGTGCCGGGCCTGCGACATGAGCATGGGTCTCGGGAGCGCCTCCCTCACCATGGAGGAGCTCCTCCGCGCCTACTCGGTGTTCGCCTCGGGCGGGCACCTGGTGCAGCCCCACTACATCCTCGAGGTCCGGGACCGGGACGGCGAGCTCCTCGAGGAGCACGAGCCCGACCCCTTCCCCCAGGTGATCCGCCCCGAGGTGGCCACCATCGCCACCTGGCTCCTCGAGAACGTGGTCCGCACCGGCACCGGCTACGAGGCCCGCCGCGCGCTGGGGGTGAACCTGGCGGGCAAGACGGGCACCACCCAGGACTACAAGGACACCTGGTTCGTGGGCTACAGCAACGACGTCATCACCGGTGCCTGGGTGGGCTACGACGAGCCCCGCTCGCTGGGTGTGTCCAGCACGGGTGGCCGGACCGCCCTGCCCATCTGGATCGACGTCATGCGCCACGCCGCCCCCAAGGAGAAGGACCGGGACTTCCCCACCTGGGGCGACATCGAGTGGGCCCAGATCGACGAAGAGAAGGGCACCCGGGTGACCTCGGGCGGGCGCAGCTACCCCTTCATCCGCGGCACGGTCCCCGCCTCGAGCGGCGTCGCCGCCGACGAGCTGTCCGTCGACGACTTCACCGAGCTCTGATGCGACTGCTCCCCCTGCTCCTGCCCCTCCTCGCCGCCTGTCCGGAAGACCCGGTGGCCTCCCTCCAGCGCTGCGACGTGGAGCTGACGCTCGACACCGACGCCGCCCCACCGGGCGAGGCCGTCACCGCCCGGGGCGGCCCCTACACCGAGCCCGTCGACACGGTGGTCCGGGTCGCCTCGGTCCAGGCCCCCGTCCTCGAGATCAGCCGGGAGTCCTGCGGAGCCTGCGACCTGTGCCGGGTCGAGGCGACCTGTGCGGTGTGCGGTCCGTGCGAGCCCTGCGACGAGGACTGCGCGCCCTGCCTCGAGTCGGTCCGCTTCCAGGTCCCGGACGTCCCGGGCGGCCCCGCCCCGGTGGTGCTGGCCAACGCCTTCGGCACCAGCGAGCCGGCGACCCTGGATGTCCAGGCCGATCCCGACGACACGGACGCCCCCTGAGGCCCCCGGGGTGAACACCCGGCCGCGCTCCGACACCTCTTCGCCCACGCCCCGCCCCACCCGTCACGCGGCGGTTGACCCCCTCCTGGCCTCGGTGTACAAGGCGGGGCTGAACCGGTCGGAGAGCCCATGCCCCAGGCGCCAGCCCCCTCTTCTCCCCCCTCGTCCACGGCGGCGACCCGCGGCCTCGCCCGCGCCCTCGGATGGACCGCGCTGGCGGTGGGCCTCGCCTCTCCCGTGGCCGCCCAGGCTGGCGGCCTCGGCCTGCTCGGCACGGGCGGCTTCTACCAGGAGCGCGTCTACTTCTACGACGGGGACGGCACCCAGTTCCAGCAGTCCCAGACCATCGGCGCTGCCGGCACCGGCATCGAGCTGGTGCTCGGCGACCGGGACGACCGCATCCTGGGGATCACCCGCGTCTTCTGGCAGGCCGAGACCGCCGAGCGCGATCCGGTGGCCAACACCTCCCTCTCGGCCGACGTGTTCGACCCCGAGGGGGCCCTGGCCGAGTGGCGGGACGAGACCCGGCACGTGGGCGTGTTCGCCGTCGGCCTCCAGGCCGGCATCATCGGCGACCCCGAGACCGCCATGCTCACCATCAACGCCATGGTGGGCAGCGGCTTCATGACCACGAACCAGACCGAGTTCGTCTACGGCGACCTGGGCGTGGGCGGCACCGTCCGCCTGAGCCGCCAGATCGAGGCCTGGGGCAACGTGAACGGCCACCTGCGCTTCCGCAAGTGGGCCCGGGGCGGCGCCTACGCCACCGCGGGCGTGCGCTACCTCTTCGACTAGCACCCCCGGGGGGGCCGCCGTGCGCACCTGCCTCGCCACGCTGGTCGCGCTCATGCTGGCCGGGTGCGCCCCCGCCGAGCCACCCTGGTACCGGGGGCTCGCCCCCGACTCGCCCTGCTACCGGGTCGACCTGGCCGACGGCCTCGACGAGACCTCCACGGTCGAGGTGCGGGACACCTTCGCGTGCCTGGACCATCACGGTCACCTGGCCGCCCTGCGCCCGACCGTGGACGCCCTCGAGGCCCACGCCCCCGCCAGCGGCGTGCCGGCCGGGGTGGAGCTGGCCCGCAGCCTGAACGCCCTGCCCCGTGCCGGCGTCGACGTGGTCACCTTGCTCGAGAGCGGCCTCTCGCTGGTCCAGGGCGATCCCGAGGCCGGCACCCATGCCCAGGACCTGCTCCTCGAGCTCGCCTATGGCACCCGCGCCACCCTGGTCCGCCGCGAGGACTTCGACCTGACCGACCCGGCCCGCCTCGAGGCCGGTCCCCTCGCCGCCGCCGCCCCGGCCGTGCCCGGGGTGGCCCGCGCCGTCCTCGACGACGATCTGGCCGCCACCGACCAGCTCGCCGACGTGCTCGAGGATCCCTCGACCCACCGGTGGCTGCGCACCATCGACGGCTGGGTCACCACCCCCGATCCGCGGGTCGAGGCACCGGTGGATCGCCTCCTCCCGGGTCTCGGCGGCCTGGTCCTGGCGGCGCGCAGCCCGGGCAACGACCGCTGGGCCGGGGCCTCGGGGGACAGCCTCCGCGACCTGGTCGACGTGGCCACCGCGGGCACACCCGACCTGGTGGACCGCTCGGCGCCCGCCCTCGCCCGGGTGCTCGACGATCCCGTCGTCCAGGAGGCCCTCCCCGACCTGCTGGTCGACCTCCACCGCGCCGGCCACCTCCAGGTCACCGCCGCCCAGGCCACCTGGCTCGCCCAGGTCGACGTCGAGGGGGGGCGCCTGGACCCGGGCGAGGACTCGGCCCTGACCGCCCTGCTCCGCCTGCTCGCGTCCACCAACCGCCCGCTCCGCTGCGAGCTCGACGTGGTGGTCACCACCCTGGACGTGGACCTGGGCAACCTGGCGGTGGCCCTCCTCGAGATCCTGGCCGATCAGGACCCGGACGCGGTCCAGGGGGCGGCCGCGCTGTTGGGAGAGGTGCTCGGCTATGGCGGCGATCAGGTCCTCGAGGCGCTGGCCACCACCGGCGCCTGCCCGGCCTTCACCCCCCAGGTCGCCCGGGATCTGCGCAGCCTGGACCGGCTCTCGGAGCCCCAGGCCCGGGGCCTCACCCACACCCTCATCGGGCTGGTGCGGGTCCTGCGCGACGGCCGCGAGAACCACGTCGTCGACCTGGTGGACACGGTCGAGGTGGCCTGGGATCACGGCGCGGTGCCCCCCCTCGAGGAGGTCCTGCGCGACACCGGCGAGGCCCGGGTCATCGAGGATCTCGTGGCCCTGGTCCCCGTCATGGACGACCCCCTCCGCTACGGGGTGACGGCCCGGGGGGCCCCGGCCGCCACCCTCTCGGACCTCCTGCGCCAGGCCCGCTGGCTGGTGGCGGTGGATCCGGAGGACGGCCGCACCGGCTGGGCCCGGATCGAGCCCCTGCTCGCCCCGGCCCTGTCCGAGGACGGCACCTTCCGGGCCCTGGGCCGGGCAGCCGAGGTGATGGCCGCCCCCGGCTCGGCGCTGGGCCGCGCGCAGGACCTGCTGCCGCCCCTCCTGGACGCCGATCCCGACCTGGCCCTCCTCACCGCCCTGGCCCCCGCCCTGCGCGACCGCCAGGTGGTGGCGCCCGCCCTGCGCCTGGCCGAGACGCCTGGGGTGACCGACGCCGTGCTGGCCGCCCGACCGGCGGGCGCCGACCAGACCGAGGTCCCGCTGGCCTTCGCGGGGCGCCTGATCCGCACCGGGGCCCTCGACGACCTGCTGGCCACGGTCCGGCTCGTGCTCAGGGGGCTCGAGGGGGTGGGCGAGCCTCCCGGGGACGGGACCGCGGGGGAAGGCGACACCGACGCGGGCTAGTCCCTCGGTCCAGGAGCACGCCATGCCCGAGACCGCCTACGTGGCCCCGCGCGCCGCCGGATCGCGCCTCGACCATCACTACGGGGACAACGTCCACATCCTGGCCGATCCCTGGAGCCTGGGCCTCCTCACGCGGCTGTGCCATCCCGAGACCGACACCCGGGCCATCCTGCCGCTCCTGGACGCCTGCAGCCGCATCCTGCTGGCCGCCGCGGTCGAGCAGCTCCCCACCGTGGTCGTCGACGCCCCCACCCGCATGCCGGGGGCCCACAGCCGGGCTCGGGTGCCCGATCCCCGCGCCCGGGCGGTGGTGGTGGACATCGCCCGTGGAGGCATCCTGCCCGCCCATCACTTCCAGCGCGCCCTCATGGAGGTCCTGGCCCCCGACGCCGTCCGGGTCGACCACCTCTACCTCCAGCGGCGCACCGACCCGGAGACCGGGGGCATCGCGGGCGTCCACCACAGCGGCAGCAAGATCGGCGGGCCGGTCGACGAGGCCACCGTCTTCGTGCCGGACCCCATGGGCGCCACCGGCAGCACCCTGGCCTACGTGCTCGACGTCTACCGGAGCCTGGCCGGCGGACCGCCCCGCTGCCTGGTGGCCTGCCACCTCATCGTGACCCCCGAGTACCTCCACCGGATCGCCCGGGATGCGCCCGACGTGGTGGTGTACGCACTCCGGGTGGACCGGGGGCTCTCCGCCGACGACGTGCTGCGGGCGGCCCCGGGGGCGCGATGGGCCGAGGAGCGCGGCCTGGACGACCGCGGCTACGTGGTGCCCGGCGCTGGCGGCGTGGGCGAGGTGATCAACAACGCCGAGGGGTGATCACCACCCGGCACAGGCCTCTTCCAGGACGTCCGCCACCACCACGGCGGCCCTGTTGGCCACGGCGGTGACGCCGGCGTGGTCGACGCTGCCCTGATCCCCCACCCCGGCCCCGTAGTTGCTGACGACGGCCAGGGCGGCGGTGGGCAGCCCGAGGGCGCAGGCGGCCAGCAGCTCCGGCACGGTGGACATGCCCGCCAGATCGGCGCCCAGGGTGGCGAGCATCCGCACCTCGGCGGCGGTCTCGAAGGCCGGCCCCATCAGGGCCGCATAGACCGCGTCGGGCAGGGTGTGCCCCTTGGCGGTGGCGGCCGCCTGCAGCTCGGCCCGCAGGGTGGGGTCGTGGGCCAGGGCCGCATCGGGGAAGCGGGTGCCGATGGCCGGCCCCACGAGCGGGCTGGCGCCCATCAGGTTGAGGTGGTCGGCCAGGAGGGTGACGGTGCCCGGCGCCAGATCGGCCCGGGTGGACCCCGCCGAGCAGGTGAGGATCAGCCGCTTCACACCCCAGGCGTGCATGGCCCGGACGTAGCGGACCACCGTGTGCAGGTCGTGGCCCTCGTAGGCGTGGATCCGCCCCGACAGGAGCGCCACCTCGGCCCCGCCGAGGCGCGCCCGCACCACCTCGCCGGCGTGGCCGGGCACGGTGGAGGCCGGCAGCCCCACCGCGGTGGTGGGCACGCGATGCGCCACCGTCGCCCGCTCGACCACCGGGCCGAGGCCCGAGCCGAGGGTGATCACCGTGCCCGGGGCGGGCCCGAGCGCCCCCCGCAGCTCTTCGGCCACCGCCTGGATCCGGCCCGCCTCGTCCATGTCGCCTCCCGCGCGCCGCCCCCTCTCATCCCGTGGCGCCGGCTTGTCAACCCCACGTCCACACCCGGGTCGCCGCGGGCCCCCGGGTTGGCGCCGGCGGTCCCGACAGGGCATATCGACCGACCACCAAGCGAGGGTTCATGTTCGGAGACACCGAGCTGTGGTTCATCGACGACGAGAAGGGCCTGGCCCGGATGGTCGCCGAGCTCGAGAAGGCCTCCGTCATCGGGGTCGACACCGAGAGCGACAGCTTCCATCACTACCGCGAGAAGGTCTGCCTCATCCAGTTCAGCGATGCCGAGCGGGACTACATCGTCGACCCCCTCGCCATCGACGACATCTCCCCGCTGGGCGACATCCTCGCCGATCCGGACGTGGTCGTGATCCTGCACGGCGCCGACTACGACGTGGTCTGCCTGCGCCGTGACTTCGACTTCGAGGTCAACAACATCTTCGACACCATGATCGCCGCCCAGATGGCCGGCCTCCCCCGGGTGGGGCTGGCGGATCTCATCGAGCGGTACTTTGGTCACGTGATCGACAAGCAGTACCAGCGCCATGACTGGGCGCGGCGACCCCTGAAGGACGAGCACATCCAGTACGCGCGGGGCGACACCCACTTCCTCCTCGCCATTCGCGAGCTGCTCATCCGGGAGCTGCGCCGCGTGGGTCGCCTGGCCCACGTCCGCGAGGAGAACCGCCTCATCGAGAAGAAGGACTACGCCCCGCCCCCGCCCGACCCCCACAAGTGGCTGCGCACCAAGGGCAGCAACCACCTGAACGACGACGCCAAGCGGGTCCTGAAGCATCTATGGGAGTACCGGGAGTCCGAGGCCGAGAAGGCGGATCGCCCCGCCTTCAAGATCCTCCCCTCGAGCGTCCTCGTGAAGGCCGCCGAGCACAAGCCCACCAGCCTCGACGACCTGGACCGTCTCTTCAAGGGCAAGCACGCCATGAAGCGCCGCTACGGCAAGGGGATCGTCCGGGCCGTCAAGGCGGGGATCGCCGACGACGCCCCGGTGCCCGATCGCCCCCCCAAGAAGAAGAAGAAGCGGCGCAAGGGGCGGAAGGTCCCCACCCGGCTCCGCGGGCAGAAGGCCGAGCGGGCCCACGCCGCCCTCAAGCAGTGGCGGAACGAGCTCCTCGACCGGGACGACAGCCTCTCGCCCATCACGGTGGCGAGCAATGCCATCCTGAAGAACGTGGCCAAGGCCCGGCCCACCACCCTCGAGGAGCTCCGCAAGGTGCCCGAGGTGCGCCGCTGGCAGGTCCGCGACTTCGGCGAGGACCTCCTGGCCGTCCTCGACAAGGCGGTGCCCTGGGATCCGGACGCCCCCGACGACGATGACGACGACGAGGAGAGCGCCAAGGGGGGCCGCAAGGGCGGCCGCCGGCGCCGCCGCCGTCGATAGCGCGCACCGGACCGAGGCCTCAGAGGTCGAGCTCGATGCCCCCGGCGTCGTGCTCCTCGAGGACCTGCTTCACCTCGGGGTGGACCTGGTAGAGCGTGAGCACCGAGCCGAAGGTGTTCTTCCACTGCCGGACCCGCTCCCGGCTGACGTCGAACTCATCGGCGATGGCCTGGCCGGACTCGCCGTCCGAGAGGGCCTCGAGCAGGCGCACGAACCGGTCCGCCCCGTAGCGACGGACGAAGTTGCGCGCGACGCGCTCTCGGCTCTTGACCCCGCTCATCAAGGCCCTCCGGGCTGACGGCGAGTCTGCCCCCGAGTGTGCCTTGACGTGTCAAAGGCCCGCCAAGGCTCACCGGGCGCGGCGCAGGACCTCCGGATCCCGCTCCCACGCCGCGGTGCGACGGGCCACCAGCCAGTCCCCCACCGGCCGGAAGACCGCCTCGGGCGCGTCCCGGGCCAGGAGCGGGTCCAGGTGGCCCCAGCCCTCGGGCAGGGCGAGGGAGGTCCGGTCGGGGTGGGCCCACCGGTGCACCGCCGCCAGCGCCGCCGCCGGGGGGCAGAGGGGGTCGTCGGCGGCGTGGACCACCAGCAGCGGGGCCCGGGCCTCGCACAGGGCCTCGGTGTAGTCGAGCGCTCCGGTGCGGTCCGTGAAGGCGCCCTCCGCCATCCAGCGCTGCACCTGGCCCATCAGGCCCAGCGGCAGATCCTCGACGGCGTGGGAGAGGACACCCCGGACCCGGGGGCCCGGCGAGGCGGCGACGAGCTGCCCATCGCCCTCGGAGACCCAGGGGACGGCGGCCCAGGCCACCGCGCGGGTGGGGAGGTGCCAGTGCTCGGGGAGCAGCGCCGCCGCCCGGGCCCAGCGCCGCGCCTCGGAGCGGACCGCCGAGCGGGGGAAGGCGGCGGGCGCGCAGAGGGCGGTGAGGGTGGCCAGGCGGTCCGGAGACCGACCGGCGAGGGCCAGCCCGAGCTGGCCGCCCAAGCCATGGCCCACCCAGTGCACCCGAGGGAAGCCGGCGTGGGCGCACGCCCGCTCCACCGCCGCCGGCAGGTCGCTCCGCACGATGTCGTCGAAGTCGAAGTGGCGGGCGCGGCCCGGGTCGGGAGGCAGCGCCGCCCGGTCGCCGCGATGGGTGAGCAGGTAGACGGCGAAGCCGCGCCGCGACAGATGGCGAGCCAGGGTGGGCCCCCCGCCGTAGCGGAAGGCATCGGCCGAGAGACCGAGGGCGTGGGCCAGCACCACCGGCTCGCCCGGGGTGCCCGGCGCCGCCGGCAGGTGGAGCAGGGGCGCGGACCAGCCATCCGGTGCGGTGTAGTACAGGCGGGTCAGGGGCGGCGGCGGCGGGGCCTCGACCGGCGGGAGCCGACGGTCCGGATGGAGCAGGTGGAAGGCGGCCCGTCGCAGGAGGGCGGCCACGCGGCCCCGGGCCGCCCGGACCCGCTCGGGGGGCGGTCGAGGTGCGTCCAGCGGGTGGCGCTCTCGGTCTCTCATGGCGCCACGGTAGCAGTGGCCGATCGTCAGGTCCACCTTCCACGGCGAGGGATCGGCCGATCATGGATGTAGCTTCCGCAGGTGGGGTGGACGTGTCAACGGACC
>CAZPJM010000166.1:0-10702 GCA_964586865.1 uncultured Enterobacteriaceae bacterium
TTCAGACGTGTGCTCTTCCGATCTGATCTGGCCCGCCTCGGGCGCCTCGAGGAGCAGCAGGGCCGCCGCCTCGCCCGCGGGCACCGCCCGGCCCCGGCGGGCCAGATCCCGCGCCTGGCCCGGATGCACCAGGCTGTCCAGACCGCCCACCAGCACCCGGACGACCTCGCCGCGCTGCACCATCCGCGCGCCCTCCGCGATGGCGGCCAGGGAGGCGGCCCCGTCGCCGGCGTGGGATCCGCCCGGTCCGGTGAGGTCGAGCTGGATGGCCACGTGGGCCAGGCCCAGGTTGGGGAGGGTCCGCAGCGACGCCAGCGGGGGGGTCGCCGCCAGGCCCGGCCCGCCCAGCAGCCCCACGTCCAGCCCCCCGTCCCGGTGGGAGGCCACCAGGCCCACCTCGCTGGCGTCCTCGGGGGGCTCGCGGCCCACCCCCAGCACCAGCCCCGTCCCGGCCCGGGGGGCCTCGCCCAGGGCCTCCGCGGCCGCCGGGATGGCCAGCTCGGCGGCGCGCGGGAGCAGCTTCCGGTCCTTGCGGCGCTTCAGCCAGGGCCGCACATCCACCTCGCACGGGGCGATCCCGGGCACCACATCGTCCCGGGCATCCCCCGCCGGCCGCACGCCGCTCTGCCCACCCGCCAGGGCCCGGACCACCTCGACCGGCGATCCGCCGAGGGCACACCGCAGCCCCAGCCCGGTGATGGCCACCCGCAGGGCCGCCGGCGCCGTCCTCACGGCCCGACCACCACGCTGGCGTTCACCCCGCCGAAGCCGAAGGCATTCACCACCGCGACCCCGTCCCCGAGCGGGGCGGCGCCCCCGCGCACATGACCGAGGGCGCACGCCGGATCGACCCGATCCAGGTTCCGGGTGGGCGGGGCCTGGCGTCGGGCCACCGCCTCGAGGGCCACCGCACACCCCACCACCCCGCAGGCCGCCACCAGGTGCCCCAGGCTGCCCTTGGTGCTGCTCACCGCCGCGTCGCGGGCCCCGTCCAGGGCGGCGCGGATCCCCGCGGCCTCGCTGGCGTCGTTCTGGCGGGTGCTGGTGCCGTGGGCGTGGACCCAGGCCACGTCGGCCGGGCGGGCCCCCGCATCCTGCAGGGCGGCCGCCATGGCGCCGGCGGCCCCTCGACCATCGGGCGGGGAGTCGGTGATCCGCCAGGCATTGCTCGTGCAGCCATAGCCACGGACCGTCCCCCGCCCCACCCCCGGCAGGACCCCGGGGCCGCCGAGGATCAGCACCCCCGCGCCCTCGCCGAGCACGAAGCCGTCCCGGTCCAGGTCGAAGGGCCGGGAGGCGGCGGCGGGGTCGTCGTTGCGCGTCGACAGGGCGCCGAGCCGGGAGAATCCCACCACCATCAGCGGGTGGACCAGCACGTCGACGCCGGCGGCCACCGCCACGTCGACCTCTCCACGGCGAAGGGCCAGCAGCGCCTCGCCCACCGCCTGTCCGGACGAGGTGCAGGCCGTCGAGAGGGTGGCCGAGGGACCCGTGGCCCCGAGGCGCGCCGCCACGTGCCGGGTGGGCGCCCAAGGAGCATGGGCCGCCAAGGCGTCGGGGTCGAGCGGGGCGCCCTTCAGGGCCGACCAGGCCCGGGCGAGGCTGGGACGGGCGGCCTCGGCGCCCATGAAGACGCCGATGCGGCTCGGATCCACGCCGGAGAGATCCAGGCCCACCAGCGCCTCGTCGAGGGCCGCATCGAGCCAGTCCCGGGCCAGGTCCGGGGCCTCCGTCGCCGCACCGGGCGCCTCGGCGGCGAAGGTGGTGGGGTAGCGGCGCGCATCGAAGCGCCGGATGGGGCCCACCGCGTTCGCCCCCGCCAGCAGCCCCTCCATGGTGGGGCCCAGGCCCCGGCCCAGCGGGGTCACCACCCCGGCACCCAGGACCCGGGCGTTCACGGGGACCACACGCCCGGGTCGAAGGAGGGCCACAGGCGGGCCAGCTCCTGCCCCTCCAGCCGCTCCAGGCGGGCGGCGTCCTCGGGATCGGCGAGGGGGACGGCGTTGAACACGAAGGTCTGGACCGCCTGGGCCACCCGCGCCCCGTCCACGCGGGCGGTGCCACGGAGCACCGCGGACTCGTCGCGGAGGGCCTCGAAGCGGGCCTCGAGCACGACGGACTGGCCCGGTCGGACGAAGCGGCGCAGCTTGACCCGGTCCATCATGGAGAGGATCGGAAAGGGCCAGTCGCCGCGTCGGAGGCGCACCGTGTAGCCGATCCCCTTGCCGGCGAGCTGGGCCATGGCCTCGAGCAGGAGCACCCCCGGGACCACGGGGAAGCCCGGGAAGTGGTCCTCGAACAGGGGGAGGTCCGGGGAGAAGGCGGCGGCCCCCCGAACCACCTCGCCGGGCACGAGGTCATCGATCCGATCCAGCAGGTTCCAGCGCATGGGGCCGGAGGCTATCCCACCCGGGCCCGCCGCACCCCCCCGCGGGCGGAGGGCCGCACCCCCTCAGCGAGCCCCGCGTCGGCGGCGACGCAGCAGCCCGGCGGCGAAGGCCAGCAGGGCCACGACGCCCAGGGGGCTCCCCCCGGTGTCGCAGGAGCAGCCCGACGGCGGAGGGCCGCCCGCCACATCATCGGCCGGGTCGGTGGGATCGGTGCCGGCCAGGACCTCCTCGCCGTCCGAGACGCCGCCCTGGTCCGTGTCGGCCTGGGTCGGATCGGTGCCGTGGCGGTTCACCTCCGCCCCGTCCCCCAGGCCGTCCCCGTCCGTGTCCTGGGCCAGCGGATCGGTCCCCCGGTCCACCTCGTCGCCGTCGTCCAGGCCATCCCCGTCCGTGTCCGGGTCCAGCGGGTCGGTGCCCGCCTCCACCTCGGCGCCGTCCTGGAGTCCGTCGGCGTCGGAGTCCGGGTCCAGCGGGTCCGTCCCGGCGTCCACCTCGTCGCCGTCGTCCAGACCATCCTGGTCCGAGTCGGCCTCGGTGGGATCGGTGCCCAGATCCAGCGCCTCGATGCCGTCCAGCAGGCCGTCCCCGTCCGTGTCCGGGTCCTCGGGGTCGGTGCCCCACACGTCGCGCTCCTCGGCGTCGGTCAGGCCGTCCCCGTCGCGGTCCAGGACGTCGTCGCCCGGGGCGAGCGGGTCCGTGCCGTCCGGGTCGACCTCGAAGCCATCGGGGCGCCCGCCTCCGTCCGTGTCGGCCAGCAGCGGGTCGGTCCCCACCTCGTAGACCTCCTGGCCGTCGGAGAGGCGGTCCATGTCGGTGTCGGCCACCTCGGGGTCGGTGCCCCATCGCAGCTCGGCGCCGTCCGAGAGGCCATCGTCGTCCACGTCCGGGTCCAGCGGGTCCAGGTCCACGCCATCGTCGACCTCGTCGCCGTCCGTGTCCGGGCGGCGCGGGTCGGTGCCCGCGTCGACCTCGTCCCCGTCCAGGAGCCCGTCGCCGTCGGTGTCGGCCACGTTGGGCAGGGTGCGCTGGAGGAGGTGCTCCTCGCTGTCGAGCAGGCCGTCCCCGTCCGAGTCCAGGTTGTCGTCCCGGGTGCCCAAGAGCGCCTCGTCCACCGCCGTCAGGCCATCCCCATCCGCGTCCGTCAGCTCGGGGTCGTCGAGGGGCTCCAGCGGGTCGGTCCGCTCGTCCCGCTCGAGGCCGTCCCGCGCGCCACCCTCGTCCGTGTCGGCGTCGAGGGGGTCGGTCCCGTCGCGCTGGACCTCGGCCTGGTCCGAGATCCCGTCGCCGTCCGTGTCCACGAGGAGGGGCGAGGTGTCCTGCACCAGCACCTCCTCGTCGTCGTCGAAGCCATCACCGTCGGTATCGGCATCGTCCGGATCGCTGCCCACCAGGTTCACCTCGACGCCATCCGGCAGGCCATCCCCGTCCGTGTCAGCGTCGCCCACATCGGTGAGGGTGATGTCGACCTCGATCCCGTCATGGAGGCCATCGCGATCGGTGTCGCGAAGCAGCGGATCGCCACCCGCCGCGGCCTCGTCGCCGTCGGGGAGGCCGTCCCGATCCGTGTCGGCCACCCGCGGGTCGGTGCCGTCGCGGAGCTCGTCCGCGTCGAGCAGGCCGTCCCCATCGGTGTCGTCGCCCTCCGGATCCGTGCCGTAGGCCGTCTCGAAGGCATCGGAGAGCCCGTCGCCGTCCGTGTCGTCGGGGGAGACCGCCACATCGTCGCCGCCGGCGGTGGGGTCGGTGCCGTTCACCCAGACCTCGATCCCGTCCGGCGTCCCGCCGCCGTCCGTGTCCGGCCGGGAGCCGTCGGTGCCCAGGGCCAGCTCCTCCCCGTCCGAGAGGCCGTCCCGGTCGGTGTCGTTCCGGAGGGGGTCCAGCCCGCGGGTGACCTCGTCGCCGTCGAGGAGCCCGTCGTAGTCGGTGTCGGGACGGAGCGGGTCCGTGTCGGTGCCCTCCACCTCGACCCCGTCGTCGATGCCATCCCCATCCGTGTCCTTGTCCAGCGGATCCGTGAACCAGACCCGCTCCTCGAGCCCATCGAAGAGGCCGTCGTCGTCGCTGTCCTTGTCGGTGGGCGAGGTGCCCAGGTCCAGCTCCTCGGCGTCGGTCAGCCCGTCCCGGTCCGTGTCCCAGCGCAGGGGGTCGGTCCCCTCGGTGAGCACCTCCGTCCCGTCGTCGAGGCCATCGCCGTCGCTGTCCGCCACCAGCGGCTCGGTCTCGTGCACCGTCAGCTCGTCGGCGTCGGTCAGGCCATCCCCATCGCTGTCGGCCACCGCGTCCAGGGGGTCTGTGCCCACGCCCACCTCGACCCCGTCGCTGACGCCGTCTCCGTCGCTGTCCGCGTCCCGGGGGTCCAGCCCGCGGCTGACCTCGTCCCCGTCGGTCAGCCCGTCGTTGTCGCTGTCCGTGTCCAGGTAGTCCGGGAGCCCGTCCAGGTCGGTGTCGTCATTGGAGGGGTCCCCGTCCCCGTCCACGTCCTCGTCCCGGGTGTCGATCCCGTCGTTGTCGTCGTCCGGGTCCAGATAGTCGACGATCCCGTCCTTGTCGCTGTCCTCGTCGTAGATCCCGTCCCCGTTCAGGTCCTCGGTCCGGGTGGGCACCAGGTCGTCGTCATCGTCCGGGTCCAGGTAGTCGACGGTCCCGTCCTTGTCGCTGTCCTCGTCGTAGACCCCGTCCCCGTCCAGGTCCTCGAGGCGCGTGTCCAGCCCGTCATCGTCATCGTCCGGGTCCAGGTAGTCGACGGTCCCGTCCTTGTCGCTGTCCTCGTCGTAGACCCCGTCCCCGTCCAGGTCCTCGAGGCGCGTGTCCAGCCCGTCGTTGTCGTCGTCGGGGTCGCGGTAGTCGGGCAGCCCATCCATGTCGCTGTCGTCGTTGCGCGCGTCCCCGACCCCGTCCAGGTCCTCGTCGATGGTGGGGATGCCGTCGTTGTCGTCGTCCGGGTCCAGGTAGTCGGGCAGCTTGTCCGAGTCGGCGTTGTCGTCGGTCCAGATGCCGTTGTCGTCCACATCCTCGAAGGCGGTGAGGATGCCGTCGTTGTCGTCATCCTTGTCGAGGTAGTCCGGATCCCCGTCCTTGTCCGAGTCGTCGTTGAGGGGATCGCCGTCGCCGTCCGGGCTCTCCTCGGCGGTGGGGATGCCGTCGCCGTCGTCGTCATCGTCCAGGTAGTTCGGCAGGCTGTCGCCGTCGGTGTTGTCGGTGGTGGGGTCCCCGTCCATGTCGGGGTCCTCGTCGATGGTGTCGATGCCATCGTCGTCGTCGTCCACGTCCAGGAAGTCGGCGATGTCGTCCCCGTCGCTGTCCTCCGGGTCGGAGCAGCGGTCCGTGTCGCCCGCCTCGGTCACGTCGGGCACCGAGTCGCCGTCCGCGTCGGGGTCGGACCAGTTGGTGTAGCCGTCGCCGTCCACGTCCTCGCCGATGGAGCTGTCGACGGTGGCCGCCAGCGTCTCGGCCGCCTGCTCCTGGTCGGAGGTGATCTCGTCGGCGTCGGGATCACTCCCGACGACCTCGATCATCTGGTAGAAGCCCGGCGCCATCGAGAGGGTGCTGGGCTGCACCGCGATGGTGGCCGTAGGCTGGTCGTCGTAGAGCGGGTCGATCTCCAGGTCGTAGGTGCTGGTGGAGCCGTCGGGGAGCCCGTAGTGGAGCCACATCCACTTCTGGCTCCCCTTTCCCTTGCCCCCGTTGACCTCGCGGCGCGGCCCCTTGACCACCCTGGGGCGGGCGTCCGAGAACAGCCGGGTGGTGGCGCCGACATCGTCCCGGGTGACCCGGGAGGAGCAGGTGCCCACATCGGCCAGGACCCGCACCACCAGGTAGTCGCTGGCGATGCTGGCGTCGCCGTCGGCCGGGTTCATCCAGGCCTCGTTGTCGGCGCCGTTGACGTTGACCACCACGTCCAGGTCACCGTCCCGGTCCAGGTCCGCCATGACCGCCGAGGTGGCCGGGTCGAGGGGGGAGCCCGAGCGCTGGTCGATGCCGTTGTTGTCGCGGGTGAAGGACCAGGTGGTGGTGCCGGCGCTGCGCGTGGAGTTGTTCTCGTACAGCCAGCGATCCCGATCCCCGACGATGATCAGGTCCAGGTCCCCGTCGTGGTCGATGTCACCACAGTCCACGCCGCTCGTGTCCTCGCCGTCGGTGATCCCGCCGAAGGAGGCCACCCGGGAGAAGCCGGTGCCCGTGTTCTCGAAGAGCCGGTTGCCATTGCTGCCCCCCCGGGTGCGGAAGATGTCCAGATCGCCGTCGTTGTCCAGGTCGCAGAAGATCAGCCCGCCCTTCTGGCCATTGTCGGCGTCCTCGTCGAAGGCGGTGTTGACGACGAACTCGCCCGACAAGGCGTCCCAGTCCCACAGGTCGTGGGTGGAGTCCTTGCGGGAGAGGAGGTCCACGTCGCCATCGGCGTCGTAGTCGGCGACGGTCAGGTAGTCGCCCCGGCCGATGTCCGGGTCGGAGTAGGTGATGAGGCCGATGCCGCCGGTGTAGAACGTGAAGGGGTTGGTCAGGCTCTGCTGGTTGGGGAACGGGATGAAGCCTTCCTCGTCGTTGTCGACGAGCCAGTCCAGCCAGCCATCCCCGTCCCAGTCGAGGAGGGCCATGCCCTCGGTGTTGATGGATACGACGTCGCCGGGGGTCGGCTCCAGAAACGCCACAGCGCGATCTCGGTTCCCCAGGCCATCTCCGAACGTGTAGGAGGGGCCTCCGTTTCCGAGGTACATCTCGATTCGGGTGGAGCGGTTGAGTACCAGGTCGATGACCCCGTCGTTGTTCACATCACCAGCGACCACCGAGCGGTTCAGGGTCTCGGCATTGAGACCGTTGATCTTGGACGCCGTCACGTTGGAGAAGGAGGTTCCGCCCGATGACTCCAGCAGCTCGGTCCGGCCGGCACCACCGCCATCCCGGGTGGCCAGCACGTCCGGCCAGCCGTCGTCGTTGAAGTCCACCACGATGACGCCACCTTCCTTGGCCCCACCCAGATCCAACCCCAGCGAGCCGGCGTCGTCGGACCAGGTGCTGGCGGTCGCGGGCGTGGCGACGAGGGCGGCGAGCACGAGGGGGCGCGGCGCGAGCACGGACGAGCGGCGCATGGGACCTCCATCTCGGGCGAGGCTAACGCAGAGGTCGTGGCCAGGGGGATCGGCGGGAGGACCCCGCGCGGCCCGATCCGGCCCGGCCCCCGTCGGTGGGGCGTGAGCCAGACCGATGACAGCCGGCTTTCAGGAGACCGCCCCGCCTCGGGCCGGAGCGCGGCGCCATGGGCTAGGCTGGGCGCGGAGGTGCGGTCGATGCGTGCTGGCGGTCTTCTCGCGGTGGTGGCGGTCCTGACGACCGCTTGCTGGGTCCCGGAGCCCGCCACCCTGCCCGCCGGGGCCACCGGATGGGCACCGCTGGACGAGGCGCCGGCCGGCTGGGTGCTGGCCCCCGTCCCGACAGGCCTGACCTGCCCCGACGGCACCGCGGCGCGGGCCTGGATCGTCCGGCCCGAGACCCCCGACGGCCCGCTGCCGGTGGCGGTGGTCGTCCACGGGGGCGCCCTGGACCACCCCCTCGGCGCCGGCGTCGACACCGATGCCGGACCCACCGGTCTGCAGACCTGGCGCACCCCCACCCGCCTCTCGGACGACTGGGCCTCCCGGCGGGCGTGGGCGGTGCTCGGCCGGTGGGTCTCGGACGACCAGTCCATCGATCACCGGGGCGCCCTGGCGGTGGCCCTCGCCGAGGCCGGGGTGGCGAGCCTGGTGCCGGCCCAGTGCTGGGGGGATCTGGGCGTGTCCGAGGGCGACAACGACCAGGCGTCCGATGGCTTCGCCCGCCGTGGCGGGGCGGTGACCCGGTGGGCCTGGCGCCTCGCCGCCGAGGAGGGGGCGCTGGCCGCCGAGGGCGTGGACCTGGGCGTCAGGCCCGACACGGGCACCCGGATCCTGGTGGGCCTGGCCGAGGGCGGCCGCGGGGTGGGGGCGCTGCTGCACGACGCCACCCTCCCCGCCCCCACCGCCCTGCTCCTGGACTCGGTCGAGGACGACCTCTCGATCTATTGGGACAGCCCCGCCAACTGGCCCGACGTCATCGAGTCCCTCGAGCGGATCTGGCCCGAGGGGCCCGCCGCGGCCGCCGCCGTGTCGGTGGCCTCCGCGCCCCTGCCCGCCGACACGCTCCTCCTGCGCTCCTCCACCGACCCCTCGGTGGTGGTGGGCTCCCAGACCGCCCTCGTTCCCGCCGTCGAGGCCGCGGGAGGCCAGGTCATCGACACGACCCTGCCCCGGCACGTCCAGGCGGCCGGCGACCTGCTCCTGGCCCGCGAGGCCGTCGGAATCCTGCTGGGAGGGGGTGACGACACCGACGACACCGACGACACCGACGGCTGAGGCCAGCCCCCGCCCCGGGGGTCACGCCGGGTGCGGGTCCCGGAGCCAGGCCAGCGTCGCGGCGTCCACCACCACCGGCTCCTTGACCTGCCCCTCCTGGGCCCCCTCCGCCAGGCGACGGGCGCGCCAGCGGGCGAAGGCCCCCGACGGCAGGTCCACCACCACCGGGGGACGGTAGCGGTCCGAGGCCCGCTTGCTGTCGTATTCCTCGTTCAGGGACCGCAGCGCCCGGTCCAGGGCCAGCTCGGCCCCCTCGGCAAGGGGCCCCTCGACGGCGACCACCAGGGCGGGGCGCTCGGCCAGCTCCACCGTCACCACGAAGCCCACCACCTCGGCGGGGAGGACCCGGGCCGCGGCCGCGGTGAGCTGAGCGGCGGTGAGCTTCTCGCCGGTCACCGACACCACATCCCGGCCCCGCCCGAGGAAGCGGAGCACCGGCGACCGACGCCACCGGCCCTCCACGCGGACCCGGTCGTCCAGGTCGTAGCGGTACAGGCCCGCCGTCGTGGACAGGACCAGCCGGTAGGTCCGCCCCACCTCGGCCCGGTGGCCGAGCACGGGAGGCCCGCCGTCCTCGGGCACCAGCTCCACCAGGTGCCCCGCGGCGTGGAGCACCCCGCCCCACCAGGAGCTGTGGAGCGGCACCGCCACGTGGCCCTCGCTGGCGCTGATCCCCACCTCGCGGACCGGCACGCGCGCCCCCAGGGCGTCGGGCAGGCGCTCCAGGAAGAAGGGTGCGGCCCCGCCCTTCCAGCAGTTCACACAGGCCAGCCGGTCCCACCACGCCCCGGGTCGGGAATCGGCGGGCTGACGCCGACGCCGCCACACCCACGGCGCCAGTCGGCGGCGGGTGGCCCGATCGAGGGCGGCGGCGGGGCCCCGGCGCAGGGTCCCGTCGCGGAGGTCGGCGGCCAGGTCCTCGCGGTGACGCGCGGCGGCGCGGCACAGGGCCAGCAGCGTGGTGGGGTTGGCGGTGGTCACCGAGCGCACGTCCACCGCCAGGGCCAGCCGGAGGATCACGTACTGCCGGAGGTCGACCGGCTCGAGGCCGTGGACCAGGGGCGGCACCGCGTAGCGGAGCTTCACGAACCAGGGCTGGGCGGCGTGCATCCGGCCGGTGTTGGACCCGACGGGCAGGCCGCCGGGGCTCCGGTGGGTGACGGCGCGCCCGGTGAGGGCCAGGGCCCGACCGCCCAGGGCCGCCACCTCGGGCTGCTCGGCCACCATGGCCAGGACCCAGACCGCCTGGGCCTCGGCCACCGCCCGGGCCCAGGGCGCGGTGACCGGCAGGTCCTTGGGGGCGCCGGTGCTCCCGCTGGTCCGGTTGAGGGCCTGCACCGGATGGGCGCAGAGGGCTTCGGGCTCGCCCTCGGCCACCCGACGCAGCCACGGCTCGTGGTCCCGGGCGGGACGGATGGGTACCGCCGCACGGTAGTCGTCCAGGCTGCGCACCCGCTCCAGGCGGTGGGCCCGGGCAAAGGCCGTCCCGCGGGCCCCCGCCAGGACCCGGTCGAGCGCCTCGAGTTGGGCGGCCTCGGGGTCCTCGCACCCCGCGACGAACCGGTCGAGCACCCGACGCCGCAGGCCCCGGAGCGCCCGGTACGCGCCGCCCCGCGCCCGGTCCCACGCCGGCGGCGCCCAGCCCGGCGGCAGCCCGTCCTGCTCGTCCACGTCGAACCTCTCGCGTTGACGCCCTCAGCGCACGAGGTATAGCCTCCCGGCTTCCAGGACCCCGCGGCGAGAACCCACGATGAAGACCGGTGAGTCCTTCACCGACAGCCAGCAGACCGGGTGGACGGTCGGTCAGGAGCTCGGTCGGGGGACGTTCGCCCGGAGCTTCGTGGCCCGCAGCGCCTCCGGCGACGAGGCGGTCCTCCGGGTGGCCCTGACCCCCGCCGAGCTCTTCGGCGACGATGCCGAGGAGCTGGCCGCCGCCTGCGGCGCCAT
>CAZPJM010000167.1:0-10531 GCA_964586865.1 uncultured Enterobacteriaceae bacterium
ACGAGATCGTTTCACGTGACTGGAGTTCAGACGTGTGCTCTTCCGATCTTATCGGGGCCCGGCCGGCCAAGAGCTCCGGGGGGCTCATCCGGCAGGTCGCCATGGGCGGAGGCCCCGACCCGGGGATCACCGCCGCCCAGTGCGGCGACGTGGCCGACGGTGGCCCGGTCAACGGCCCCGACTGCGTCACCCAGGAGGTGAAGTGCGGCGACACCATCGTCGGCCACACCCGGGGTGGCGTGAACCTGTACAACACCCGCTTCTACGAGCGGAACACCTGCTGGCCCGGCACCCGGAACCACAACGGCGGCGATGAGCGCGTCTACATGTTCGTGGCCGACAAGAGCCCCCGCTTCCAGGCCGGTGAGGACCGCCAGCGGATCAGCATCTGGTTCGACACCCCGTGCGCCGACCTCACCATGACCTGGATGCAGCACAACAGCGCCACCAAGTGCCCGAGCCCCCAGGGCTCGGTCAAGCGGTGCGACTCCATGAACCCGTTCAACCGCAAGCGCCGCGAGAACATCACGGTGGACCGGGGCGAGGTGATCTACTTCCTGGTCGAGGGCGGGGACGACGCCGAGGGCGCCTTCAGCTTCACCCTGGAGTGCGGGACCTGAGGCCCCGCGGGCTCCGGCGGTCCTGCAGCACGTAGACCCGCGACGGCGGCAGGCAGGCCCACACGATGGGCCGCACGGTGAGCTGGTAGCGGTCCTCCAGCACCCGACGCAGCCGTCGACCCGCGGGCAGGTACGGACTGTGGGCGTAGGTGAAGGTGGTCCAGGTGCCCCCCGGGGCGAGCACCGCATCGAGGGCGTCGAGGACGGCGTCCTGCCGCTCGGGCGGCCAGACCGCGAAGGGAAGGCCGCTCACCACCCGCTCGACCCGCGGCCACCCCTGCCGGGCCAGGAGCTCGGGCAGGGACTCGGCCCGCGCCTCGACCACCCGGACCCCCGGCGCGGCCCGACGGGCCACCGCGGCCAGCTCGGGATCGGGCTCCAACGCCAGGACCGGGCCCTCGTGGGCCGCCAGCAGCCGCGTCATGGGCCCGGTGCCCGCCCCCAGCTCCACGACGCGATCCCCAGCCACGAGCCCGCACGCCCCCACCAGCTCCCGGGCCAGGGCCGGGCTCGACGGCCAGATGCTGCCCACCGCGATCGGGTTCCGGGCCGCTGCACGAAGGAACGTCCAGGACAAGACACCTCCACGATCGTCGGATAGCGTGGAGGGGGGTGGCGTCCCTTGCAACGACCCGCCTGGAGTTCCCATGCATCGGACCTCGTTGTTGGCCCTGCTCCTCCCCGCGGCCGCCCTGGCCGGCCCCCCGGGCTCTGGCGACCCCGTCACCACGGTGATCGTCGGCGCAGAGACCGACACCGACGCCCGGCTGCCCATCGGCCTCGGCGGCGAGGTCCGCCTGGCGATCCCACTGGCCGAGAGTCCGGACGTGCCGGCCCTCGAGCTTCGGGCCTCGGGCCTCCACACCCGGCAGCCCCCCGCCGAGATCGAGGACTTCATGAAGGAGGTCGCCTCGGAGCAGGGGTTCACCGAGCTGCCGGACAAGCTGGCCTGGTCCCGCTGGGAGTCCCGACTGCAGGCGATGGCCTCGTGGGGGGCCACCTCCCGGGAGGGTGGCCTGCGCCTGCGCGCCGGCGCGGTGGGCGTGGTGGCCGGCTCGGTGGGCTCCACGACCCAGCTCGAGCCCATCGGCTGGGATGCCAACTTCACGGCCTCCCTCCACCTGGGGCCCACCGCGGCGGTGGGCCTGGCCGTCCCCTTCGGCGACGACCTGGGCGATCCGCTGCTCGACGTGCGCCTGGGCACCTCCTGGGCCCTCCCCGTCTCGACGGGCGGTGGGACCATGAGCGGCCCCGCGGTGGACCGGGAGTGGACGCTCACCGTGGACGACCGCACCTACAGCAGCCGAGCCCTCATCGGCCGCGAGTCCCGGGCCTGGGTCGAGGCCGGCCTGATCTGGGGGCAGTTCACCGTCCAGGCCGAGCTGGGGCTCGAGCACAATGCCCACTCGGCCATCACGCGAGCCCGCGCCGACTCCCCCGACTGGGACATCATCCTCGAGCCCGAGGCCGTCCAGCCCCATGCACGGCTGATGCTGGGCGTCGTCTTCTGACCTCCCCACCCCGGGGCGTCAGGGAAGGTCCACCGGGGCGAAGTGGTCGATGCGATGGAAGTCGGGGCCGTCTCCGGGGAGGACCTGCCAGGACAGGAAGCGACGATCGGGCCGGACCCCGTGGATGGCCGTGGCGTTCAGGCGATCCGCGCCGATGGGGATCCAGCCGCGCGGGATCCGCGCCGTGGCCCGCCACCGCTCGCCCTCCCGCGTGGTGGTGACGTCGAGCGGGTGGCCGGAGGCCACGACGTTCCGGGCCCCCAGGAGCTCCAGGACGATGTGATGGCCGTGGGGCCCCACCTCCACCTCGAGGTAGGGGCGCGGGTGGCCGGGACCCAGGATGAACAGCTCGACCACCTCGTGGTTCCAGAGCTTCCACGTGGGCCCGGGCGGACCCGGCGGCGGGGGGTCGCCGTGGAAGGGGGCGTCCACGTGGAGCAGGAGATGGTCGTCCGTGCCCTCGAGCCGCAGGTGGACCACCTCGTCGGCGCCCACGGGCGTGCCGTCCCAGAGGCGATCGATGGTGATGTCCACGGGCAGCTCCCACGGGACGAGCAGCGGCAGGGGGGCGAGCAGGCCGTACAGCATGGGGCGTCCAGTGCGATGGGATAACGGGCTGCCTGGAGGCGCGGTGGAGCGGGACGCGGAACCGGTGCTGCGGCCGGCGCGGCCGGACGACCTGGAGGCGTGCGCGCCCCTCGTCGCCCTGGCCGGCGGTCCCCTGCTGGCCTGGGGGCTCGGGGACGCCGATCCATCGGCGTGCGAGCGTCTGGTCCGACGCTGCTGGGAGGACGGTCGACACCCGCTCGGGGCCCGCAACACCACGGTGGCCACCCTCGAGGGGCGGGTGGTGGGCTGCTGCCTGGGCGCGGCGCCGCGCCGGTGGGCCGAGCAGGAGCACCGGGCTCGGGTGCCCATCGCCGATCTGGTCCCCGACGCCACGCGCCTCCATGCCCGCCTGGACCTCCAGGCCCGCCACCGCCCGCCCCTTCCCGGCGATGCCTGGTACCTGGCCAGCCTGGCCGTGGATCCGGCGTACCGGCGCCGCGGTCTGGCCCGGATCCTCCTGGCCGATGCCACCCGTCGGGCCTCCGGGCGCGACCTCCTGGTCGAGGTGGTGGCCACCAATGCCGCGGCGGTGGGCCTGTATCGGCGGGTGGGCTTCCGGGACAACGGGCGCTGGCAGGCGCCGGGCGGCCCCGAGGTGCTGCGTCTCAGGGGGACGGTGGCGCGAAGGTGAGCGCCGCGGCGAGGGTCGCGATGGCCTCGGAATCCCCGTCCTTGCGGCCCACCGCCTCGGCCACATCGGGAGGCGCACGCCGGGCCTGGCCCGTGAGGCGGGCAGGCAGCACCACCTCGGCGTCCGGGTCGGCCGGATCGGCCCGCACCACCCGGACCTGGCGGACCGACGGGTCGTAGACCACCTCGACCGGTTCCTGGGCGAGCTCCCGCTCGAGGACCTCCTCGGCGGCCCGATGCAGGAAGAAGGCCCGCTCCATGGCGCCGGCCCCGACCCGGCGGAAGACCGCCTCGAAGATCCGCTCCGCGGCCTCCCGGTCGTCCGGGTCCACGAAGAGGGAGGGGAGGAGGGGAGCATCGGGAGCCGGCTGGTTCTGGTAGAGGTAGCGCTCCACCAGCCCGGACCACTCGGCCGGGTCCAGGGCCCGGTCCTCCTCGGGGTCCAGCACGTGGACACCGGCCACCCGGGGGAAGACCCGGAGCAGCGCCACCACCCGGTCCATGAGCCAGGCGCCCTTCTCGCCCTCGTGCCAGTCGGGCAGGAAGAGATCGTGGTGGATGGCGCCCAGCCGCACCACGAGCCCGCTCCGGCCCCTCGCCTCCAGGACCCGCTCCTCGTCGGTGGCCCGCACCTCGACCAGGCCCGGATCGGCGGTCCGCAAGGCCTCGGAGAGCCGCTCCCGCTCCGAAGGGCTCGTCAGGGGCCGCCCCTCGTCGAGCCGCGCCTCCAGGGCCGCCAGGTTGGTCGGCCGGACGCTCCGGGGAGTGAGCAGCAGGAGCACGACCTACTCCGTCGGGCGGGGGCGGGGCTTGGCCCGCTCGTTGACCCAGGTGCCGTTCTCGAGGACGCGGACCTTGCGCAGGTGCTGCTCCCCGCCCTCGACCACGTAGAAGCGCACCCCCTTGGTGAGGGCCCGACGGGCGGCGTAGAACTCGGCGCAGGCGCGCTGGAGGGCCTCCTCGAGGGTGGCGGGCCCCCCGGCCTGGGGCCCCTGGGACAGCAGGGCGGTCGCGACCTGCCAGATCCGCTCCTGATCCTTGGGTTCGACGGCGATCCAGTCGTCCATGCAGTCACTCCACGGGTGTGGCCGGCATGATGCCACGGGGCGCCAGCGTGCGCAGGCCCGTCCACGATCGCGCGAGCCTCGGGGGAGACCCGAGGCGGCCCACCGCATGGGGGGTTCCCCGAGGTCAGGGTGAGGGCGGGTCCCACGCCGGCCGCGCGGCTGTACCGGAACATCCGTCCGAGACCCAGGACCTACGGTGGTCTTGCCCCATCCGCGGGCCTGCCGCCCCTCCCCGGGCCCCGCCACGATGTGGCCGAGCTCGCGGGGACCCTCCACCGCCTCGGCTTGGGCGCCTCCGACATCACCGTCCTGGCCGGGACCCGGGACGCCTCGGAGGGGCTGCCCTGCGACGGCCCCGCCGATGCGCCCACCCTCGCTCGGGTCCTCGCCGCCCGCGCCGCCTCCCTGGACGAGGACGCCGCCCTGCTGATCCACGTGAGCGGCCGCGGCGGGACCACCCCCGACGGCACACCGGTCCTGGGCCTCTCCGACGGGACCCGCCTGCCCGTCCAGGACCTCCTCGCCCCGTTCGCACACCGCCGGGTGCGCTCGGTGCTCACGGTCCTCGATGTGGGCTTCGCCGGCGATCCGGCCACGAGCCGTACCCTGGGGGGGGCGCTCGGTCCGACCCTCCCCCTGGACCTGGGCGACCCGATCCTGACCGCCAATGGCTTCGGGGCTCCGGTGCCCGAGGTGCGGCTGGCCGGGGTGCCGCGGGGGCTGCTCTCCCATGCGCTCGCCAGGGTGCTCGAGCGGCTCCCCTCCGACCGCGGCTGGACGTTCGCCGAGGCCCTCCGCCGCGTCCGTCGCCTGCTCACCGCCCTCGACGCGCCGCAGCGGCCGACCCTCGAGCCTGGGGACGTCGCCGGCAAGCTCCTGGGCGGCCTGCTCGACGGAGGCGCGGCCCACGTGCCGTGGCGGGGGGTGGAGGCGTCCTTCCAGTGGCTCGAGGACGACGCCATCATCAAGAGCCCCCCGGGCGACGAGCACTGGGGCAGCTTCGCCGCCTCCACCGCCGACAACTTCGAGTTCTGGGACTGGACCCAGCACCCCTTCGACCCGGCGGGCTTCCAGGTGGTGTGCCAGGGCCCCTCGTGTCCCCCGCCTCCCCCCGCCGCCATGGTCTTCACCAACCGGCCCTTCTCGGGACCGCCGACCAACGCGCCCCCCACCCTGAACCCCGGGGACCACATCTACGAGGTGCAGGTCCCGCAGCTCGCGGGGGAGCGGGTGGTCCTCATCGTGCGGGACGCCGCGAACCCGGCTCACACGGACTGGTACACCACGGCCCAGGAGCAGTACCTGCCGGTCCAGCCCCAGGACGTCTCGGTCTACCAGGGGATCGGTCAGGTCCCGGCGGACTGGCCACAGCACCAGTGGTACCACGCCCGCCAGGATCGGCAGTAGGGGAGGGCTAGCGCGGGGGCTCCAGGGGCCTCACCAGGCGGAAGCCGCTGGTGCGGCTCGGGGCGTCCGGCCGCGCCGCCAGACGGGAGCTGGCGGCCGAGAGGGTGATGCTCGACCGCCACCGCCCACCGCGGGTCGCCAGGTACCGGGCCCCGCGCTTGGCGGGGCGCACCTCGAGACGGCTCCCGTCCGGGGGGCCGTGGGGATCCCAGGCGTTGACACAGAGGTCCCGGACGTTGCCCACCAGGTCGCGCACGCCGTAGATCGAGCGATCGGTCTCGAGGGTCCCCACGGGCGACGGCCCGGCGTCCCAGCCGCTGCCCAGGACCGCGGCGAGGCACGGGTCGGCGCGCTCCCCCCAGGGAAAGGAGCGGCCGTCGGCCCCCCGGCAGGCCTTCTCCCACTCCAGCTCGTGGGGGAGGCGCCAGGCGTGGCCGTCCCGGGTGCCGAGCCACCGGGCGTAGCTGCGCGCCGCCCTGGGGTGGAGGCGCGAGGCGGGGGCCCGGGGCTCCACGCCGTCCACCAGGCGGGGGCCCTCGGGGCCCAGCTCCACGAGGCCGGCGAGGAGCCAGACCGTCGGATCCTCGGCCCTCGCATGCAGGGCGCGGGCGAAGATCAGCCAGTCCTCGACCGTGACGTGGGTCCGCTGGATGACGAAGCCGTCGATCCAGATCCGCCGCGGAGGGAGGGGCTGGGGTCCATAGGTGCCGCCGATCCGGCACCATCCCGCCGCCACCACCGCCTGGTCCGGGTCCACCGTCCCGCGGGACGGCAGGAGCACCGGGATCGGACGGGACGCGCCCGGGGGCGTGGGCGCCACGTGCGTCTCCCGTTCCACGACGATCGGGTACCGAATGGTCTCGCAGCCCGGGTGCGACAGCTCCAGCACCCAGGATCCCGCCTCGAGGGAGACGGCCCGGAGGGGGGTGGTGCCCAGGACCTGGGGCCGCCCTTCCTCGATGAGGCCCCCCTGGGACACCTGCCGGATCGCCACCACCCGCGCCCCCGCCGGCTGGGTGTCGAGGGACAGCCAACCCCGGCCGGCCAGCCACGCGGCATGGGTCCCCGTGTCCACGGTGCGGAGCTGGGAGACGGCGGCCACGAAGGCCGGCTCGTCCTCCCGGTCCAGGGCGCGCTCCGCCCGCTCGCGGAGGATCCCCGCCAGGCGCTCCCGGGCCTCGGGGTGGTCGGGCACGCCCGAGAGCACAGCGCGCAGGCCCTGGATCACCCGACGCTCCAGCTGCCGCGCCTCCCGGGCCGCCGCCTCGGCCCGATCCTCCAGATCCCAGAGCTCGCGCTTGGTGGTGGGCGGCTCCCAGGGTTGGATCTCGCGACGAAGCCGGTCGAGCCGCCCCTCCAGGTCCACCTCCCGGGCCCGCGCGCGTCCGAGCGCCCGCTCCAGGGTCGCCACGTCGGCGAGGAAGGCATCGGCCTGGGCCCGTCGCCGGTGGCCGTCCAGCCATGCTCGGAGCCCCTCGGCGACGGCGCGGGCGCCAGGGGGCCGACGGCCCGGGTCCCGGTGCATGGCCTCCTCGCACAGACGCACGAGCGCCGCGGGGAGCGGGCGACGGGTCCGCTCCCGCACGGGGACGGGGGGGCCGGAGCGCACCCGGGCCAGGATCTCCTTCGGGTCGCCCCGGAAGGGCGAGCGTCCGGAGAGGACCTTGTAGATCAGGGCCCCCAGGGCATAGACGTCGCTCCAGGGCCCCACTGCGGCCAGATCCCCCCGGGCCTGCTCCGGGGCCATGTACGAGGGGGTGCCGATGGCGCGGCCGAGCTGGGTGCGGTGTCGGCTCGGCGCGCCCAGGAAGGCCTCGGGATCCCCCAGCAGGTCCAGGTCCGGGGAGCGCGCGATCCCCCAGTCCATCAACCGCACCTCGCGAAACGCGCCGATCATCACGTTGGACGGCTTCACGTCGCGGTGGACCACCGCCTGCTGGTGGGCGTAGGCCAGCACGTCGGCCACCTGGGCCAGGACCTCCACCAGACCGGGCAGGTCCCAGTCGTCCTCGGTCCGGCCCCACCCGCCGGGCGGGGAGGCGGCGTGGACCGCGGTGACGAGCTCGCGCAGGGTCCGCCCCTCGACGACCGCCATGGTGAACCACGGGCGGCCGTCGTGAAGGCGGCCGAAGTCGTGGACCGGCACCACCCCCGGGTGGCGGAGACGCGCCGTGACCCGGGCCTCGGTCTCGAAGCGGTCCCGGACCGCCGCCCGCGCCACCAACCGCGGCCACAGGACCTTGCAGGCCAGCTCGCAGCCCAGCCGGCGGTCCAGCACCCGGCGCACCTCGCCCATGGCGCCCTCGCCCAGCAGGCCCCGATCCTCGTAGCGGTCCTCCTCAAGCGCCGGGAGGCTCATGGGCCGCCCTCGTCCGGCCAGTCGTGCACCAGGCGCAGACCGACGCCGGGCAACCGCCGCTGGGCGGGCAGCCGGACCCTGGAGGCCAGGTGGGCGGCCGGGGGCCGCTCGGCCCCGTGCGCCCCCTTCAGGACCAGATCCTCGGTGGGGACGCCCGGCGTGGGCTCGGGCGCCAGCTCCCCATCCCCGGCCGGGGCGGCGCCCCACCGGCTGGAGGTGAACTCCTGACCGCCACCGAGCAGATCCAGGACGCCGTACACGCTCCGGTCGCCCGGGAAGTGGCCCACCGGGACCGGCCTGGGCTCGGGCTGGCTGTCGGCGCACCACGCCATCGTGGGCTCCCAGCGGAAGCCCCACGGGAAGGGTCGGCCGTCCATGCCCCGGGCCGCCTTCTCCCACTCCTCCTGGGTGGGGAGGCGCCAGGCGAGGCCGTCGCGCTCGCGCCGCCACGCCAGGTAGGCCGCCACATCCTCGCGGTCCAGGTCGCCGATCCGCGACCGGAGGCAGTCCTCGGGCAGGTCCCGATCCACGCCGCGGTCGCCCACCCGGACCGACACCCGACCGAGGGGCTTGACCCGGGCGTGCCGGCGGGCCGCGTCCACCTCGCCCCGGCGGTGGAGATCCTCGAGGAAGTCCAGCCAGTCGGCGAGGGTCACGGGGCCGCGGGCCATGGCGAAGCCGGGGACCCACACCCGGGCCCGGGGCAGGGAGGACAGCCCGCCCGGCCCCCCCACCCGGGCCCAGCCACCCGGCACCAGCACCCGGTCATCGTCGAGCTCACCGGCGGACGGCAAGCGGAGGGGGGTGGGTGCGGGCGCGCCCGGGCGCTGAAAGCACAGGTGCTGCAGGCGGTCCACGAGCACCGGCACCACCACGGGCCGGCGACCGGGCGCGGCGAGGCGGAGGAGCCAGCGTCCTCGGGGCAGGGCCACCTCGACCAGGGGCGTCTCGCCGAGCGTGCGATCCTCGACCGGCACCAGGCGCCGGTCGCGCTCCTCGTAGCGGCAGAGGACCACCGGGATGCCCGGAGGGTCGGTGTGCAGGGTGAGGGCCCCCTCGCCGTCGAGGAAGCGCGCGTGGCGCCCGTCGTCGAGCTGCCGCAGCCAGACCGCCCGCTCCGCCGCCTCCAGATCGTCCCCCCGCGCCTCGGCCTGGACCAGCGCGTCCCGCTGGAGGTCGGCCAGCAGCGCGCGGGCCTCGGGCAGATCCGGCGAGACCCCCAGCGCGGACCACAGGGTCTCCTCGATCTCCGCGCGGGTCCGCGCCACGTCACGTCGACGGCCCCTGGCCATGTCCTCGAGCTGCCAGCCGGGCTTGCGGGCCGACAGGGGCGCCCGCGGGCCCACGGTGGTCAGGGTGAGGGCGGCCGTGTTCTCGAGGGCCTCGGCCTCGCGGACCAACCGGGTGAGGTGGTCGGAGCGCTCCCGGGCGTGGCGGACCAGCTCGAGGGCCTCGGCCCGTCGCGCATCGGCGCGGAGCCAGACCCGCAGCCGGGCCGCCAGGATGGAGGCGTCGGCGGGCCGGTCCGCCGGATCCACCGCCATGGCCTCCACCACCACGTCGTTCAGGCCCGGGGGGATGGGGGCGCCGTCCCCGATGACCCGATCGGGAGGCGGGGGGGGCCCGGACCGGACCCGCCGGAGGATGGCCTCGGGCGTGCCGTCGTAGGGGGGGAGGCCGGAGAGCAGGTGGTAGAGCGTGGCCCCGAGGGCGTAGACGTCGGCCTGGGGCCCCAGGGCCCGCTCTCCATGGGCCTGCTCGGGCGGCATGTACGCGGGGGTCCCCACCACCCCGCCGAGGGCGGTGCGGTGCGCGCTGGGCAGCGCCTCCACGCTGGCGGACTCGTCGGCCAGGTCGAAGTCCCGTCCCAGGGCCACGCCCCAGTCCATGACCTTCACCTCGCCATGGGCGCCGAACAGGAGGTTGGCGGGCTTGAGGTCCCGATGGACCACCCCCTCGGAGTGGGCGTAGCCGACGGCCTCGGCCACATGGACCATCCCCCGGAGCACATCCCGGAGGGTCCAGCCATCGGGCGTGGCGCGCCAGGTGTGGGGGCCCCGCGCCTGGTGGATGCGCTCGATGAGCTGGTCGAGGGGCAGGCCCTCCACGAGCTGCATGGTGAACCACACCCGCCCGTCCTCGAGCACGCCGGTGTCGTGCACGGACACGATGTTGGGGTGGCGGAGGCGCGCCGTGAGCCTCGCCTCGGCGTCGAAGCGGGCCCGGACCGCCCGGACCGCCCCCGCTTCGGGGTGGAGGATCTTCATGGCGACGGTGGCGCCGAGCTTGGTGTCCCGCGCCTTGCGCACCTCGCCCATCGCCCCGCGC
>CAZPJM010000168.1:0-10421 GCA_964586865.1 uncultured Enterobacteriaceae bacterium
GAGGGGGGCCGTGTAGATGGCGCGGTCGGGGTCCTGGTCCGCGGCCCGGGTCCATGGCCCCACCGGGACCTGATCCGGGGGGGGCCGCCCGCCCCGGCTGTCGTCCGGCAGGCGCAGCTCTGCGAGGGGCAGCGTGTCGAGGGGGACGCCGGGGATCACATCCGGCCCGGCCGTGGTGGGGGCCGGGCGGTCCGGGGTGGGGGGCGTCGGATCCGCCCAGGAGCAGGCCGCGGCCAGCAGGAGGGCCGCTGAGCAGGCGAGGGGCGGCGATCCGGTGACGGCGGGGTGGCGTCTCACGCCCCCGCGCACTAACCGTCGCGGCGCGCCGGGTCCCGGCGCCATGGCGGGTCGGGGGTGAACACCTCGTCTCGACCTGTCACCGGGGGTGGCAGGAGGCATCCTCTACCGGCCCGACGGCCGGATCTCCCAGCACCGGACCCATCCCGGATCCCTGCCGTCGACGCTTGTTGACTTCCCTGTCTCCGTCCTGTACCCCTACAGACTCGCGAGAGGCGCGTCCCGACCGGGCCTCGTTTCCCGAGAATGCAGGAACACCCTGAATACTTGACCGTCAGGACAGGTCCCTCATGACCACGCTTCGTCCCGCACCCGCCCGCCTCCTGGCCCTCGTGGCGGCCCTCGTCGCGCTCTTCGTGAGCGTGCCGGCGTTGGCCCAGCAGACCAGCGGTCAGATCCGCGGCACCGTGCTCGATGCCGACGAGTTCGGCATCCCCCGCGTCGAGCTCACCCTCGAGGGCGAGACCCTCATCGGCGGCGAGCAGACCAAGCTCTCCGACGCCAACGGCAACTTCTTCTTCGTGGAGCTGCCGCCGGGTCCGTACAAGATCACGGCCCGCAAGGAGGGCTTCCAGACGGTCGCCCTGACCGGCATCCAGGTCAACCTGGGTCGCACCACCACCCAGAGCATCACCCTCAACGTCTCCGACGCCACCGAGACCATCGAGGTCGAGGGTGCGCGCCCCGTGGTCGACGTCGAGGACGTGAGCGGCGGCCAGGTGCTCACCAAGGAGTTCCTGCAGCGGGTGCCGACGGGCCGGTCCTACCAGTCGGCGGTCCAGATGGCCAACGGCGTGGTCGGCGGTTCCAACCCCAACATGGCCGGCGCCGCGTTCAACGAGAACACCTACCAGCTCGACGGCGCCACCGTCACCGACCCGGTCACGGGCACCTTCTCGCTGAACTTCAACTACGACGCCATCCAGCAGGTCGAGGTGCTCCTGGGCGGCTTCATGCCCGAGTACGGCCAGTCGCTCGGCGGCGTCATCAACCTGGTGACCGAGTCCGGCAGCAACAACCTCGAGTTCGACACCTCGGTCTACTACACCAACGGGGACTGGCGCTGGCGGCGCAACGCCCGGTACACGGCCGACGGCTTCCAGCTCTCGCCCACCGACTTCGACAGCTCCTTCCGGCTGCTCCAGATCGCCGGCAAGGTCAGCGGCCCCATCGTCCGCGACAAGGCCTGGTTCATCCTGTCCTACCAGCACAGCCGCTCCCTCATCGCCCAGACCGGCATCCCCCTGCCGCGGGACTTCGACGGTCACTACGTGCTGGGCAAGCTGACCCTCCAGCCCACCTCCGAGCATCGGATCACCTCCTTCCTGCAGCTCCAGCCCACCACCATCGACAACGGCAACCAGGCCGACATCTTCGTCAAGCCCAGCGCACAGCCCCGCCAGTTCCAGAACACGGTGGTCGGACAGCTCCGCTGGCAGTGGTTCCTCGGCTCCGAGGCCAACCTGGACACGCAGATCGTCATCCAGAAGACCGCCCTCGAGAGCGGCTCGGTGCCCTGCACCCACAACCGGGACCTGGGCTACCACCCCTGCCGGCCCGGTGAGCTCGAGGGCGAGGTCGACTGGACCACCCCCGGGCGCCTCGGCGCGTTCGGCGCCTTCGACTCGGTCGCCTACCCGGCCTTCTCCTTCGACGACCGGTGGCGCTACCAGGCCTCCTCCCGCCTCACCCTCCTCTCTATCGAGGATCCGCTCGGCGGCACGCACGACGTCAAGCTCGGCATCGAGGGCGTTCAGACCGTCTGGGACCGGCTCACCGGGTACAATGGCAACCACTACTACTTCGACCTGAACGGTGTCGGCTGGGACCCCTTGTCCTTCTCCAACTGGTATCGCTGGGAGCTCACCGGCCCCATCGCCTACCGGACCAGCGGCTCCCAGTGGAACTTCTTCATCCAGGACTCCTGGAAGCCCATCAGCAACCTCGTCATCAAGGGCGGCATCCGCTACGACAACTCCATCATGCGGAACGACGTGGGCGACCCGGTGGTGGCCCAGTCCCTGTGGGGCCCGCGCCTGTACGCCTCGTGGGACCCCTTCGGTGACCAGAAGACCAAGATCGCTGGTGGCTTCGGCCGCTTCAACGACGCCGGGCGCCTCGCGGTCGCCAACTACACCCGCGAGTCCGCCATCGGTGCGAAGCTCTGGCTCGGCGAGATCAACCCCGGTGCGGGCGACTTCGTCTCCTCGCAGGAGACCAACTTCATCTACCAGCCGCGCGAGAACCCGGCGGTGGCCCACGAGACGCTCCGCGCCCCCCGCGCCGACGAGTTCAGCCTCATCATCCAGCGGGAGCTCGTGCGCGACGTGGGCATCGAGACCCGCGTGGCCTACAAGATGACCCGCTTCATCTTCGAGCCCGACGAGACCAACCTGATCTACGACCAGGACGGCTCCTCGGTCATCGGCTCGCGCCTCGGCAACAACGTGGTGAGCTACCCGCGGATGCGGACGCCCCAGCTCGCCCGCCGCAACTACCTGCAGTGGGACACCCGGCTGTACAAGGTCTTCAGCCGCCGCTGGTTCGCCAGCGCGACCTACACCTACACCATCTCGACGGGCACCTCGACCCAGTCGCTGTCGGGCTCCTTCCTGAACGACCCGCAGACCCAGTACAACTTCGGGCCGCTCATCCAGACCGACATCCGCCACGTGGTCAAGGCCTTCGGCTCCTGGGAGCTGCCCACCGACCCGTGGAACCAGCGGATCGGCTTCACCTTCGAGTACTACAGCGGCCTGCCCCTCGAGCGCTTCTACGTGGGCGACGAGCCGCCGCCCGGCGGCACCTTCAACCTGCGGATCCGTCCGCGGGGCCGCTACACCCGCTTCCCGCCCGAGTGGGCGCTGGGCCTGAAGTTCACCCAGGACATCGACGTGCGCCGCGGCAAGCTCCGCCTGGACGTCCAGCTCCTGAACGCCTTCAACGCCCGGGCCCCCGTCAACTTCCTCGGCGCGTTCTACTCGGAGAACCGCCTGTTCGCGACGCGGCTGCAGGATCCCCTCCGGATCCAGCTCGGCGCCCAGTACGAGTTCTAGGAGATGTCCGTGCGGCGACTCACCCTGCTCCCCCTCGTGCCGCTCCTCGGCCTGGCCGCGTGCGGCTCCGACGAGGGCCTCGTCATCGAGGACATGACCGGCACCATCGTGGTCCCCCGGGAGGCGGCCACCCGCGAGATGCCCAACGGCGAGACCATCACCGATGTCCGTCTCATCGGACCGGTCTACCTGGGCTTCTACCCCGCCGTCTCGGATGAGATCTTCTCCTACCCCCACCCCGAGATCGGCCCCTCCTTCAACGACGACACGCCGGGCAACACCTACCCGTATGGCGGCACCTCGGTGGGCGACATCCGCTACCCGTGCCTTCAGTCGCTGGTCTGCCGGGTGACCTCGGGACGCTTCCTCGACTACGACGGGATCCTCGACTGGTTCAACACCTACTACGAGGAGACCATCGTGGACGGTCAGGGCCGCGAGGTCCGGTCGGGCGAGTTCATCCGACAGACCTGCTTCGAGCGGCTCCGGGTCACCGCCGACGAAGAGGTCCGCATCGTCGCCCACGAGGATCGGAACGACGATGGGCTCATCACCCTCGAGGACCTCGAGTTCGTCGAGAACGCCGATGGCGACTTCGAGGCCGAGTTCATCTTCCATCAGCAGGAGTTCTTCCAGGGATTCCAGCTCTGGGGATGGATGGACAGCCCGGCCCTGGTCGATGGTCGCCTCAACAGCTGCGATCCCAGCCAGGGCTTCCAGGACGGCGAGTACACCAACAGCTTCCGCGGCGGCCGGCCGTTCCGCGACCTGCTCAACTTCCCCTCCACCTACATCCAGGAGGGGGACTGGGTCGTGAGCGAGCCCCACGTCTACACCAGCGTGGATGACACCGTCGTCATCCGTATCGACGAAGAGGTGACGGAATGAGTCGCATCGCCCCAGCGCTGCTCCTCGGTGCGGCCGCCCTCCTCCCGGGGTGCGACTACACCGGTGACTGGCTCTTCCCCCAGGCCATCGAGACGGTCCCGGGCATCCAGGACCTGGGCACCCTCGAGCCCGTCGAGATCGAGACCCTCCAGGACATCCGGGACAACGTCATCTACGGCGAGATCGGCGCGACCGGTAACGCCCAGGTCGGCGGGGCCACCTTCCAGTTCGACGGCACCGGCGGGACCGTGTGCGTCTGGGTCGACCCCGAGACGGTCTACTGGTCCCAGTCGGTGGCCGCGACCAACCCCCAGCAGCGCTGGGCCTACCCGGACAACTTCCAGGACGACGGCGACATCGACCTCTACGCCGGCGTCTCGGCGTTCTACTCGGGCTCGCCGGGCGTCGAGATCGGCAACTTCGAGGTCCGCTACCAGGATGCCCTGGGGAACACCATCCCGGTCGAGTTCAACGAGTGCTTCATCGACTCGGCCGAGCTCCGGGATGGCGGCGCCCATGCCGGGCGCGGCATGGCCGAGTTCTGCGATCTCACCTCGACGCAGGAGGGGGCACCCTACACGGTGGTCCTCGAGAACTTCAGCGTCCCGCTGGACGACAACCGCATCGGCTACGGCCTGATCCTCATCGAGGGCAGCTGCGATCAGGTCTCCAACATCATCGCCGATGAGCAGCTCTTCAGCCCCGAGTGCGTGATCCTGGGCGAGAGCATCGACCCGCGGCACGACCACGACTACCGCGAGGACGCCGACGGCCCCGTCCTGGCGGTGGGCCAGGATGCGGTGGAGCCCTTCGTCTGGGAGGGGTCCACCAACATCGAGAGCCTCTTCTGCGCCTCGATCGGCCTCGCCGACACCGGCCTCCGCGACTACTGCCTGGCCGAGGCCGAGGAGATCCCGAACCGGGACGACTGTGAGGAGGAGGACGTCCGCTGCTACTGCGGCGACATCCGCGACACCCCCTCGCCGGGTGCCGGCGGCTAGGCGACCTTGGCCTGAAGCGGCGGTCCTCCCCGCGGCCCGCTTGGCTTCGGGGACCGTCTTCCGTCAGGGTCCGCCATCCGGCAGGTGCGCCCGACCCAGCTCCCGGGCCGCCTCCAGCGCTGCGTCGCGCGAGCCGAGGGCCCCGTCGAGCTGCTGGTCGTAGACCGCCTTCAGGATCTGGCCCATGTGGGGACCCGGGCGCATGCCCAGCGCGGCCAGGTCCCGACCCTGAAGCAGCGGGGGCGGGGGCTCCAGCAGGATGCCCAGCGCCGCGGCGCGCAGGTGGCGCGCCTCCCACGCCGACTCGTCCGGGTGGATCGCTTGCTGGGCCTCGAGGAGGAGTCCTAGCTCCACCCGGGTGGCGAGATGGCGCAGCGCCGCGTCGCTGGTGGGGCGCGCGTCCAGGTGGGCATGGGCCGCCAGCACTCGGTCGCGGAGGGGGTAGCCCTGGAGTCGGAACAGGCTCAGGGCGTCCAGCACGGGCTCGACGTCTTCGGTGGGGGTGGCGGCGAGCCAGGGCAGGAGCCGGACCGCCAGGCGTCGGCCCTCGGGCGCCTGGGCATCGTGACTGGTGACGATCCGGTCCAAGGCCGCGTCGAGGTCGGGCTCATCGACCAGGGTGGGGAAGAGCCGACCGAGGATGTCGGTCCGGCGGGCCAGGGCCAGCCCCACCGAGGGGCACGTCCCCTTGAGGAGCAGCTTGCGCCACTCTTCGCCGATGCGCTCGGGGGGGAGCTCGTCCAGGGCGGCCTGGCGACACAGAGCCTCCAGGTCCGGGGTGGCTCGGAAGCCCAGCCGACCCGCGAACTGCACCGCACGCACCGCGCGCAGCGGGTCCTCGAGGAAGGTCGCGGCATCGACGGCGCGCAGGAGCCCGGCCTCCAGATCCTCCTGCCCGCCGATGAGGTCCACGAGCTCGCCGGCCACGATGTCCCACAGCAGGGCATTGATGGTGAGATCCCGCCGGCGCACGGCCTCCTCGATGGGCATGTCCGGATCGCCGTCCACGCGGATCCCCCGGTGGCCCGGCCCCACCTTGGAGTCGCGCCGCGGCAGGGAGACGTCCACGTCGATGGCCCCGGCGGTGAGCTTGAGGACCCCGAAGGCGCGGCCGACGGTGTGGACCCGCCCGTGCCCCCGGAGCAGCTCCTCGAGCCGATCGGCGGGCAGGCCGAAGACCTCCACGTCCCAGTCCTTGACCGGACGGCCGAGGAGGTGGTCGCGCACGCAGCCGCCGACCAGGTAGGCGCGGGCACCAGCCGCGTCCACGTCCTGGGCGAGGGCCGAGATCACAGGAGGGGGATGGAGGCGCGGCATGTTCAGGTCGTATGGGGCCGACCCCGAACGGTCCAGAGGTCGGGGGCCGGGCGGGGCCTACTCCTCGCCGAAGCGCTTGCCCTGGCTCTTGAAGGTCTCGACCTCGCCGGTCTGCACCGCATCGCTGCCCTGGGTGATGGCCGGATCCTCGTGGTTGCCTGCCAGCCAGGAGAGCATGCCGTACTCCAGGTCGGGGTGGGCATCCAGGAGGTCGGTGCCGCGGTCGCCGCCCGCGAGCAGCACGTCCCGGCGGGGCCCCCGGGCCTGCGTGACCAGGTAGCGGACCGTGTTCGAGGCGAGCCCATCCTCGGCGCCGGCCACCAGGAGCAGGGGCCGCTCGCCGTAGGCCACCACCGCCTTGCTCGGCTTGAAGCCCTTGATGTTCAGCCCCGGGGAGAGGAGGACCAGCGAGGCGACCTGGGCATCCTGGCTGGCGACCTGGACCGCCAGGTTGGCGCCCAGACCGGCGCCGACGATGGCGATCTCGCGGGCTCCGCGGGCGCGCAGGTGGGCGATGCCGGCGCGGACGTCGTGGGGCATGGCCTCCCAGTCGGGATCGGCCTGGGTGATGCTGGCCGACTCCCCGTGGCCGCGCAGGTCGAGCGCCAGGACCCGGAAGCCCTTGTCGGCGAGCTTCTCGGCGAAGAGGCGCCAGTCGGCGCTGGTGCGGTCCTTGTCGTGCAGGAGCAGCACCCCCCGGCTCCCCGACCCCGACTCGACGGCGTGGATCGCGGTGCCATCCTCGGTGGTGAGGGAGACGGGGCCCGCCAGGGCGGACCAGGGACCGAGGGCGAGCAGGGCGGTCAGCAGGAGGGCGCGCATGAGGTCTCCGGCAGGGCGGGACAAGGATCGGTGGGGGCCGGCGGGCGCTTGAGGTCCGATCCGGGGGAGGGGCTCGGGGAGCCCCCCAGGGACACTCTACGCCCTCCCGACCCTTCCGGGGGGTGACGTTCGGTGGTCACCGACAGGGTTGACGGCCCCTCGGGGTGGGCATAAGGACCGGGGGCACTCGGAGGCACGTCTTCCACGCTCTTTGATCAGGTGGCATGAGTACCGCGGAGCACCGGCACTGGATGGCGGCTGCCCTCGAACAGGCCGATGCCGCGCGCGCCAAGGGCGACGTCCCCGTAGGGGCCATCGTCGTCCATCAAGGCCGCATCATCGGCCGGGGGCACAACCTGCGCGAGGTCGCGCAGGATCCGACCGCCCACGCCGAGCTGATCGCCATCCGCCGCGCGGCCGCGCACCTCGGGTCCTGGCGTCTCGAAGGCTGCACCGTCTACGTCACGCTCGAGCCCTGCCCCATGTGCGGTGGGGCCATGGTCCTCTCCCGGATCCACGCGTGCGTCTACGGCGCCTCGGACCCCAAGGGTGGCTTCCTCGGCACGCTGGAGGATCTCTCCGACTTCCCAGGGTTGAACCATCGCTTCGATGTGGTCCCCGGGGTGATGGAGACCGAGTGTGCCGAGCGTCTGCGCAGCTTCTTCCGGGAAGTCCGCGCGCGCAAGAAGGCGCTCCGCCCATGACTTTCCGGAGAGGTGGCCGAGTGGACGAAGGCGGTGGATTCGAAATCCACTGTGGGTTCACGCCCACCGAGGGTTCGAATCCCTCCCTCTCCGCCATGTCATGCCCCCCTTGTTTCCGGAGAGGTGACCGAGTGGTCGAAGGTGCACGACTGGAAATCGTGTGTGGCGCAAGCCACCGAGGGTTCGAATCCCTCTCTCTCCGCCACTTCTCAGCCCGTCGACGGGATGGGTGAGGGTCGGGTCCTGGGGACCGCGATCCGTGAACCCCGCCAGGCCCGAGAGGGAGCAACGGTAGTCGGACACCGTGGGGCTCCAGGGTGCCCGGCCCTCTCTCATCCCGTCGACCCGCCCGCCAGCCGCCACAGGCCCTCCAGGTCGGGCGGCAGCTCCGATGTGAACGCCATGGGGCGATCCGTGACCGGGTGGGGCAGGCCCAGGCGGCAGGCGTGGAGCGCCAGCCGGGGCCAGCCTCGGCCCACCTCGCCCCCGTAGCGGCGGTCGCCCAAGATGGGCGCGCCGGCCATGGCCGCGTGTCGGCGGATCTGATGGGTCCGTCCCGTCTCCAGGCGCACCTCGACCGCGGTGTAGCCGCTGCCCGCCCCCACCGGCGTCACGTGGGTGCGCGCCGGCCGCCCATCCAGCGGGGCCTCCCACGTGGCGTCCGCCACCGGCGCCGACAGCACCGCCCGGTACACGCGGGTGGCGATCCGCTCCCGAAAGGCCCGGGCCAGGCCCGGGTGGGCCAACGGGTCCAGGGCCAGGATCAGCAGCCCCGAGGCCGGCTGGTCAAGGCGGTGATGCAGCGCCGCCCCGGGCAGGCCCGCCGATCGGACCCGCTCCACCAGCCCCGGCGCCCCGTCCCGACCGGCCTGGCTCGGCAGCCCGGAGGGCTTGTCGATCACCGCGCAGAACGGATCCAGGTGGACCAGGCGGGCGCCCACCGCCTCCAGGGTCGCCGCCAAGCGGGCCGCGGGCCCGGCCTCCACTACAGGTCCCGCCGATACTCGAGGGCGCGGGCCAGGCTCACCGTGTCGGCGTACTCGATCTCGGTGCCGACACTGATGCCGTGGGCCAGCCGCGTGCACCGGACCCCCACCGGCTTGAGGAGCCGCGCCAGGTACATGGCGGTGGCGTCCCCCTCGACGTTGGGGTCCATGGCCAGGATGACCTCGTCGACCGTGTCGCCGCGCAGGCGCTCCAGCAGGGCCTTGATGCGGAGCTGGTCCGGCGTGACCCCCTCGAGGGGGGAGATGGCGCCGTGCAGGACGTGGTAGCGGCCGCCGAACTCCCCGGTCCGCTCGAAGGCCAGGACATCCTGGGGGGACTCCACCACCAGCAGGGTGGCGTCATCGCGGCCGGGGCGGCGGCAGGTCCGGCAGGGATCCTCGTCCTTCGTGGTCAGGGTGCAGCAGATCGAGCACTCGGTGACCGTCTCCTCCAGGTCCCGGAGGGCGTCGGCGATGGCCCCCGGGGTGCCCTCGGGGGCGGTCAGCATCCAGTAGACCAGCCGGGTTGCGGTCTTCTCGCCGATCCCGGGAAGCCGCGAGAGCTGTCGGACCGCGCGACGGATGGGATCCTGGGCCACGGGGCCTCCGAGGGCGGGATCGCGCCCCGCCCGAGGGTCACATGCCGAGCAGGCCCGGCGGGATGGGCAGGCCCTGGGCCAGCTCACCCATGTTCTGGGCCGTGGTCTCGCGGGCCTGGCGCAGCGCCTCGTTGGTGGCGGCGCGGATCAGATCCTCGAGCATCTCGGGATCCTCGGCGGCCGTGGGGTCGATGGAGACCTCGGTGCACTCGTAGGCGCAGGTCACCTTGACCCGGACGAGGCCGCCCGCGGCGGTGCCCTCGACCACGGTGCTCTCGGCACGCTTCTTCATCTCGTCCATGCGCTGCTGGAAGTTGCCGAGCATGGCGCCCAGGTTGCTGGCGTCGAAGGGGTTCATGGCTCACTCCGGTCGGCGGCGTCGTCGGACGCCGGCTCTTCGAGGGGTTCCACGTGCTCGACGGTGGCGTCGAGGGTGCGGACGATCCGGCGCAGGTCCGGGTCCGAGAGGAAGGCGCGCTCGAGGGCGGCGCGGTCGACGGGGCCCCCGGCCCGGGCCTCGAGCACGAGTCGGGTGCCGTCGGGGTAGCGCGCGGTCAGGGCCGCGGCCACGGCCGGATGCTCGGCGACGCGGCGGGCCTGGGCCAGGTCCCGGCCGGGGGTGAAGGCGATCCTCAGGACGTCGGACTCCTCGAGGACCCGGGCACGCTCGAAGACGGCGAGGCGCCGATCGGCGCGGGTCACATAGATCGGAAGAGCGTCGTGTAGGGAAAGAGTGTAGATCTCGGTGGTC
>CAZPJM010000169.1:0-10379 GCA_964586865.1 uncultured Enterobacteriaceae bacterium
GGCGGTGGTGGCCCTGGCCGAGGCGCGGCTGGCCCACGCGGCATCCCGCCTCGAGCAGGTCAAGGCCCAGGCCACCGCCGACGCGGGCGGCTGGGTCGAGATCAGCCGCTACGATGCCGAGGTGGTGGACACCACCGCGGAGGTCACCGAGGCCGAGGAGGCGCTCTCCCGCGCCCGGGCCCGCGAGGTGCTGGCCCGGCAGTAGACCGGCGGGGTCGGGCTGCGAGGGTGGGGTCCGGAGCTACTCGGGGCGGAAGACATCGCGCCCGGTGGCCCCCTCGACGACCTGATCCACGCCCCAGCGCAGGGGCAGGGTGTCGTTGCCGAGCCACAGCCGGGCCTGGTCGTCGAAGTGGGGGCTGTCCACCAGGGCGCTCTGGCCGCCGGGCAGGACGTTGACGCCCTCGGGCCCGTCCGGCCCCAGGGCCACCGCGAGCCGGAAGACCGGCCCGCTGCCGTAGTGGAAGCGGGTGCCGCTGGTGCCCGGGTTGGCGGCGTCCACATTGAGCTGATCCCCGTGGCGGGGGAAGCCGGGCAGGTCGCCCCGGGGGTCGCCCGGGCGCAGGCCGTCGGCCACCGGGATGCGCTGGGGCGAGATGGCGAAGGGCGCGGTGAGCCCCGCGAAGGTGGGGTCATCCCCCAGGAACTCGGCCAGGACGCTCTCGAAGCGGACCCAGTGCCGCAGGCCCCAGCGCCACGCGTCCATGTCGTCGGTGCCGAAGCCGCCGCGGCCGTCGCCGTCGGGGCGCCCGGCGAGGAAGTCGAGGGCCTCGGTGAGGGCCCGGAGCTGCAGCTCGTCGGCGGTCTCGTGCTCGGGGGTGCCGTCCACGTCGAAGAAGACGCTCTCGCCCGTCTCGGGGCTGTACGAGGCCAGGGTCTCGGGGTCGCGGCGCCCCTCGCGCACCTCGAGGAAGATCCGCTTCATGAGCCGCTGCCGCCCCGAGTCCCCGGTGGGGGCGAAGGCGCCGCGCGGGAAGCCCTCGTCGGCGAGGATCTGCTGGAGGAAGCGCCCGTACCAGGCGTTGAAGATCATGGTGGCCACGCTGTCGGCCTCGTCGCCGGGCAGCAGCGGGTCGTAGAAGGTGTCGACCCCGGAGCGGGCCTGATAGCCCCCGTCGGCCCAGTCCTGGAGCCGCTGGCGCACCTCGGAGAAGCGGTCGGCGTCGTCGGCCCAGAGGGCGGCCAGGCGCGCCTCGTCGGGCTCCCGATCGTCGCGCGTCGCCAGCCCCTCGGCCCGGTCCAGGGCGTCGAGCAGCTGCGGGACGAACTGCTCCCCGAGGCGGCTGTCCTGGTTGGCCTGCACCTGCTGCATGGCCTCGAGGTCGGCCTCGCCATCGGCGATGTGGGCCTCGAGCTCGCGGGAGATGGTGTCGGCCCGGTAGCCCTCGAGCCAGGGGCCCCCCACGTACCAGCCGTCGTTGGTCAGGTCGCCGTCGAAGGACTGGCCGCCCGGGTCGTTGTTGGCGGCGACCAGGTAGCCCTGGGTCGGATCGCGGCTCCACGGCGTCTCCAGGAAGGGGACCAGGCAGCGGGCAGGGTCGTCGGTGAAGCCGTGGTCGACGTGCCCATCGGTGAAGGGGATGGTGAAGCCGCCGTACCGGGTCCCGTCGATGAGGGCGAAGGGATCGGCGCCGGGCGCCCAGGCGCCGTCCGCGGTCCGGTCCAGGTAGCTCCGGCAGGGCACCGCCTGGTGGCCGGTGTAGAGGATGCTGCCGTGGCGGTCGGCCACCACCAGGCCCGCGGCGTTGCCGACCAGGTCGCGCGTGGCCTGGTGGAAGTCGTCCACGTCGCGGGCGTCGGCGAAGCCCCACAGGCCCACCAGGGCCCCCGAGCCGTCCAGCGGGGCGTAGTCGAAGCTGATGGCCGTGATCCGCCCGTCGCCGTCGGTGTCGCCGGGGATCACCCGGTCGCCCCCCATGCGCACCACCGCCGCGTCATCGGGGGCCGGCTCGCCCTCGGCCAGGAGCTGGCCCTCCACGTCGACGATCCACCGCCCGTCGAAGGTGGTCCAGCGGGACCAGGTCTCGGTGCGGCCCACGCTGTCCAGGGCCGGCACGTCGGCGACCGCCGCCGTCTCCTCGAAGGCGGCGAGGGGCTCCCAGGCCCCCTGGAAGCGGCTCTCGACGGGCCGGCCGGCCGCATCCAGCCGGATCTCCTCCAGGTACCAGTCGATCACATCGCCGTAGACGGCGATCTGGCTCCAGGCCACGTGCCCGTTGGTCCCCGGGCCCGGCACCGGCAGGCCCGGCACGGCCATGCCCGAGAAGATGAGGGCGTCCTCCGGATCGCCCAACAAGGCGGTGTCCAGGCCCACCTGCCAGAAGAGCGGGGGGATGGTGAGGGCCAGGTGCCCGTCGCCGGCCAGGAGGGCCCGGCCGTCGGCGGTGTGCCCGCCGCCCACCGCCCAGGCATTGCTGCCGAAGCCGTGCTCCCAGTCGTGCCCCCGCAGCCGGTCCCACCGGTCCCGACGCCGCAGGATTCGTCGGACCGCCTCGCTGGGGACGGGCAGGTCGCTCGCCTCGGGCGGGGGCGAGGCCTGAGGCCCGGTGCCCGCCGGATCCCAGTCCGGGGCGCTGGCGCGGTAGAAGACGGGCTCGACCCGGCCCCAGACGTCGCCGGCGAAGCCTTCCCGGCGGCGCTCGGCGTGGTCCTTGCCCGTGGCCCACGTCTCGAGGGTGGCGGCCCCGAGGCCCCGCCCCACGTCGCCCCCCGAGAAGCCCGACTGGGCCAGCACGGTGGCCCCGCACGCCACCACGTCCAGCCGATCCCACGGCTCGAGCAGCTCGGTGGGGTCCTCGGCGCCCAGCAGGCCGGCCGCCAGGGTGAGCTCGGAGGGGGGGAGGGCCTCGCCCCGGCCCACGGCGTCGATCCAGGCATTGATGCCCTCGGCGTAGGCATCCAGCAGGGGCACCAGCTCGGGGTGGTGGTCCTCGGTGAGGGCGAGCATCTGCTCGGCGATGTGGCGGTTGCCCTCGGCCCGGGACTCCATGTCGGCCGACAGGGCGGCGTCGCCCAGGAGGGCCGAGAGCTCCCCCAGGGCCAGCCGGCGGGAGAGGTCCATCATGAAGTAGCGGTCGCGGGCGGCCTGGAAGCCCCACACCACCGCCAGGTCCCGTCGGTCGGCGGCGTAGACGTGGGGGACGCCGGCCTCGGTGAAGACCACGTGGGCCTCGTGCTGGAGGGCGGGGAGGACGAAGGCCTGCCGCTGGGGGACGGACCGCAGGGGCGCGGCACGGTCGATGGTGGGCGAGCCGCCGCAGGCGAGGAGCGCGAGGGCGGGGAGGGTGGGCGAGGGGCGCACGGGGACCTCCGGAGGAAGCCGGCGTCCCTAGCACGCATCCCGCATGACAGCGAGCCCCGGCGAGGGCGGCGCGTCACCGGCGCCGGGGAGGACGTGCTGGGGCCCGAGCGGCGCGCCGGAGACCGCCTACTCGGGGGCGGGCTGGGGGAGCGTCTCGAGGACGGTGTAGATCCGAGGCTCCTCGGCGTCGGGGGGCAGCAGCGCCAGCCCCCGCTCGTCGAAGTCGTCGATGGTCCACAGGGCGGTGCGATTCACCTCGACCTCGTCGAGGGACCAGCTCGGGGTCAGGACCAGGTCGCCCCGGATGACGTCCCAGCGCCCGCGGGCCTCCTCGAGGGGGATCTCGTCCAGGGGGTAGCGGTAGCGCCGGAAGGCGGGGCGCACGTCGGTGAGGCCGGTGGCGTCGATGGTCTCGCGCATCTCCCACACCTCGTGCTCGCCGTCGACCTGCCGACCCCACAGCCCCACCAGGTCGAGGCGCTCGGCGCGCGGCCCGCACGCGGTCAGGGCGGCCAGCAACAGGGGGAGCACGGGGCGCATGGGACCTCCAGGCCCAAGGTAGTGCGCGTCCGGGCCACCGTCGCCCCCCCATGACCGACCGTCACGCCTCGGTCATGCCGGCTCGGATCGGGCGGGGCCAGGACCGCCGGTCCGGCTCGGCAGGGACGGGCCGGGAGCCTACTGGGGGTTCAGCTCGAAGCCGCCCGACAGGTCCATGTCGAGGGGCGGGATCCCGCTCTGACCCTCCAGGTCCGCCGAGAGCCGGCCCGAGTTGAGGAAGAAGCCCTCCCAGCGGGCTGCGGTGGGCAGCAGGGTGTCCACCTGGACCGTGCCCGAGGCGGTGCCGGGCCCATCCAGGCGGCCCTGGAGGGTGCCTTCGAAGGGCCCCTCCAGGAACAGGGCGAGGGGGCCCCCCAGATCGCACACGGCGGTCCCCTGGAGCGCGGGGCTGCGGCGCGGGTCGACCGTGACCTCGGCCGTGCCGGTACAGGTTCCGGGCAGGTCCCCGAGGCTCCGGGCCACCACGTCGATGCTCACCTCGCCCCGGTAGGTCCCGCTCCGATCCACGTCGGTGTCGGTGTCGGTGTCGGTGTCCGTATCGGTGTCCGTGTCCGTGTCCGTGTCTGTGTCGGCGTCCGCATCGGTGTCGGCGTCGGTGTCGGTGTCCGTATCGGTGTCGGTGTCGGTGTCGGTGTCCGCCTCGGTCAGGTCGGTGTCCGAGGGGTCCCCGCGCAGGTCGGTCATGGGGCGCAGGCCGGGCCCGCAGCCGAGGAGGAGCGTGAGCAGGGCGATGCGCATGGGGCCTCCCTCCGAGGCTTCGGAGCGAAGGCCGCTGGTAGCACGCGCGGGGGGCGGGGGCACCCCACCGGGAGCGGTCAGTATCCCGAGGTGCTGCCCACCTGGATGGAGATGCCGTAGTTCACGCGGCCGGCAATGACGCGGGCCTTGGGCTCGGCCACCACGAACAGCCGGCGGCCCACCCGGGTCCAGTTCTGGGCCCAGCCGAACCGGGCGGCGACGACGGGGGCCGGGGTGACGGCCACCTCGGTGTCGAAGTCCCGCATGGCGGTGTGGACCATCAGGGCCCCCCCGGCCGCCGCGCCGACGGCGATGTGCTCGCCGAGCATGCGATCCCACCGGAAGGTGAGCTCGCCCGAGTAGCTGGCGTGGAGCGGGATGGGGCCCTCGGCGATGAAGGCCAGGCCGGGCCCGAAGCGGTCATTGCCGCGGTAGTGGGCGCCCCAGCTCGCGAAGAAGCCGAGGGTGGCCCAGACGGGCACCTCGTCGCGCCAGTAGGTCAGGTCGCCGGCCCCGATCTGGATCCCGATGTCGTAGCTGTACGATGGGGGAATGCGCTCGAGCTCGACCTCGGGGAGCTCGGTGACGACCTCCTGGGCGAGGGCCGCCGGCCCGGAGAGGAGGGTCCAGCCCGCGAGGAGGGAGGGTAGGAGGGCGGCGGTGACGGGGCGGACGGCGGACATGGCGGCTCCGGGGGGGCGCCCTATTCGAATCGAGACCGGCGCGCCCCCTACCACGGATCGCCGTGACGGAAGTCGACGAATCCCGTCAGGTCGGGCACCCGGCTTCCTCCCCCGATGTGCGGCGAACGGTTACCCCCAGCCCCCACGCCCAGGAGGTCTCATGACCCGCCCGCTCGGCCTCGCCGTCCTGCTCGCCCTCACCGCCTGCGACGATCCCGCTGTCCTCAACCAGCGCCTCGACGACATCGAGGCCCGCGCCGACAAGGTCGAGTCCGACCTCTCCAAGGCCGGTGGTGGAGCCGCCTCTGGCGCCGATCAGGCCGCCATGGAGAAGGAGAAGGCCGCCTACGAGAAGTGGAAGGAGATGATGCAGGCCCGCCAGGATGGCGACATGGACGCCGTCAAGAAGCACATCGCCGAGATCGAGCGGGACTTCGCCGACACCCGGGCCATGCAGGAGATCCAGCCCATCAAGCAGGAGCTGGAGCTCATCGGCAAGGACGCCATGCCCCTGTCGACCGACACCTGGTTCACCGGGCAGACCTCCCTCGATGATGGCAAGGCCACCCTGGTGGTCTTCTGGGAGGTGTGGTGCCCCCACTGTCAGCGCGAGGTCCCCGAGCTGCAGGCCACCTGGGAGAAGTACGGCGACAAGGGGCTGAACATGGTCGGCGTCACCCAGCTCTCCCGCGGCAAGACCGAGGACGAGGTCCGCTCCTTCATCGAGACCGAGGGGGTCACCTACCCCATGGCGAAGGTCGGCCCCGAGTTCCCGGAGCACTACGCCGTGCGGGGCATCCCCGCGGCGGCGGTGGTCAAGGACGGCAAGATCGTGTGGCGCGGCCATCCGGCCCAGGTCGACGAGGCCATGATCCAGTCCTGGATCGGCTCCTGATCGTGCCTTCGGCGGCGCACCGGCGACGTCGGCCCCCCGCCCTCGGAGCGGGGGGCCGGGCGGCCCGGCTCGGCGGCTAGCCTCCGGCCCCGGGCGAGCCGCCCTCGGGCGTCTCGCCATCGGCCGCATCGACCGGGTGGGCCGTGCCGGCCGGGGCCTCCGTGCCCGCAGGGGCCTCCGTGCCCGCAGGAGCCTCCGTGCCCGCAGGGGCGTCCGTGTCCGGGGGGGCCTCCCCGTCGGTGGCGGCGGCTTCCGGTGGGCTCGCCGGGGCGTCCGTGTCCGTCGAGCCGCCCCCGCCGGCGGGCGCCGCGGCCGGCCCATCCGTGTCGTCGCGCCCCTCGGTGGTGAACGGGGCCGGGGGTGGGGGCGTGGTCCGACGCATCGTCCAGAGGGGCTCGAGGGCCGGCACCACCGCCTGCGACATGACCCGCCCCCCGGGGAGCGGGGAGAGGCTCGGCCCCACCGTGCGCGCCGCCTCCCGGATGCGGCGACGCAGCTCGGCCGGATCCGGGGGCGTGGGGGGCTCGGAGCCGGCGCCGATGGTGGCGGCGGTGGCCGCGAAGTCGACCCAGGCGTCCTCGTAGGCGAGGAAGTCCCGATTCGCGATGTAGGAGAAGATCAGGGCCCGATCGCCGTGGCGCTCCACCCGGCCCAGCAGCCACTCGAAGCGCTCCCGGCGGGTGCACAGGGCGCTGGCGGTCCAGGTGTCCTCGGTGATGACCGGCTCGTCCCACACCACCGGGTCGCACTCCTGCTTGGCCAGGTTCTTCAGGGGCAGGGCCAGATCCGGGTAGGCCGTGTCCCAGCGGATGTCGTAGAAGCGCGAGAAGTCGGTGGCGTCCACCGAGACCCGCTCGGGCGTGACCGCCACCTTGGCGCCGCCGGCCGGCAGGCGCATGGACCAGCCCTCGCCCTGGTGGGGCGGGGTCGGGCGATCGCCCACCTCGCCCCCGGAGGTGCCGCACAGGTTGAACCAGAGCAGGGCGGGGATGGCGATGCGCACGGGGCCTCCGCGGGGGAGCTAACCGGTCGACCCCCGGGAGCGGCGGGGCGGGGGAGCGGGGAGGGGCGCATCGGTTAGGCTGGCCACCCCGCCGCAACGAGGTCCGGGTGCCTGCGCTGGTCACGACCCTCACCGCTCGTCTCGAGGCCGTGGATGCCCTGCACGAGCAGGGCCGCTACGCCGCCGCCCTGTCCGCCTGCGAGGACCTCGTCGCCCGGGCACAGGACCGCGCCGATCGCCCCATCGAGGTGGCGGCCCGCAGCGTGGCGGCGCGTTGCCTGCTGCGGCGGCGGGACCTGGAGGGGGCGCGCGATCACCTCGAGGCGGCCGCGGTCCTGGTGGATCCCCTCCACCTGGCCCCCATGGCCCGCTACCGCGCCGCCCTGGCCCGCCTGGAGCACGCGGAGGGCGGCAGCGTGGACCCCCTGCAGGCCTACCTGGACTGGGCCCTCGAGAACGGCCACGCCCCCAGCGAGGCCGATGCCTGCGCCCTCCTGGCCGGGCAGGTGACCGGCGAGGAGCGCGCGGCGCGCCTGCAGCAGGCCCTCGAGGCGGCCGAGCGGGGCGGCCTGGCCACCCGACTGGGACGCCTCGGCACCGACCTGGGCGCCACCCTCGACGAGCTGGGTCGTCCCGAGGAGGCCCTCGCGGCCTATACCCGCGCCCTGGAGCACCACCGGGCCCACGGCTCCACCCGGCAGGTCATCGGGGCCCACTGGGCGGCCGGATCCGCCGCCGCCCGGGTCGAGGACTACCCCCTCGCCCGGGAGCGCCTCGAGGAGGCGGTGCGTCTGGCCGACGAGGCCGGTCCCCACGGCGAGGCCGCCGATCTCCTGGCGCTGGCCCTGGCCGATCTGGCGCGGGTGCACGAGGCCGCGGGCGATGTGGTCGAGGCCCGCCGGCTGGTCCTGCGGGCGGTCCGGGTGGGGCGCAGCCAGGACCTGCCCACCCTGTGGCCCTCTCGATGGTCGGCCCTGCTGGCCCATGGCCGGGACCTGGACCTGGACCTGTAGGCCGGGCGCGTCAGCCCTCGTCGTCCCGGTCCAGGGGCGAGGCGAGCTCCACCGGCTCGGGCAGCGCCCAGCCGGGCAGGCTGGCTCGCAGCACCGGGGGTGACCACACGAGCGTGCCGTCGGTGCAGGCCAGGTCCGACCAGGACAGGACCACCGGCACCACCTCGGCCTCGGTGCGCTGACGGAGGTGCCAGGCCAGGCCGCCCCGCCCCGCCACCCGGGTCTGGTCGACCACCAGCACCAGGACGCCTTCGCCGTCCCAGGCCCCGAGGGCCGTGCGGGCGAGGCGATCGTCCGACCAGGCCCGGGCCCGCGCGAGGGGTCGGCGGAGGGTGTAGGGGAGCTGCTCGCCGGCCAGTCGGGCCAGCCGCTCGGGCTCGCCGGCCGGCACGTCGACGTCGGCGTCGCGGGGGCCCACCGGGTCGGTGCCCACCGCGATGAGCTCCACGCCCCCCGGCACGTCGGTCAGGCCGAGCGCCAGCAGGGGCCGATAGGCCGCCGGGTCGCCCCGCCAGTGCTCCGCCCAGTCCACCCGATCGGCGACCGCGTCCAGATCGGGGAGGGGGGCCCGCAGGGCCTGGAGGGCCCGGTCCTGGTCCTGGTGGACCGCTTCGAGGCCCAGCAGCACCGGCCCGCGGTCGCGGAGGGCCCGCACGGCCCGCGTGGCGCGGCGCAGGTCGACCGGATCCCCAGGTTGCTCGCCCAGCACCACCACCCGGGGGGTGGGTCCCTGGACCACCTGGTCGAGGGTGACGGGGGCGCAGCCCTCGGCGGGGACGGCGACAGCGGAGAGGGCCAGCAAGACGAGCATGGCTCGGTCCTACGACCTGGTGGGGGCGCCGTCCAGTCGCCAGGTGTCGCGCCCGAAGCCCACCGCGGCCAAGCGGGCCCGCAGCAGGTCGGGGAAGCGGCGGTGCCAGGTGGCGTTCAGCGGCGAGGGGTGGGGGAGGGGCCACAGCCTCAATGGACGGGTGGCCCCGTCCGGCGCCGCCAGGTCCAGGTCCACCGGGGGGCCCACGAAGCGGGGCTCGGCCTTCCAGGCGGCCTCGAGCTGCTGCCGGGCGTCGCGGTCGGCCATCAGACCGAACCAGGTGAAGGCGTTGCGGCCCAGGCACAGCACGTCGCGGCCTCGCCAGCCATGGATGAGCAGGTCGGCCACCAGCGGCTGGAAGGCCCGGCGGGTCCGCACCGACCAGGCCTTGTTGCCCAGGGGCTTGTAGGGGACCGTATTGGCCCAGAAGGCCACCCGGCCGATGGTCCGGGCCGCGGCCGCGTCCGGGGGAGGGCCCCCCTCGACCACCTCGTGCAGCACGCGCCGGACCGCCTGTCCCCCCGCGCCGATGAAGGGCTCGCCGTGACGGACCTCGTCCCGGCCCGGGTCCCGACCGAACAGGGCGATCCGGCAGTGGGGATCCCCCTCCCCCAGCACCGGGGCGCGCGGATCGGCCCCCGCCTCGGCGTAGGCCTCGCGGTCCAGCCGATCCAGGCCCCCCGCCAGCGCGCGAAAGGCCGCGTCCCGGGCCTCGGGGGTCATGGCTCCTCCTCGGGAGGGCCCCGGCGGAGGTACTGATCGCTCCGGTCCGCCCGGCGCCCCGGCCCCCGGCGGCGGCGCGGTCCCGGGCCCGCCGAGTCCGCCCGCTCGTAGGAGGCCGGGTCCACCCGCCGGTCGGGCCCCTCCTCGCCGAGCAGGTGCTGGTAGGTGTCGAGCCGCTGGACGACCTGCTTGCGCGTCTCGTCGTCCAGCACCTCGATGGCCGCGCCCACCGAGCGCAGGCCGCGCTGGGCCTCGGCCTCGCTCTGCCGGGCCCGCCGGGCCTGGCGATCCCGGATGAAGTAGAGGATCCCGAGGGCGGCCAGGACCACGAAGAGCCCGCTGATGATGGTCTTGAGCAGGTTCTCGGTGCGCCGGGCCGATTCGTTGACCTGGTAGGCCACCCGGTCGGCCACGCCGCCCACGCTGTTGCTGAACGGATCGAGGACGTTGGTGGTCAGGGTGTCCTCGAGGGTCACGCCGATGCCGGGGCTGGCCGGGTTCCCGCCCTCGACCGCGTCCTGCACGGCGTCGCGCAGGATCTCGGCCAGGGTGAAGCGCAGGGCCGGGTCCTGGAGGTTCTCGGTCAGGGAGAGCACCGCCCGGTCCACCACCCGATCGGTGGTCTCCTCGAGGGAGTCGCCCAGCTCGCCG
>CAZPJM010000170.1:0-10365 GCA_964586865.1 uncultured Enterobacteriaceae bacterium
GTGATGGAGCTGGCGAACATGGCCAGGACGGCGATGCCCGGGTGGATCCACCCGGTGGCCGCGAGGGGCACCATCAGGGCGTTGTAGCCGAGGGCCCAGGCCAGGTTGGCGGTGGTGATCCGGTGGGCCCGGCGGGCGAGGGCGAGGGCATCGGGCAGGGCGCGCAGGCCGTCGTCGGGCAGGACCAGGTCGGCGGTGCCGGTGGCGGCGTCGGTGGCGCCCTGGACGGCCACCCCCAGGTGGGCGGCGGCGAGCGCGGGGGCGTCGTTGTAGCCGTCGCCCACGAAGGCCGTGCCGGGATGGGCCTCGAGCCAGGCCGCCTTGTCCTCGGGGCGGCAGTCGCCGTGGGCGGTGGCGATCCCCAGGCGGCCCGCCAGGGCGTGGACGACGGCAGGCCGGTCGCCGGACAGGAGCACCGGGCGTCGGTCCGCGAGGGCGCGGACGACCGCGGCGGCCTCGGGGCGGGGGGTGTCGTCGAGGAGGATGACCCCGAGCAGGTGGCCGTCCTCGGCGACGGCGACGGGGGTGCCGGTGTCGGGGAGGTCCAGGTCGACGCCGACCCAGTCGGGGCGGCCCACGCGCACGGTGCGGCCCGACGGGGTCGACCAGATGATCCCGGCCCCCGGACGGGCCTCGCGGGTGCCACCGGTGGGGGCGTCGGGGACGGCGTCGCGGAGGGCCCGGGCGAGGACGTGCTCGCTGCCCTGCTCGGCGCCGGCGGCCGCCCGCAGGAGCCGCTCCCGGTCCACCCCCGAGGCGGGCAGCACATCCACGACCCGGGGCCGCCCCCGGGTGAGGGTGCCGGTCTTGTCGAGGGCGACGCGAACCACGCCCGCGGCCCGGTGCAGGGCCTCGCCGCTGCGGAACAGCAGCCCCCGACGGGCAGCGGCGGTGACGGCCAGGGCGGTGGTCAGGGGGACGGCGAGGGAGAGGGCGCAGGGGCAGGTCACCACCAGGACCGCCACGGCGCGGAGGGCGGCCTCCTCCAGGCTGCCGGTCCACCCCCAGGTGCCCGCGAACACCAGGGTGGACAGGACCCCGATGGCCGGAACCAGCCGCTCGGCGAGGCGCCGGGCCCGATCGGCGAGGGGACTGCGCTGGTCGAGGGCGCCGCGCACCCGGGCGGCCAGCCGGTCCAGCGCCCGGTCGCCGAGGGCCGCGTCCACCTCGAGGGTGAGCGGGCCGTCCAGGTTGGTGGTGCCCGCCTCGACCCGGTCGCCCACCCCCACGTCCACCGGGACCGACTCGCCGGTGAGCACGGACCGGTCCAGGCGGGAGCGGCCAGCGACGACCCGCCCGTCGAGGGGGACCCGGGCGCCCGGGGGGACCGCGATCCGCTCGCCCACCCCCACCGTCGCCGCCGGCACGGCGGTGCCGTCCTCGCGTGTGGCCTCCTCGGGAGAGAGGTCGAGGAGGCGGCGCACCGCATCGGCGCCCCGCCGGCGGATGCCGAGCTCGAGCAGGCGCCCGGCCAGCAGGAAGGTGATCAGCATGGCGGCGGTGTCGAACCAGACGTGGTCCGAGCCGCGGAGGAGCTGGCCCATGGACAGGGCCCAGGCCGAGATGGCCCCGATGGCGACGAGGGTGTCCATGCCGGGCACGCCCGCGCGCAGGGTCCGCCAGCCGGCCAGCAGGAGCTGGCTGCCGGCCCCGAACACGACGAGGGTCGCCAGGGCACCGCTGGCGACCCCCAGCAGGGTGCGGGCGTCGGGGGGCACGAGGGCGGGGGTGGTCAGGTGCAGCACCCCGGCGAGCACCGCGGCCCACATGCCCAGGAAGGCCGCCAGGGCCACCCGCAGCCGCAGGTCCCGGACGAGCGCCTCGTCGGCCTCGGCGTCGGCGGTGGGATCGCCCTCGAGGCGGGCCTGGTAGCCGGCCTTCCCGACGGCGCCGACCAGATCGGCCGCATCCACCACGGCGGGATCCACCTCGACCACGGCGGTGCCCGTCGCGAAGCCCACCCGGGCCGACACGACCCCATCCTGCCGACCCAGCACCGCCTCGACGGCGGCGGCGCAGCTCCCGCACCACATGCCGTCGACCCGGAGCACCACGGGCTCACCGCGGGCCACCCCCGGGGCTCGGGGCCCGGCGTTCACCCCCCGCCCCGGGTCGCGGCCTCCTCGGCCAGGACCTCCAGATCCGCCTGGCCCCCCACCGGACCGGAGCGGGCCTCCCGGGCCCACCGGACCGTCTCGACGTCGATGGGCGGGGCGTCGTTGGACCAGGCCCCCCGGACGTAGCTGACCACGGCGGTGATCTCGGCGTCGGAGAGCTGGTTGCCGAAGCCGGGCATCACGCCCTCGTAGCTCTGGCCCTTCACCTCGATCCGGCCCTGGAGGCCGTGGACCACGATGGCGGCGGGCAGCTCCCCCTCCCGGTCGAGCCACTCCGAGCCGTCCAGGGGCGGGAAGGCGCCGGCGACCCCCAGGCCATTGCCCTGGTGGCAGGAGGCGCAGATCTGCTCGTACACGACCTTGCCGTCGGCGGCCTCCTCGGCGGCGCCATTGCCGCTGGCGGCGAGGGTGCCGTCCTCCGCCCGGGGATCGGCGAAGGCCTGGGCGGTCCGGGCATCGCCGAGCTGCTGGTCCAGGCCCAGGTCGGCGTACATGAACAGGTACCAGAAGCCCCAGACGGCGGTGGCGCCGATGACCATGCCGACCAGCACGGGGATGCCGCGCTGCTCCTCGAAGGGGTCCATGCCCTCGCGGGCCTCGGCGAGCAGGTTGACCCGGCTGGGCGGCGCCTCGCCGGGATCGGTGGGGGCGTCCTCCCGGAAGTCCGGGTCGGTCGCGCTCCCCTCCTCGAAGCGCTCGTTGGGCTGCGGGTCCTGGTGATCGTGGGGCGTCGTCATGGCATGCGCTCCTGCGAGGCCCGGAGCTCGACGTCGATGGGGTAGGTGCGGTCGAGGCTCTGGAGGTACCGGACCAGGTCCAGTGCACGATCATCGGCGACCACCACGCCCTCCTCGGGCCCCCAGGGGTCGGGCACGGCGACGACCGTGTCGCCCTCGGCCGCCTCGGGCTTGACCGTGAACAGGTAGGGGAAGGACGGCATGATGCTCTCGGGCACCACCGCCCTGGGCTGGTAGAGGTGCAGCAGGTGCCAGGTCTCGGAGGGCTGGCGGGCCCCGATGTTGAGCAGGTCGGGCCCGGTGCGCATGGTGCCGAGCAGGTGCGGGTAGTCGTAGGCGTAGTCGGCAGGCACGCTGGGTCGGCCCCACCCGCGCTCCATGTCCGGGGCCTGGGAGGGGTCCCGGGGCTGCTGGGAGTGGCAGTACATGCAGCCCTCCTCGATGTAGACCTGCCGACCGCGGGCCTCGGCGGCGGTGTAGGGCTCGAGGCCGTCAGGGGGCTGGACGTCCGAGAGCTGGACGCCGGGGGCGAGGACCAGCATCCCGCCTGCGAAGAGGAGGAGGCCGGCCGAACCGATGGCCACGCTGGTTCCGTTGTTCACTTGGCCTCCACGGGCCGGACGGTGTCGGGACGGCGGGTACGGGTGACCTGGGCCGCGGGCGCCGCGCCCTTGACCAGCAGGGCCACCACGTGGGCGCCGAAGATGAGGTGGGACAGGACCATCAGCGCCCCGCCCACGCTGCGGCCCACCAGGTAGGGCTCGGTGAGGATCACCGACTCCATGAACGCGGTGTCCGCATCGAGCATGGCCTGGCCCTGGAGCCACCCGCCGATGGTCAGCGCCGTGAAGTACACGGCGAAACCCGTGAGCGCGAGGCCCAGGTGGACGTCGATGAGGCTGCGGACGGGCCACTCCCGGCCCGTCACTCGCGGCAGGATGAAGTAGACGGCGCCGAAGAAGACGAAGCTGGCGAAGCCGTAGACGCCCAGGTGGGCGTGGCCAACGGTGTAGTGGGTGAAGTGGGTGACCGTGTTGACCGAGCGCAGGGCCTCGATGGATCCCTGGACCGAGGCCGCCGTGTACAGCATCGCGCCCAGCACCACGAACCGGAGGACCGGCGAGTGGAGCAGCGCCTTGAACCGGCCGAGGACGGTCAGGTGATGGTTGACGGCCACGGCGATGACCGGGACGATCATCGCCACGCTGGTCACGATGGACAGGGTGACGACCCAGGTGGGCACGGGGCCGCCGATGAGATGGTGGACACCGACCTGGCTGTAGAACAGGGCGAGGGCCCAGAAGCCGAGCAGGCTGAGCTGGTAGCTGTGGACCGGTCGGCCGACGATCTTGGGGATCAGGTAGTAGGCCGTGGCGAGGCCGAGGGGTGTGAACCACAGCCCGAGCACGTTGTGGGCGAACCACCAGTTGACCAGGGCGTGCTCGACCCCGAAGTGCAGGTACGGCATGTTCGCGATGACGAACAGGATGGGGAACCACACCAGGGCGGCGGTGATGTACCAGACGCTCACGTAGAGGTGCTTGACCTGGCGGTGGCGGAAGGTGAGCAGCAGCGGGACCGCGGCCAGGGCGCCCCCGACGACGAAGAAGCCATCGACCTGCCAGGGGAACTCGAGCCACTCGAGCGCGTCGGTCCAGCCCACGAAGAGGGCGGCCACGCCGGCCACCATGCCGATGTTCCACAGCACCGCGCCGGCGGTGGCCCAGCGGGCCCCGCGGAGGGGGGTGCGGAGCAGGCGGGGGAGCATCCACAGGCCGATGCCCATGCCCACCATGCTGAGCCAGCCATAGACGACCACGTTCAGGTGGAGCGGGCGCAGGCGGCCGAAGGTGAGCAGGCCGGTCGAGGTCCACCAGTCGGGCTCGTGGAACTTGATGCTGACGACGAGGCCGAAGAGGGACCCGACGACCAGCCAGAACACCGCGGAGCCGATGAAGGCCAGCACCGGCACCCGGGTCGAGAGGTCGGCCTCGACCCGGTTCTGCAGGTCCTCCATGGGCAGGGCGTCCGGCGAGGCGGCCTCGAGGGCGGACTGGAGCGCCTTGGGGTCGCGGGCGGTGGGGTCGTCGGCGCGGTTGAGCTCGCCGGGGCGGAAGATGATCTGCGCCCCCTCGGCCAGGTTGGTGAACTGGTCGGTGGTGATGGCCCAGACGAGGGCGATCAGGCCGACGGTGCCGACGAGGAAGGACAGGGCGAGCAGGGAGACCAGGACGGGGGACATGGCGCACCGGGGTCGGGGGTCCGTGGGGCGGGCGCCCCTGGTCCGGTCTGCTTAGCAAGGGGCGCGCCACAGCCGCCACCAAGATGGGAACGGACCTCGGATGCGTGGAGTGCCCGATCCACCGCGCCGTCACGGCTGCTACGGCCGCAGATGTTATGCCACCTATGACAGTGCTGGCGGACATCGTCTGCCATATACGACGGAGTCTTCATGTCCGTGGACGCGAGCGCCCGTGCGGCCCTGGAGGCCGAGTCGCTGCCGGCCATCCTGCTCGACCGCTCCTACACGATCCTGGCCGCCAACGCGGCCTACGAGGCCCACTACGGCACGCGGATCATCCCGGGCACCCAACACTGCCACCGGGTGAGCCACGGCTACGACACCCCCTGCGACCAGAACGGCGAGGACTGTCCGGTCGCCCAGTGCCTGCGCTCCGGGCGCAGCGAGCGGGTGCTGCACGTGCACCATGGCCCGGACGGGCCGGAGCAGTGCGACATCGAGCTTCGCCCCGTGTGCGACGAGCACGGCGAGATCGTCCAGTTCATCGAGGTGATCCGGGTGCTGGGCACCGTGCCCCCCGCCGAGGACGACCCCCAGGTCGGCCGGTCGCCAGCGTTCCACCGCGCCCGGTCGCTGGTGCACCGCGCCGCGCCCTCCGACGTGCCCGTCTTGCTCCTCGGCGAGTCCGGCACGGGCAAGGAGCTGGCCGCCCGGGCGGTTCACCGCGCGAGCGGTCGCCGGAGCGACCCCTTCGTGCCGGTGGAGTGCTCCGGCCTGCCCGAGACCCTTTTCGAGTCCGAGCTCTTCGGCCACGAGAAGGGCGCGTTCACCGGCGCCACCCGCCGCAAGCAGGGCCTGATCGAGGCCGCCCGTGGCGGCACCCTGTTCCTCGACGAGATCGGCGATGTCCCGCTCTCCCTGCAGGTCCGGCTGCTCCGGCTCCTCGAGTCCCGCCGCTACCGCCCCGTGGGCGCCGTCGAGGAGCGTCGCGCCGACTTCCGGCTGGTCTGCGCCACCCACCGCGACCTCCCCATGATGGTCGCCGAAGGCCGGTTCCGGGAGGATCTCTACTACCGGATCAGCGTGTTCCCGGTGACCCTGCCGCCCCTGCGCGAGCGCGCCGGCGACGTGGCGCTCCTGGCGCGGACCTTCCTCGCCGAGCTCGCCCCCGACAAGACCTTCGAGGCCCGGGCCCTGGAGCGCCTCTCGGAGTGGCGGTGGCCGGGCAACATCCGCGAGCTGCGCAACGTGATCCAGCGCGCGGTCCTCCTCGCCGACGGGCCACGCATCCTGCCGCATCACCTCCCGCGCCACGTCGGCGCCCCGCTGCCGGCCCGCCCCCCCCAGGCGCCGGCCGCGGGCGGTGGCTTCGACGGGGGCACCGAGGTGCGTCCCCTCGCCGACATCGAGGCCGACTACCTGGCCTGGGCCGCACGCACCTTCCCGGGCTCCCGCCGGGAGCTGGCCCGGGCCCTGGGCGTCTCGGAGCGCACCCTGTACCGGCGGCTGCGGGCCCTCGACCTGCTGGAGGGCTGAGGCCGTCCGCCGGAGGGCCCGACCGCCCCCATCAGTCCGACCCGCCCCCCGCCGCCCGCCGGACCGCCGCCGGCACCTCCTCGGGGCAGCAGGCCGCGGCGGCCCGCTCCAGGGCGGTCTCGAGGGCGTCCAGCATGAGGGGCTTGGCCAGGTGCGCATCCATGCCGGCGGCCAGGCAACGCTCCACCTGGGCTGGCAGGGCGTGGGCGGTGAGGGCCACGATGGGCAGGGAGGACCCCCCGGGCAGGGCGCGGATCCGTCTCGTGGCCTCGAGCCCGTCCATCCCCGGCATCTCCACGTCCATCAGCACCACGTCGAGGCCGCCCTCCGCGGCCCGGGCCACCGCCGCGGCGCCGGAGTCCACCTCCACCACCTCGTGCCCGAGCCGCTCCACCATGCGGCGGGCCACGGTGCGGTTGACCGCATGGTCGTCCACGACCAGCACCCGGAGGGTGCACGCGGAGACGTCCACGAGCGGTACCAGGGTCGGAGGCCGGGTGGCCTCCTGGGCCACCGGCACGGTCACGGCGACCCAGAATCGCGAGCCCACCCCCACGGTGCTCTCCACGCCGACCCGGCCCCCCATGGCCTCCACCAGTCCCTTGACGATGGCCAGGCCCAGCCCGGTGCCGCCGAAGCGGCGGGTGGTGTCCGACTCGGCCTGGGTGAAGCGGTCGAAGATCACCTCCAGGGCGTCCTCCGGGATGCCGATCCCCGTGTCCTCCACCTCGATGAGCAGCGCCACCCGGCCCCCGGGCTGGAGCGTGCCGTCGATCCGGACGACGACGCGGCCTCGCTCGGTGAACTTCACCGCATTGCCCACCAGGTTGAGGAGCACCTGGCGCAGCCGGACGTCGTCGGCCTCCACCGCCCTGGGCACCCGGTCGGAGACGACCAGCTCCAGGTCCAGCCCGGCCTCCCGGGCCCTGGGACGCAGCAGCTCGACCCCCTCCCGGGCCCAGGCCCGCACCCGGAAGGGCACCGGGTCCAGCTCGACCTGTCCGGCATCGAGCTTGGACACGTCGAGCAGATCGTCGATGACGGTGAGCAGCAGTCGGGCCGAGCCGTGCAGGATCTGCAGATGCTCCCGCTGCTCCGGGTCGAGGCGCCCCTCGCGGAGGAGCTGCGCCATGCCCAGCACCCCGTTCAGCGGCGTGCGCATCTCGTGGGACATGGCGGCGAGGAAGGCGGACTTGGCCTCGTCGGCGGCCTCGGCCTCGGCGCGCTTGCGGCGGAGCTCGACATTGGCGGTGCGCAGGGCCTCCAGGGCGTCGCGGTGCAGCGCGACCTGGCGGGCCCGGGCCTGGGCGGCCACGCCCGCCACCGCCCCCACCAGCAGGATGGCGAAGGTGGTGGAGAGGAAGGCCGCGGCGGGGCCCATGGGTGCGGCCGGCACCGCCACCCACAGCGGCAGGATGCCGACCCCCGCCAGCCCGACCAGCAACCCCGCGATGGTCAGGCCCGCCTCCCGGGCCCCGAGGGTGGCCACCCCGGCCACCGCCACCACGGGCAGCCACGCCACGATGGGGCTGGCCCACCCCCCGTGAGGGCGATTCGCATGAGGATGGCCGACCCGCCCAGCACCAGGACCGCCAGGGCCACGTCCCGGTAGCGCCCGGTCACCCGGACCACCCACGGCAAGCCGGCGATGATGAGGGTGCACGCCCAGGCCACCCACAGGGAGGGCGGCGGGAAGCCCTCCGTGAGCCACCGCCCGAGCAGCAGGACGGTCACCACGCCGCAGACCGCGAAGCACAGCCAGATCACCACCCGCGCCGGCATCCGCTCGGGCGGTGGGGGCCGGCCCGGCACCGGACGCAGGTTCTCCGGAAGGAAGACGGCCTCGAAGGCCTGGAGCCAGTGAAGGGCGGGCAGGCGTCACCTCGACGGGGGGCCCATGGCCCCCACTCCCCCGTTCGGCGGGAGCCGCCCATCTCTGGAGGGTCCGATCCAGCTCGTTCCATCCCGCCGCCCCGTCAGGGCCCGAACAGCACGAGGTCGCAGTCCATGTCTGCGTAGTAGCCGTCCATGACGGCGTACCAGGCGTCGGCGTGGGCCCGGTCCCAGGCCGGCCAGTAGTGGTCCACGTAGGCGAGCTCGTAGGCCCCGGCGTAGGCGGCGGCGTACGCCCCCTCGTAGCAGCGGTCGTAGGCGAGCTGCTCCGCCTCGGCCCGGCCCTCCTGGGCGCCGGCGTCGTAGCCGTCGACCGTGCCGCGCTCCTCGCCCTCGCGCAGGCCGTCGGCCCGGCCGCGGGCCTGGCCCTCGCGGGTGCCCTCGAGCAGGCCCGCCTGGTAGTCCTCGTTCTCCGCCACGCCCTCGGCGCGGCCCTCCTCGTAGGCGCCGGCGTCCCGGTGGTCCTCGAAGCCGTTGTCGCGGCAGATCCCCGCGATGCCGTCATCACCGCTCGGGGCCGGGGCCGGGGCCGGGGCCGGGGCCGCGCTCCAGACGCTCTCGTAGGCGACCTCGCAGCCGGCGAACACGCCGCCCCAGGCCTCGGCGTCCTTGAGGACGTACCAGGCCTCCTCGACGCCGACGAGATCCCCGTCCTCGAGACCGTGGCTCGTCCCGTCGACGCGGCCGTCCTCGGTGCCCGCGTGCCGGCCGTCCAGCATGCCGTCGTCGATGCCGAGCTGGCAGGCGCCGTCGGTGTCGGCGTAGAGGTGCCAGCCGTCCTGGTGGCCGAAGCCCCAGGCATCCGCCCAGGCCTGATCGTAGGCCTGCTGGAAGGCGTCGTTGTAGGACGGGGAGTAGGCGCTGTCGTAGCCGCGCCGGTACCCGTCATCCCGCTCGAGGGCCTGGCCCTTCGCGTAGCCGCGCGCATGGTCGGTCTCGTTGGCGGCCTCCGCCCGGGCCCGGCCCTCCTCGTAGGCCGCCTCCCAGGCCGGGTCGGCCGCGCAGTCCACCCGTCCCTCGCCCCGGAGGACCAGCGTCCGGGCGAAGGTCTCCTCCCGGTGCTCGCGCTCGCGGATGCTGCGCCACGACACCTGGATGCCATGGGTGGAGGCCGTATCCAGACTCGGCGTGAAGGTGAACGCCAGGACGCAGCCCTGGCCCGGCTCCAGCACCCGACCGGTGGTGCAGCTCGAGTCCTGGGGGACGAGCGCGAAGGGCGACCCGTCGACCTGCAGGGCCTCGGGCGACATGGCTCCGAGGGCGACGGCCTTCCGCCCGGTGTTCACCAGGGTGATGGCGCGCGGGGGGGACGTGGCCGGCAGGTCCACCGTGCCGAAGTCGAGCGTGTCGGCGCTGGCCTCCAGCAACCACCGCCGGTCCAGCCCCTCGTCGGTCTGGTGGCACGCGGCCGTGCCCAGAAGCAGGGCCAGACCGCCGAGCCACGTCGCGTGCTTTCGCAGGGTCGTCGTGTGCATCGGGTCCTCCGGGGTGACTCGGGTGGTGCGCGGGGGCTGTGCTCCAGGAGACGCGCCGGGGCGTCCCACCATTCGACCCCTGGTTGCGCAGCGACGGGCCTCGGCGCCCCCGGGTCCGTCCGGGCACCGGCCGGCCTGTCCGGGCACCGGCCGCCCCGGCCGGCGGAGGGATGACATGAGGTGACTCGGGGTATATGTCCACCCGAAGTGCCACCGACCCCGAGGAGGAAGCATGCCGACTGCACGAGTGCTGATGACCCTGATCCTGGTCGCATGCGCAGGGGGCGGCGAGGGCGACACCGACGTCGAGGCGGACACCGACACGGACACCGACACCGACACCGACACCGACACCGACACCGACA
>CAZPJM010000171.1:0-10156 GCA_964586865.1 uncultured Enterobacteriaceae bacterium
GGCCACGGGGGGCGGTGCTCCGGACGGCCGGGCGGGCCGCGGTGCCCCGCTGCCGGGCGTGGGCCGGGCCGCGCTCCACCTGCTCCACCCGATCCTCGCGGGGCAGCTCCCGATCCTGCCGGGGAGCGGCGGCGGCGGGGACGGCGAGGGTGAGGGCCAGAAGGGTCAGGGCGGTGCGGAGCATGGCAACCTCCTCGGGTTCGCTCACTCCGACGCGCCACCCCCCGCGGCCATTCGAACCGGTTCGGACGAAACAGGCGCCGGCCGATCGGTCCGTCCGGGACGGGCCCGGCGGGCGAGGCGATCCCGGTAGAGGCCGGTGAGGGCCACCGTGGTGGCCAGGATGACGAAGCCGGAGAGCGCCCCCCCCAGCGCCACCCCCAGGGCCGGCAGGCGGGCCGCCCCGATGAAGAGCCGCGCGTAGAACCAGCCGAAGATCACGGGACCGAGGCCCTCCCCGTCCGGGTAGGTGGGATCGCCCAGGGCCGCGTGGACGAGCTCGGCGCCGACGGTCAGGGCCAGGTGACCGGGCAGCAGCAAGACGGCCGCCATCGCCAGGACCCCGACCACCGCGCCCGCACCCTCGCGACGGACCAGGGCCCGGGAGCGGCGATGGGGGCGCGCCCCGGGCGCCAGCAACGTCACCTGGCCGACGAAGGCGAGCTCGACCAGGTAGACCAGCCCGGGCCAGATGGCCTGCTGCCCCAGGAAGGTGGCGACCACGGCCCCGCCATAGGGGGCCAGGGCTCGGGGCAGGGTCCGGGCCCAGGTCGAGACCACCGCGGAGAGGCCCACGGCGCCCCCGTCGTGGCGCGCCTGATCCCAGGTGATGGCGAGCAGGGAGATCCCGCCCAGGCCCACGATCCACCAGAGCTGGGTCACCCCGATGAGGGCGAAGGAGGGGGGCGCCACCTGGTCGGTGACCCCGTCGAGGGCCGGGGAGAGGGCGATCCCCACCAGCAGCAGGGGCAACACCAGGAAGCCCGGCAGCCACGCCACCCGCACCCCGCGGCGGCCGACGGCCCACCGCACGCCGAGGAAGGCCAGGTAGAGCCCGAGCACCACCGCCCCGAGCAGCGCTCCCTGGGACAGGAGGAGGCGCAGTTCGGGGTCGCCACGGTTCAGGCCGTGGATGGCGGGACCGAGGCCGGCGTGCATCCCCAGGTCCACCAGGCCGCACACCACCGCGCACGGCACCCACAGCCCGGGCGAGCCCGCCACCGCCCGGGCCGCCGCCCACCAGCGGGCCGGCGGCGAGGGATCGGGGACACCCTGGGGGGCGCCTGCGGGGGGCGTCGGCTCCGCCATCGAGCGGCTCCCTCGTCGGTGACGGGATCGGGGGCGTACGAGCGGCCGGAGGGTAACCCAGGCCCGCCCGCGATCCGACCCCCGGGGCCCCCCCTGTGCACCCGGAGTCGCCATGCTGCTGGCCGCACTCCTGTGGGCCGCTCCCCCCGCGGCCGCCTTCGAGACCGCCACCAACGCCGACGGCGTCGAGGTCTCTTGGGAGGTCATGCCGGTGTGGTGGACCTACGACGACACCCATCGCCCGCACCACCTGGACCGCGCCTCGGTGAAGGAGGCCGTGCGGGAGGCCTTCGCCGCCTGGAACGCGGTCCCCGGTGCCCGGGTGACCTTCCTGGAAGCCGACGGGGACGTGCCCGAGGACCGGGTGAACCCGGTCGGGTGGGAGCCGGACTGGCCGTGGGCCCCCGACATCGTGGCCATGACCAGCACCTGGAGCCGCCGGGACGGCACCATCGAGGCCTTCCGGGTGGATCTCAACGCCCGCGATCCCCACTGGGACACCGCCGGCTCCCGCGACGCCATGGACCTGCAGAACACGCTGGCCCACGAGGTGGGTCATGCCCTGGGCCTCGGCCACGATCCGCACCATGCCGAGGCCACCATGGCGCCCACCGCCCACGCCGGCGAGACCCGCAAGCGCAGCCTGCACCGCAGCGACGAGGACGGGGCGCGCCACCTCTACCCGGGCGAGGGCAGCCCGGGGCTGGCCTGCAGCGCCCTGGGCGTGGCGGGCACGGCGTGGCTCCCCGCAGCCCTGGGCGCCGCCACCCTCCGTCGGCGCCGCCGACGCATCTCGACCCCCACCCCCACCCGGAGACTGCCCATGAGCCCCTTCCGCCCCCCCCGGCCCCGGTCCCGGCCATGACCGCCCCGGCCCGGGCCGTGCTGCTCGCGGCCCTGCTCCTGCCCCCCCTCGCCGTCGCCGCACGAACCACCGCCCCGGCCCCGGTGGCCCGGGTGGTGGCCTCCTCCGACCGGGCCGTCCTCGCCGAGGTGGTGGCGCTGGAGACCCGGGCGGAGCCACGCCGGGTGCGCACCACCTACACCCTGCGGGTGCTGCGCCCGCTCGTGGGGACGGCCCCACCGACCCTCACCCTCACCCTGCCCGGCGGCCGCGTGGGCGAGCACATCGTCCAGGTGCACGGCGTGCCGGTGTGGCGGGAGGGGGACCGGGTGGTGGCCAGCTTCCGGGGCGGCGCGCCCGACCTGGACGGCCTCCTGACCGTGGAGGGCCCCCGCCTTCACGACCCGTGGCAGCGCCCCGCCCCGGCGGTGCCGCCGACCCTCGAGGCGCTCTCCGCGGCGGTGATGGAGGCCCGAGGCGCCCCGGATATCGCCGACGAGGACGTCCCTGACGGGCTCTGAGCCCCCTTCGGCCGCTTCCCGGGCCGGTTGAGTCATGTTCTCGGGCCCCGGATCCGACCTCCGGGGTGTCACCGGCCATCGGCCACCCGCCCCGCGGGTCGCGCCCGGCCGGCGCACTCCCCGCCCGCCCCCGCGGAGCCCCTCCGGGGCGCACCGCGACGCCGACCTTCCTTCACCGTCTCGAGGACGCGGGGGCGGGCCTGGGGGAGACGCCCTCGGCCACGTGCACCGTGGTACGGGGGATCCGACCCTTCGTATTGGTGACCAGGCCCGGGTCGAGGGGCGGGACCGCAAGGTCCGCGCGCACGTAGATGTCGTAGTAGCGGCGGAAGTGCTGCTCGACGCGACCCAGGTAGCGGTACTCGGTCGGGGACCAGTGCCGCCACAACCGCCGCTCGGTGGGGTAGTAGAACGGGCGACGGCGGGCGGCGTTCACGGTGAGGGCCACCGCCGCGGGGGCGTCGGGGAAGGCGGTCCGCCAGTCCACGTCGGCCCCGTCGGGATGGGGCAGGGTGAGGGCCCGGGGGTGGAGCTCGTCGACGCGCACATCGGTGCCCACGCTCCACGCCAGCAGCCCCGCATCCCGGGTGGCCAGGCGGCTGCCGGGCGGCAGGTGGCGCGCCAGGTGCTCGCCGGCGCCCCGGGCGGGGTTGTGGGACACCACCGAGTGCCGCGCATCGCGCCGGTGCTGCCAGTCGTCCGGCCGCCCCACGGCACACCACATGACGAAGACGGCCATGAGGACCGCAAGCCCGGTCCGGAGGCCACGCCGCGGCCCGGTGCGCAGCCCCTCGAGGGGGGCCACCGCCACCGGCAGCAGCAGCGCCACCGGCAACACCAGCAGCCGCCCGCCGGGCATCCAGAGCTCGACCCGGCTCGCCACCAGCACGAGCCCGGCCGCGATGGCCAACAGCGCCCCCTTGCGCCAGCTCCACCGGCTCGCGGCCGCCCCCCCCCCCGCCAGCACCAGCATCCCGATCCAGAACGAGGGATCGCCGCCCAGGTAGCCCAGGTTGTGCTCCACCGTGCCGAGCCAGGTGCCCTCGGCCTTGGCGGCGGCCGTATTGGGCACCCACGCGCCGTAGGTCCACAGGCGCCACCCCGTCACCGCCGCCACCCCCAGGAGCGTGCCCGCCCAGGGGGCCCAGGTCCCCACCCGCCCGAGGGCGTCCCGCCGCGCCAGGGTGTCGAACAGGGAGAGGCCCGCCGCCACGGCCACCCCCTCGGGGCGCACCGCCGAGAGCCCCGCCAGCAGCATCGCCGCCCCCCAGCGCCCCGGACCCTCCGACCGCCAGAGCGCCGCCGCCGCGAGCAGCGTCCAGGCCAGGAACTGGGTGGTCTCCAGGCCATTGGTGGCCACCACCGCGTAGTGCGGCGTCAGGGCCAGCCACACCGCCGGCAGCACCGCGAGCCAGGGGGGAGGCCCGTCGAGCAGGGCGTCCGTCACCAGCACCACTCCGAGCAGCCCCAGCACCCCCCAGCCGAAGGCCATCCCGATCATGGCCTCGTGGACGGGGGTATCCAGGGCCCGCAGCCCCGCCAGGCTCACCGTCCAGAGCAGGTTCGTGTACCCCTCGACGGGCGGCTTGCCGGCGTTGTAGACGAGCCCATGCCCCGCCGCCAGGTGCTCGGCGTAGCGGGCCGAGATGAAGGCATCGTCGACCACCGTGTCCCAGGAGCGGGTGCAGCGCGCCAGCAGCACCAGGCTCGACAGGACCCAGCCGCCCAGCAGGGCGAGGGCGTGCGCGCGCCGGTCCATCATGGCTCCTCCACCTGGGCGCCCCGGCGGGTAACGCGCTGGGGCGTGCCCTCACCCGGTGGGGACGCCGCCGTCGCGGCGGTCAGGCCTCGCCGTCCGGCTCGCGGTCGTGGCCAGGGCGCGGCACCACCTCGGTGGGGTCGTCCTCGCCGAGCAGCTCGTCCACCGACTGGCGGTGGGTCAGGCCCGGGGGCCGCCGCAGCACCACCGAGTCCTCCTCGTCCTGATCCCGGACCCGGAGCCTGCCCTGGCGGTGCTCGCGAGACAGCCCCTGCAGCCCACGGATGAGCCGGCGCGCCACCACGTCGTACTGCCGGGACTTGTAGAGGGCGTGCGCGTTCTCGCCCGACTCGTTCAGGCGGGCGGTCTCCTCGTCCACGAGCTGGAACTCGATCATGAGGAACACCACCCGCCCCAGCTCGAACTGGAACCCCGGCACCATGTCGTCGGGGAGCCGAACCGGGTAGTCCACGATGAAGTTGATCATCCGGTAGCTGGCCCCCGAGAACTCGTTCTTGCCCCCGGTCTCGAGGGCCGGCAGCTCGGCCAGGGCGCTGGCGGCGGCGGTGTGGGCCAGGTGGTCCAGGATCTCGCCAGGCGGCAGCAGGTTGTTGTGGCTCTGGCCCGGGATGACGTAGTTGAACGGCACGAAGTGGCGCACCAGGTAGGCGAGCACCGGCACCAGCGCGTCGCGATGGTCGACGACGATACGGAAGCGGAGCTTGTCGAAGATGGTGGCGGCCAGGTTCTCGCGCTTGGCGATGAGCTTGGTGATGACGCTGCTCCGGGCCTTGCGCGAGCCGTAGAACGACACCACGGGCAGCCCCGACTCCCGCATCCGGCGGGCCCGTCGGAGGATGTCGCCCTCGGCCAGGTCGAACAGGTCCTCCTCGGCGATGGGGACCTTGAACTTCAGATCCGCCGCCTCCATGTGGTGGATGACGTGCATGAGCTTGAGGATCACGCAGCAGAGCACCTGCCGACGCCGGAAGCCGTCGGTGTTGCTCGCCCACAGGAAGAGGGCCCGCACGTCCTCGGGGTGGCGGACCTCCCTCGGGAAGCGCAGGTAGAGCCGCTCCTCGAGGTAGCAGACCGCCTCGTTGAAGACGTACCGCAGCCGCTCCCAGTCCACCGGGTCGGAGAGGTCGAGCCGGTTCAGGGCCAGGTAGCGATCCACCTGGTCGAGGGAGCGGAAGGACAGGCGCTGCCAGTCCACCACCGAGCCCCCCGACAGCAGCAGCCGGATGGACTCGGCGTCGAGCAGGGAGAGCTCGCACCGGGCGAGGGTGCGGTGGACACGGGCGTCGAGCTCGAGGATGTCGCGGCGCATGCCGCCCCCTATCCCGCGCCGCGCGGTCCCGTCGGCCAGGCGGCGGGTTAGCGTGGCGGGCTGGAGGTCCCCGTGTCCGAGCCCTGCCCATGAGCCGTCCCCGCCGCTCCCGCGGTCGTCGCCCCCCCCAGGGCCGGCCCGGCCGGGTGGTCGAGACGGTGGGGCGCCGGGTGCGGGTCACCGACGACGAGGGCGATCGGGTGTGCTTCCTCTCCGGGCAGCGGGCGGTGGTGGGCGATCAAGTCCGCTGGGTCGAGGCCCAGGGCACCGGCGGCAAGCTCGTGGGGGTCGACGAGCGCCGGACCGTGCTGGCCCGGATGGACCACCGCGGCCGGGAGCAGGTGGTGGCCGCCAACTTGGAGGGCATCATCATCGTCGAGACCGCCGACGAGCCCCCCCTGGCGCCCGTGCTGCTCGATCGCTACCTGGTGGCCGCCGATCGGGGCGGCCTCGATGCGGTCGTGGCCCTCAACAAGGTGGACCTGGGGGTCTCGGACCCGGTCGAGGCCGAGCTCCGGGTCCGCGAGGACACGGGCGTCCGGATCTTCCGCACCTCCTCCATGACCGGGCAGGGGGTCGACCCCCTGCGGGCCTTCGTGGCCGAGGGGCGTGGCCCGTGGGCCCTGGTCGGACGCTCGGGGGTGGGCAAGACCAGCCTGGTGCGGCTCCTCCTGCCCGAAGTCCCCAACGAGGAGATCGGCGAGGTGGGCGATCTCTCCGAATACTGGGGCATGGGCCGCCACACCACCACCTCCTCGCGGATCTTCCCCCTCCCGGGAGGCGGCGAGATCGTGGACAGCCCCGGCATCCGGACCTTCACCCCGGCCCGCCTCGAGATCCCCGAGCTACGCCTTCACTTTCCCGGCATCCGGGACGTGCGGTGCCAGTTCCGGGACTGCCTGCACCGCGAGGGCGAGGAGGGCTGCGTGGTCCCCGACGTGGTGCACCCGGCCCTGGTGGCCTCCTACCGGACCCTGCTCACCGAGCTCCTCGAGATCGAGGCCGGCACCCGCCGCGGCCGGGGCGAGTCGGAGAAGAAGCGGTCGTAGCGGGCGCTCGAAGGCAGAACGTCGCACCGCCGGACCGGGATCGACACAACGCCCTGGTTGGCGGAACGGTCCGGGACACAGGCCAAGACCCCCACGTTCGGGCCCCGTCGACGAGCCGCTCACCCGCGCTCTCGACGGCCCCCGGGCACGCGCGTCCCCGGATCGGGTAGGAGAAACCCCTATCGACATCCATCCCGTGTCTTGCCAGACTCCGGCCACCACCCCAGCCGTAGGAAGGTCGCCATGAAGTCCCCCCCCCCTCGCGGGCCAGAAGTCACCTGGTGTCGTCTCGGGGCTGATTCTCCTCACCCTCTCTGGAATCGCCTGCGGCGGGCCTGGAGCCCCGGAACCTGACGATCCGGCCGTGGCCGATCTGGATGCAACCGCGCCCGAAGACATGCCCAGATACGACACACCCGCTTGCCTTCCCGTCGATACGCCCCTTCTTTCGCCCCAGCACACCTTGGACGACGCCTCCGCTCCGCCGCCCGGCGGCGCGAGCTACGACCTCGGACACTCCCTGGACCTGGTGACCTTCGGTCCGCCTCCCGCTTGGGGCACCGGGGACTACCGGACGTTTCAAGAACTGGTCGCAGGCGCTCCGAGCCTCTCTGCCGGTGCGCCCCCTGCCCCGGGCCGGGTGCGGCTCGTGCGGGTGGACACATCCACGGGCGAGCTGGACCCGTCCAGCGGCCACGCGGTGCAGGAGCTCATCAGTCCATTCGGCATCAACAGCGCCTTCGGGGCCAGTGTCCTCGCTGCCGACTGGGCCGACCCCTACGAGTCTCCGTTCATCGGCTCACCCAAGCCGGTCCAGTACGCGGGGCAGGAGTTGCTGGTCGGCGCGCCCGGTGCAGCGGCCAGCGAGGGCCGCGTCCAGATCTACCGAACCGAGATCTCGGACACCGACAAGTTCACGACCTCCGACCAGCGGGCGTCGTGGACCTGGGCCCCAGGTCCAGTGCTGACCCGACCGGGAACCTCCCCCGGCTGGGCACAGTTCGGCACCGCCATGGCCGCAGCCACCGACGAGGTGGGTACCACCTCGCCGTGGATCGCCATCAGCGGACCGGGAGTCGGAGAGGTCTACATCTACCAGAAGTTTGGTCGCTTCCCGCTCGCCGACGAGCTGCGGCACGTCCAGACCATTCCGCTCTCGGGACTCGGGACGAGCCCGCCCCCGCTCACCCAGGTGGCGTTCGGGGCCGCGCTTCAAGCAGACGACTTCGACGGCGACGGCATTGTCGATCTGGCCATCGGGACCCCGGCCACCTCCATCCACACCGAGAGCCGGGTGTACGTGGTGGGGGGAGACGAGTCCGGCGCCGCCCCTCTCGACCCGACCGATGTAGTGGAGTTGAAGGGGAGCCTGGGGGACGCCACCAGCCTCGGGGTGTCACTCGCGTCCGGTGCCACGCACCTCTTCCCGATCACCATGGAGTTGAACGGAGAAGAGGTGGTCGTGTGGAAGACGCGCCGGATGCTCTACATGGGTGCCCCGGACACGGATGGGGGACGCGGCGGCGTGTGCTGGTTCGCCTTCGAGGAAGATGAGAATGGGACAAAGGACCTGGGACCCTACTCCGATTTCAAGACAGAGCCGGTGTGCACCCGTTCCCCCCTCAACGGCGCCGCCTTCGCCGATGCGCGATGGGGGGCCGCGGTCACGGTGGCCAACCTGTCGCCTGTGGACCCCTATCTGGATGATGCCAGCCCGCTGGCCCTCCTCGACGAGGTGGCGGTCGGTGCTCCGGGCGCCGAGGACTTCCACTGGCTCGACACGGCGGTCCTGAACCAGCCCTCCTCCTTCATCGGAGCCGAGGACCCCAGCATCGACCCTTCCGGACTGGTCACCATCTATCGGGGCACTCGGGACGGTCCCATCATCGAGGCCTTTCCCGACGTGAACATCCTCACCCGTCCCCTGGGTGAGCGGTTCCTGAACCCCGACGCGACGCGGTTCTCGCGCTTCGGCACCAGTCTTCTGCCCATCGACGCCGAGCGGTCGGACCGGATGGACCTGGTGGTCGGTGCCCCTGGATGGAACGCGAACCGTGGGGCATTCCAGCTGCTGAGCAGCGGGCCGATCAACGGCATGGCGGTCGCCACGACCGATGGTGCGGGTATCTTCGATGCCACCGACGTAGACGGTGACCCCTGGCTGGACGCGGACGGCGACCCCCTTCAGGTCATCGTGATCCCTGGTCAGACCGGGGCGGGTGATCCCGCCCTTGTCCTACGCAGTACCACATCCATGGAGCTGGTGTTCGAGAGGAACAATGGCAACATCTGCCGAGATAGTGGCCGTGATCTCATCTTCGTCTTCCCCCTGGACCTTCGCGTCGCGCACGAGCTGGGGACGCCCCCGAGCGACTTCACGACCTGCTACGACCTTCGACAGCCGGAGAGCCCACAGGTCGTCCTGTGCAGTTCCATCAACACGACCGACTACCCTGCTGCAGGTACTGCCGCCTGGATTGAGTACACGGTGGCCGACACCGGCTTCGGGGATGCGAGCCTGACCAACGATGAGGTCACGTTCGAGGTCAAGAACGTCAAAGCATGGGCTTCCCCCCTTGGTCTTCCTCTCGGGTGGTACGGGGCCAATTTCTTCGGCTGCACCTTGCGCGGCAACCCCTTTACACTCACCCACGACAGCCCACTGGTACAGTCATGCGACTAGCCTTCGTCCTGACACCCATCCTCTGTCTCCTCGGCGGGGCCTGCGACCCTGCCGACGACGCGGTGGAAGAGGAGCCCTTCTTCTACCACCCCGACGACCCGCCCGACCCCTTGGTCCTGCCTACCACCTACTGGAATGGCTGGCTCTCGACGAGTTCCATGCAGTACTCCTGCGACGGCCAGGACCTGGCCCGGGAAGGGCAACGCAGCCACCTGGGCCAGATCTGGACGCTGGACGTGGAGGGCAGGAACTTCATCCACTTCGGAGTTCCCGACAAAGGGGGTCTGGGAGCGTTCCGGTTCGTGGGCGTGCGGTGCCCGGTGCAGCACGACGGCACCTTCGAGTGCCCCACGCAGTACTCGATCCCCTGGATCTGGTCCGGCATGGAGATCGGGGAGACTCCCACTGGATTTGCCGAGCTGTTCCAAGAGGCCTGGTCTCTCAGCGGCCGATACGACCCGGACAACGAAGAGCTGTGGATCCACTTCGTCATGAGCAGAGAATGCATCACCGACTGCACATTCTCCGCCTGCCGAACGGTCGAGTCCGGCGTGGCGGTGCCCCGATGATGGCCCGCCCCTTCCGGATGACGCTGCTGCTCCTGGCCTTCACGGGCTGTGCCGAGCAGGTCCCCGAATCCCCGCCCCCACCGCCACCCCCGC
>CAZPJM010000172.1:0-10072 GCA_964586865.1 uncultured Enterobacteriaceae bacterium
CGTTTCACGTGACTGGAGTTCAGACGTGTGCTCTTCCGATCTGGGGGCGTCGCGGCGGGCAGGGCCAGCCAGGTGGCGGAATCCGGGTCGTGGGCCACGAAGGTCCGGCCGCGCACCTCGAAGCCGGCGCCCACCGCGCCCTCGAGCCGCTCTCGGGGCAGGCTGGCCCGGGCGGAACGGACCCCGTCGAGCCCGAGCCGCCACGGCACCTCGGGGGCCCAGGTGCGGACCACCTCCAGGTCCACCGCATCGCCCGGGAGCAGCTCGGGGACGTGAACCCGGACGCGCGCCACGCCGAGCAGGTCGCGGGGGCCCGGGTCCCAGCGGCCGGCGGTGAGCCGGTAGCCCTTGCCGTCGCCGAGCCTGACCCGCGCGGAGAGGTCCTCCAGCGCCACCCCTGGGGGCAGCACCACGTCCACGTGGGGGCAGTCGCGACGGGCGGCCACCCGCAGCTCGGCCGACTCGACCAGGACCTCCACCGTCTCGGCGGCTCCCGACCCGGGGATGGGGTCCCGGCGGGCGCGCTCCACCTCCACGTCCACCTCGAGATCGCCGAGGACGCACCCGGCCCCCACCAGCACCAGCGGCCAGCTCACGCCCCCTCCGACCGACGCCGTCCCTTGCGCGCCGCCTTCTGCAGCGGCTCGCGCACCATCTTGGGGGCCCCGCCGGGCAGCGCGACCACCCAGGCCTCGGCCGGGTCGGGGTCGTGGGTCGCCCAGGCCACCGCCAGCCGCCGCACCGCCTTGCGGACCGTCGGGTCCTCGTCACGGATGGTGGCGTCGAGGAGGTCGCGGACCACCTCGGTGGCGGGAGACTCCACGAAGGCCACCCGCCGGGTGCCCACCACCTCGCGGAGGGGGGCGGCGGCCGGGCCCTCGACCGGCTCGGGGAGGAAGGCCAGGCCGCTCATGACCACCGCCCGCCGGACCGCGGCCCGCCGGTGGTGCAGCTCGCGCCCCAGGCTCTCCGCCGGACTGCGGCCCCCCGCCGCCAGCGCCGGGCCCAGCACCAGCCAGCCGAGCGCATCGCCCGTGGTGTTGTCGTCGGTGCGGTCGAGCCAGTCGCGCCCGATGTCGAGCACCTCGTCGGGGTGGTGGGGGGCCAGGGTGGCGAGCAGGCCGATGGCCACGAGGCCGTCCTCCCAGGCGGTCCCGAACAGGGTCGACAGGGCCGCCTCGTCGGCCATGGTGGGGGGCATCTCCTGCCACGTGGCCGCGGCGATGCGGGCGATCTCGCCGGTGGGCACCCCGCGGATCCCCCGCAGGGTGGACAGCTCCTTGTGGCGGGTCCGGGCGGTGCGGGGGTCGGACAGGGCGTCGAGCAGGTCCGAGACGGTCTCAGGATCCATCGAGGTGCTCCCGGATCAGGTCGGCGAGGACCGCGGGGCAGGTGTGGTGGGGGTGGTGGCCGGTGTCGGCCAGCGTGTGGACCCGCGCATCCTGCAGGGCGGCGCGGCGATCGTCCAGGTCGGGGATGTGCTGGTACGGAGAGGTGGCGCCGTCCACGAGCAGGACAGGGGCCTCGACCGCGGCGAGGAAGGTGCGGAACCCGGCCGCCGAGAAGGCCTGGGGGGAGCGGGCCCGATGGAGGGGATCCCAGGTCCAGGACCAGGTCTCGCCCGCCGGGCGGATGAGGTGCCGGGCCAGATCCGGAGCCCGGTGGGCCGGGAGGTCCGGGTTGCCCTTCCGCATGCGCTGGACGGCGTCGTCCGGGCCGTCGACCGGGCGGTGCCGCGGGGGCCGTCGGCGGTGGCGCAGCGCGGCGCGGGCCTGCTCCAGGGCCCGGGGCGATCCGTCCGGCGGGCCCAGGCCCTCCACCAGCACCAGGCGACGCACCTTCTCGGGGACGCAGGCCGCCACCAGCACCGCCAGGGTGCCGCCCATGGAGTGGCCCACCAGGTCGACCGGCCCCTCGCCGAGCGCGTCCAGGAGCGCGTCCACATCGGCCACGTAGTCCCAGAAGTGGTAGAAGCCGCCGGCACCGACATGCCCGCTCCGACCATGTCCGCGGTGATCGGGGGCCACCACCCGCCGCGGGGCCAGCGCCCGGGCCACCGCACCCCAGGCCGGGCCCTGCTCCAGGAAGCCGTGGAGGATCACCACCGGCCGGCCGGCCTCGGGGCCCCAGTGATGCACCGCCAGCCACAGCCCCCGGGCCCCGGTGTGCAGGCGGGTGGTCCGGTCCGGCGACGGGTCCTCCGTGCTCACCCCTCCACGTCCCACGCCAGCCGCAGGCCCGCCTTCAGGTGGCCCGACAGGGTGTGGGAGAGGCGCAGGCTGGGTCGGGCCGTCCGGGCCGGGTGGGTGAAGCAGCCGCCCATGACGATCCGCCCCCGACCCTCCCGGCCCCGCCAGGGCGAGGCGGTGTATTCGAAGACGCCGCCCACCGCCGCGAACAGGCCGGCCTCTCCGGTGGCGCCGAGGGCCCGGACATCGAGCGGACGATCCACCCCGAGCTCGGCGGTCACGGCCCAGGGCCGCCACCACTCGCCCCACGGCCAGCGCCGACCGTCCAGGCCCCGGACCGCCTTCTCCCACTCGTCGGCGGTGGGCAGCCGCGCCCCTGCGTGGGCCGCGTAGCGCTCGGCGTCCTCGGGCCAGAGATCGTAGACGGGGGCGTCGGCCAGGCCGGCCGGCAGGATCCGGTCGGGCCCCCAGTGGGTCAGGTAGTGGGCGTCCTCGCGCGGCGGCTCGTCGGTGGCCTCGCGGAAGGCCTGCCACTCGGCGTGGGTCACCGGGGCCCGGGCGATCCAGAACGGCCGCTCCAGGTGGGCGATCCGCAGCGGGCGCTCGTCCGGGGCGGCGTCGCCCCCGGCCACGAAGTTGCCCCGCGGGATGCAGGCGCGGGTGGCGCCCCGGTCGAAGCCCACCCCCATCCGGCCGCACCGGCCCACGAGGAAGGCGCGCATGGCGTCGGTGAGGCGCAGGCCGGTGAGGCGATCCGGCCCGTGCCCCTGGTTGGCCCCCAGGCTGGGCGCGATGCGGGAGGCGAGGAGGAACTCGAAGACCGAGCGGTGCCCGAAGCGCAGGCCGCCGGTCAGCTCGTTGACGAAGAGGGCGCGGCGGAAGGACTCGGGCAGGCGGGCCCGGGCCACCTCCTCGGTGGAGAGGAGCGGCACCTCGAGGTGGTGATCGTGACCCTCGAAGGCCTTCCAGGCGAGCTGCTCCAGGGCCGCCATCGCCTCGTCGTGCCGGGGTCCGGTGGACAGGGCGTGGCGGAGCCAGGCGTCGAAGACGCCCCAGGGCTGGATGGGGCGGCCCGGCTCGATGAAGGGAAGCGCCGCCACGAGGGCCTGGAACAGGACCGGCGAGGTGGCCAGATCCAGCATCCCCTCGACCGAGCGCAGCAGCAGGCGGCCGTGGGGGAGCTCCGAGAGGTGCTCGCGGACCACCGTGGGCGGCAGGGGGTCGAGCACCCAGGTCTGCACGTCGGGGCTGGACAGGGCATCGACCTGGTCGGGGGCGGTGTCGGGTCCGGTGCGGAACCATCCCGGCCGACAGGTGAGGATCCACGAGGGCCCGGCAGCCTCGGTGAGGGTGTGGAAGAGCTCCGAGTAGGTGCGGTCGCCCAGCAGCCCCGCGCCCACCTCGTCGAGGCCGTCCAGCAGGAGGATGCGCTCTCCCGCGCGGGCCTCGGCCAGGCGAGCCGGACCCACCGTGGCGGCCAGGCCGGCGCGCAGGTCCTGGTGGCGGGCCACCACCCGGATGGGGACCGCCGTGCAGGGCGGCGCGCCCGGGAGGCCCACCAGGGCCAGCCGCGCGCACAGGGTCGACTTGCCCGAGCCGAACGCCCCCAGCAGCACCAGACCACCGGGGGTCTCCGCCGCGAGGTGGGCCGTGAGGGCGGCGGTCACCTCGCCCAAGGGCTCGGTGGCGATCTCGCGGCCCTCCAGGCGGAGGGCGGTGGCGGTGAGGGGCAGCAGCATGCCCGGGGCGTAACGACCTGGGGCCCCGCCGACCGGCGCTGCGCGCCCCCTCGGTGCGCCGTCAGTCCTCCAGGGTGATTCCGTCCGGATCGGCGCCCATGGCCTTCAGGGCGGCGGTCACGTCCTCCACCATGGCCGGCGGCCCGCAGACGTAGAAGGGCTGGTCGACCTCGTCGACGAGCTTGCGCAGCTCGGTCTCGTCGTAGCGGGGGCCGTAGAGGTCCGAGCCCTCCTCCTCCGTGACCCGCAGGTGCAGGTCCAGGTCGTCCATCTGTTCCCAGGCCTCGCGCAGGATGATGTCGCGCTCCGCCTTGTTCGAGAAGAGGAGCCGGCAGCCCGCCAGGGTGCCCTCCCGCTGGCGCCGGCGCAGGATGGCGATGAAGGGCGTGACGCCCGCGCCACCGGCGATGAAGGTCCCGGGCCCCTTGTCCTGGATGGCGCCCCACGGATCGCCGACCTGGATCCGATCGCCAGGCTCCAGCCACCGGAGCTGGGCCGTCATGCCCTCGTGCTCCGGGTAGGTCTTGATGATGAACGCCAGGAAGGGATCCTCCGGCTGGGAGACGAAGGTGAAGGGGCGCTCCTCCTCCCGCCAGCCCTCTCGATCCAGGGTCACCAGGGCCGCCTGTCCCGGGGCGAAGGACAGGTCCTCCGGCCGGTCCATCGTCAGGCGCAGGGTGTCGTGGGTGACGGGCTCGACGGTCTTCAGGGTCAGCAGGTGGCTCATGCTCTCTCCGGGCACCGGGTCCTTCTCGTCGTAGCCACGACCTCGCCGGCGTGAAGGGAAACCTCGGAGGCGTGTCCTCCGCGCTACGCCGGTTCCGCCGCTCCCCGCGGGGTAGGCCCCGCCCGGGAGGTCCCATGTCCGCACCCGAGAAGCAGATCATCCTCCGCGACGTGCTCGCCATCGACCGCACCGCCCTCGCCAACGAGCGGACCCTCCTGGCCTATGTCCGCACCGCCGTCGGGCTCGGCGCCACGGGCTTCGGCCTCCTCGAGCTGGTCGAGGCGGCCTGGTCCTTCTGGGTCGGCTGGACCCTGGTGGCCCTGGGCCTCGTCTTCGCGGTCGTGGGCGCCGTGCGCTTCGTGCAGGTCCGCTTCCGGGTCACCCGCGAGACCGAGGAGGAGCTGGGGGGGTAGGGGTACAGCGCCCCGACCCCCTACCCATCCGCCGCCGGCTGGTACGTCCCCACGATGGTGCCCTCGCGCGAGACGAAGACCTGGGGGGAGAGGGCGTCGACGCCCTGGGCGTCCTGGTGGTGGCGGCGGACCCAGGCGACGAAGGCCTTCTGGACGGTGCGCTCGGCGAAGACGCTGCCGTCGGCGAGGAAGAGGGCGCGGGCGGAGGGGACCCCCACGAGGGCGACGGCGCCGCCGAGCATGGCGTGGCCGGCGCGCAGGAAGTCGGGGTCGAGGACGCGGCTGGCGCTGGTGACACCGTCGGCCTCGAAGGCCAGGAGCAGGGGGCGTCCGGTGGCCTCGCGGACGTGGCGGACGTCCCAGGCGGCGGGCACGGCGGCCAGGTTGTCGACGGCGAAGGAGAGGAGCTGGTCGAAGTCCATGCCGAGCTCGTCGGGGGCATCGAAGCGGAGCAGGTCGACGCCGTCGCCCCGGTCCCGGCCCACGGCCACGTAGGGGGTGTCGGGGCCGGGGCGGTAGGGGATGAGGGAGCGGTGGGCGCAGGCGTGGACGCCGGGCCAGGTGCCCGGCCGCAGGTAGGGGAGGAGCGGGGCGTCGGGCCCGGTCCGCCGGGCGAGGCGGTCGAGGGCGCGCACCGGGGCTCAGACCTCGAAGCGGTAGCCGGTGCCGTGCACCGTGAGGATGTGCCGGGGCTCGCTGGGCACGTCCTCGATCTTCTTGCGCAGCTTGAGGATCTGGTTGTCGACGGTCCGGGTGGTGATGGCGGCCTTGTAGCCCCACACGTTCTCGAGCAGCTCGTCGCGGCTCACATCCCGCCCCCGGTGGGTGATCAGGTAGGCGAGGGTGCCGGCCTCGTGGGTGGTCAGGCGCATCTCCTCGCCGTTCTTCTCGAGGATGCGGCGCCGCAGGTCCACGTGGACGTTGCCGAACTTGAAGCTGTCCGGGGTGCGGCGCTCGGTGGTGCGCTCGCGCAGCCGGGCCTTGACCCGGGCGATGACCTCGCGGACCGAGAAGGGCTTGGTGACGTAGTCGTCGGCGCCCATCTCGAGGCCCATGACGCGGTCGATCTCGTCGGACTTGGCGGTCAGCATGATGATGGGCAGGCCGCTGAACTCCTGCTTGACCTGCCGGAGGAAGGCGAGGCCGTCCATGCCGGGCAGCATGATGTCGCTGACGATGAGATCGGCGGCCAGCTCGCGCAAGGCCTCGAGCCCGGCCTCGGCCGTGGTCTCGTGCCGGACCTCGAAGCGCTCGTGCTCGAGGGCGGCCACCAGCCCCTCGGCGATGGTGGTGTCGTCCTCGACCAGCAGGATCGATGCGGTCTGCTCCACGTCTCCTCCGGGGCGGACCCCTGATGTAGGCATGGCCCCCGGCGTCGGCAAGCAGGGCCCGTGGACCGTACGCCGGGGCGGTGACGGGTCAGGGGCAGTCGGACTTCTTCAGGGTCACGTTCCCCACGGCATCGCCCATGATCTGGACCCGGAGCTCGCGGCAGGAATCCCCCTCCTTGGCGAACCAGCTCATGCCGGCGTCGTCCTGGGTGGTGGGCGGCCCGGCGATGCCCTCGACAGCGGCCAGGGCGTCGGCCTTGGGCTGCATGGCGTGGACCTTCTCCTTGGCCTGCTCGAGGGAGGCGACCGTCGGGCCGGCGGGACCGGTGGTGCAGGCGGCGAACAGCAGGGCGAGGGCGGGGATGGCGCGGTGCATGGGGACCTCCGGACCGGCAGCCTCGCAGACCGGTCCGCGCTTCGCAAGATCAGCGCTGCCCGGCCAGCCGCAGGACGAAGCGGGCCCCGCCTTCGACGCCCTCCTCGCAGTGGACCGCGCCCCCGTGACGCCGGGCGGTCTCGGCCACCTGGGCCAGGCCCAGCCCGTGCCCCCCGGCCACCCCCCGGTTGGGACCCTCCACCCGGACGAAGCGCTCGAAGATGGTCCGGCGCATCCCCGGGGGCACCCCGAGGCCGTTGTCGGTCACCCGCACCACCGCGTCGGGGCCCTTCTGCCCGAGCTCGAGCCACACGCGCGGGGTGGGGGACTCGGGGTCGCGGTACTTGAGCGCATTGTCGAGCAGGCAGCCGATGGCGTCCCGCACTGCCTGGGGATCGCCGTGGACCGGCGGGGCCTCGTCCAGGTCGGCCTCGAAGGCCACCCCGTGCTGCTCCATCCGCGGGCCCCAGGTGTCGATCAGCTCGTAGACGATCTCCTCCAGGTCGAAGGTCTCGGGGGCGGGGAGGGTCTTCTCCCGGGTCACGGCCAGGACCTCGTCGATCCGCGAGGTGAGCCGGTCCGCCTCCTCGACGATGCGCGCGGCCATGCGCGCCCGGGTGATGTCGTCCTTGAAGGCGCCGATCTCCAGGTTCTCCGCCATCACCCGGATGCCCGCCAGCGGGGTCTTCAGCTCGTGGGTCACCCGGGTCGTGAACTCCTTCTGGCGGGCGAGGTGCTCGGCGAGGCGCCGGGAGGCGGTGATCTGGGCGAGCAGGGCGAAGAAGCCGATGATCAGGATCAGGATGGTGACGGCGAGGGGGATGATCCACTGGTCGGCCATGGAGGCGGCCCGGCGGTCCAGGGCATCCTGGTGGAGGTTGACCCGCAGGTGGGTGAGGGTGCGGGCGAAGGGGATCTGGAGCGCCAGGCGCCCCTCGCGGCGGCGGCCCCCGAGGACCCAGGTGCCGTCGGGCTCGGTGATGACCAGGTCCCCCTCGAGGCCGCCGGCCCGGGCCAGGAAGTCGGCCAGGACCCGGCGCTGGTCGAGCTGGAGGGCGGCGCCGATCCGCTCCCCGGAGCTGATGGTGACGATGCCGTAGTAGAGCAGGAAGGGCCGGTCCGCATACTGGTCGCGGATGAGCTGGCTCTCGGCGCTCGCCAGGTCGTCGGCCTCGGGGAGGAGCTGGTTCTCCACCTCCCGCCAGGCCCGGAGGCGGCGGTCCAGGGCCTGGAAGCGCAGCTCGAGCTGCTGGCGGAGCACCGGGCGGCCGTGGCGACGCATCTCGTCGAGGAGGCTCCACCGCCAGGTCTCGAGCCCCTCGGCGTCGGGCGCGTCCAGCTCGGCGAGCTGCTCGCCCGTCTCGAAGTAGAGGCTGATGGCCCGCTCCTCCTGGCCGAGCTCCATGAGCAGCTCGGCGCGGCGGTTGCGGTGGGCCACCACCCGATCGGCCGGGATCCCGCGCGAGAGGCCGGCCTCGACAGAGAGCTCGTCGGCCGAGGCGAAAGCGTCGAGGGCGGTCAGGGCGCGGCCGGGGAGCCCCGCATTGTCGAGCACGCTGGCGGCCTCGATGCTGGCCTCGAGGCGCACCGGATCCGCCGCGTCGGCGCAGCCGGCCACGTAGGCGTCGGCCACGTCGAGGGGGGCCGCGTCGCCGTACTGGAGCCGCTTGGCCCCCCGGATGCACGGGTGGGTGGCCACCACGCTCCGATCCACGCCGAGGGTGCGGGTGGGGAAGATCATGCGGGCCGGGGTGCGCCCCACCGGCTCGCGCCGGGTCGCCCGGGCCGGACGCCACAGGTAGATGGACTCGATCCAGCCGGCTTGATCCCGAAGCTGGGCCTGCACCCCGCGGGGGGCGTCGTGCCGCTCGGCGGCGGTGGTCAGCCAGGTCTCCAGCCGGTCGAGGAACTCCTCCTCCCAGGCGGCGACCCGCTCCTGGAGGCGCTCCTCGGCCTGGCGCCGCACCTGGGTCGAGAGCTGCTCCCGCAGGAAGAAGATGCGGGTGAGGCCGAGGATGGCCAGGATGGCCAGGGTGACCCCGAGGACCCAGGGGGTGAGGCGTCGGAGGACGGGCAGGCGCAGGCGCATGGCGGCGTGTCCAGCCCGCCTTACTCGGCGGTCCCGGTGAGGGGGACCCGGAAGACCTCGCGACGGTCGTCGCCGTCGGACTCGAGGAGGGTGAGCTCGGTGACGTCGAAGACCCAGTCGAGCTTCTGGTCGGAGAGCCAGTGGATGGCGCCTCCCAGGTTGTACTGGTCGAGCTTGTCGTGGGCGAGGGTGATGTGGGGGATCCAGCGCTCGGGGCGGTAGTAGGCCTTCACCTCCTCGCCGAGGCCCGAGGCCACCCGCCACAGCTCCCGGTGGAAGGTGTTGAGGCGCGGGTTGCGGACCAGCGGCATGTAGAGGATGGTCCGGGCGCGGGTGAACAGGCCCAGGCCGGCGGTGCGCACGCGCAGCGGCGGGTGCTCGCCGGCGAAGGACTCCAGGCGCTCCCGCAGCGCACCGATGTCGTATTGCTGGGCCACGTGGAGGCTGAAGTGCGGGAACTCGGTCGTCAGCTCGGAGTGGACCCCGAAGCGCTCCTCGAGGGCGCGCCACAGCTCGGTCACCTGTTCGGCGTGGGATTCGGGGATGGTGGCGACGATGGCCTGCAGCACGCGAGCCTCCGGGTGCCCGGTGCGGGTATCGGGTCGGCGGGCCGGCGACACCACCCCTGGCCGGGACCGGGGGCGAGGCCGCTGGAGCTGGAGGTCGCGTGCTCTGGATCGCGCTGATCTCCCTGGCCTTCGGCGGAGAGCCCCGACCCCTCTCGGGCCCGGCGGGGCCCCTGGACCCGGCCCTGCTCCCGGTGCGGGGCGAGGTGGCGGGGGAGGGGGGGCGACCAGCCCTGGTGGCGGCGCTGGCCCGGCTGGCCGATCCGGAGGGGCGGCGTCCACAGCTCATCGCGGCGAGCCCGGAGGTCCGTCGGGCCATCGGAGGGCTGCTGCTCTCGGTGGACGGGCCGGGGGGCGCGCCCCTCGCCAGCCTGGCCGGCCCGTCCGACTGCCGGCTGGTGGTGGATCGGGGCGCCGATCTGCGCTGGCGCTGGTGGTTGGCGAAGGCTTCCCGCTGCCGCGCCCGGAGCCCGGTGGGGCGGGGGGCCGCGGTGGCCCTGGGGGGCGCCGCGAGCGTCGGTGCGGGCAACCGGGGGGTGGGCCCGGCCCTGACCCTGGGGGCGGTGGCCTGGTCGGACCGGACCTTCGGGCTCGGCGGGCAGGTGGGGGGCCTCGCCGAGGGGGGCGCGGCCGAGGACGGGC
>CAZPJM010000173.1:0-9927 GCA_964586865.1 uncultured Enterobacteriaceae bacterium
CCTGGAGCCGCTCTCCCTGGCCGACGTCCTCGGTGCCGGTGGCGCGCCCGACCACCCGCAATGTCTCGAGGACGTCGGCCTGGAGGCCCGCCTCGGGGCCGTCCGCGCCGCCGTCGCCGGCCGGCCCCGGCCCCGGGTGGCCTTCCTGGAGTGGCTGGACCCCCTGTGGCGCGGGGGCCACTGGGTGCCCGAGCAGATCGACGCAGCCGGGGGCCTGGACGTGCTCGGCACGCCCGCCTCCCCATCCACGCGGCTCCCGCCGGACGACCTCGTCGCCGCCCGCCCCGAGGTGGTCGTCCTGGGCCCGTGCGGCTTCGGGCTGGACCGGGTCCGCGCCGACGCGGGCGCCCTCTTCGCCCAGCCCTGGTGGTCCGACCTGGGCGAGGTGCGCGTCGTCGCCGTCGACGCCAACGCCTTCTTCGCCCGACCGGGGCCCCGGGTGCTCGACGGCGCCGCGGCCCTCGCCGAGGCGCTGCACGGGGTCGACGTGGACGCCCCGCCGGGCTCGTGGGAGGTGCTGCGGTGAGCCGCCCCCTTTCCCTCCTGACCCTCCTGGTCGCCCTGCACCCCGCCGCGGCCCACGCCGCCCCGGTGGATGCCGCCACCTTCCAGCCCGACCGGCGCGCCTTCTGGACCGTCTCGGGCGCCGGCGGGGCCGATCTGGCCCTGGACCAGCTCTGGGGGGGCGCCGAGGTGGCCCTCCACCCCCTCCAGCGGCGCGGCCTGGCCCCCCAGGCCCGCTTCACCCCGGCCTTCAGCCTCACCGAGCTGGCGCCCCTCTTCCTCGCCGAGGTCGGGGGGAGCGTGGTCCTGCCCTACGCCGACAGCCCCGAGGCCACCATCCGGGTGGGTCTCGTGGCCCGCGCCGCCATCCCGGTCGTCACCTCGGTGCTGCCGGTCCGGGTGGGCCAGCCCGGCACCCCCGGCCCCGGGGTCGTCCCCAGCGGCCTCGCCTTCGTCGAGTTCGGGTGGCTGCGCCGCTCCCGCCCCACCGGCGGCGGGCGCGCCCCCCGGACCTCCAACGTGGTCTTCGGCTTCCGGGCCGGGCCGGGCGCCCTGGCCTCCAACCACCAGTGCACCTCGCCCACCGCCGATCCGGACACCTGCATCGTGTGGCTGCCCGGGCTGGTGGCGAGCTTCTACCTGCGGGTGGACCTGCCCCGGGGCCTCCACCTCGAGGCCCACGCCGGCAACACCTTCCGGCTGGCCCTGGGCCGCTGGTTCTGAGGGCGCTCCGGGCCGGGGCCGCCTCGTTACGGGGCCCCCGGTCCTCCCCCTCCCTCCCGAGGTCGCGTCCCATGCAGCAGCCGTCCGACCGGTGGCAGAGCCCCCTCACCGCCCGCTACGCCAGCCCCGCCATGTCCGAGGCGTTCTCGGACCGCACCCGGTTCCGGACCTGGCGACGCCTGTGGCTGGCCCTCGCCGAGTCCGAGCAGGCGCTGGGGCTGCCCATCACCGACGCCCAGCTCGACGAGCTCCGCGCCCACCTCGACGACATCGACATGGAGGCCGCCGCCCGGTACGAGCGCGAGCTCCGCCACGACGTGATGGCCCACGTGCACGCCCTCGGCGACGTGGCCCCCGCCGCCCGCCCCATCGTGCACCTGGGCGCCACCTCGTGCTTCGTCACCGACAACGCCGATCTGCTGCGCCTGCGGGCCGGCCTGGACCTGCTCCTCCCCAAGGTCGCCGGGGTCGTCCGCCAGCTCGCCGACTTCGCGGCCGAGCACGCCGCCCTGCCCACCCTGGGCTTCACCCACTACCAGCCCGCCCAGCTCACCACCGTGGGCAAGCGCGCCTGCCTGTGGATCCAGGAGCTGCTCCTCGATCTGGACGACCTGCGCCGCCTCCGGGCCGATCTGCGCTTCCGCGGCGTCAAGGGCACCACCGGCACCCAGGCGAGCTTCCTGGCGCTGTTCGACGGCGACCACGACAAGGTCGAGCAGCTCGACCGGATGGTCGCCGAGAAGATAGGCTTCACGAGGACCTTCGCGGTCACCGGCCAGACCTACCCCCGCAAGGTGGACCATCGGATCGTGGCCGCCCTGGGCGGCCTCGGCGCCACCGCCCACAAGCTCGCCACCGACCTGCGGCTGCTGGCCAACCTCAAGGAGGTCGAGGAGCCCTTCGGCAAGAAGCAGATCGGCTCGTCGGCCATGGCGTACAAGCGCAACCCCATGCGCTCCGAGCGGATCTGCGCCCTGGGCCGGCACCTCATGACCCTGCCCATGAACACGGCGCAGACGGCGGCGACCCAGTGGCTCGAGCGCACCCTCGACGACTCGGCCAACCGCCGCCTCACCCTCGCCGAGGCCTTCCTGACCGCCGACGGCCTCCTCGAGACGCTCCTCAACGTGACCGCCGGCCTGGTCGTCCACCCGAGGGTCATCGCCCGTCGGGTGGCCTCCGAGCTGCCCTTCATGGCCACCGAGAACATCATCATGGCCATGGTCCGCCGCGGCGCCGACCGCCAGGAGGTCCACGAGGCCATCCGGGTCCACTCCCTCGAGGCCGCCCGGGTCGTCAAGGAGGAGGGCGGCGACAACGACCTCGTCGACCGCATCCGCGCCGATGCCTTCTTCGCGCCGGTCCACGGCGACCTGGACGATCTGCTCGACCCCACCACCTTCGTCGGCCGCGCACCCCAGCAGGTGGCGGCCTTCCTGGAGGCCGAGGTCGAGCCGGCGCTGGCCGCGGTGGACGTGGCCGAGGCGGGGGCGCTGCGGGTGTGAGGGGTCGCCGGCTCCTGGTAGGGCTCCAGGGACGGGGATGCGTCGTGCGCTCCGCCTTCCTCACCCGGATACGGGTCTTCCAGGAGGCCCCTCATGCTCACCGGCCTGCGCATCCGCAACCTGCGGCTGATCCGGGACCTGCACATGTGCGTGCAGCCCGGGGTGCCCGTGGTGTTGATCGGCCCCAACGCCTCGGGCAAGAGCACCGTGCTGGAGGCGCTGGACATCCTGGCGAACCTGGAGAGGGAGGGAACGGGGCGAGCCATCGATGCTTGGCGGGGCGGACTCGACGGGCTCCGAACGGTGGGCGTATCCGAACCCCTCGTCCTCGGTGCCTCCTGGCCCGACGGGACACCTGACGTCGAGGACCCGACCCGGCACCGGGTCGACTACAACGTCGCCTTCGAGACGGGAGGCTCGGGCTTCACCGTCATCGCCGAGGAGAGCTTGGGCCGCGTCCCCCACGCCGGGCCGTTCCGAACGTTCCTGCGACGCCACGGCAGGGATGCTTCGTTCCCGATGCGCGGGGAGCAGGGTGAGACGTTGCGGCTCGAGGACCCCCGCTTCCCGGCGATGGCCCAGCTCCGACATCCCGACTTCGACGATCTGCGGGAGGTCGGGCGGCGCCTGGCGGGGATGGTGGTCTATACGGGCTTCGTGACGACTCCCCGGTGGGCAATGGTGCGCCCGGACTCCCCCACGGCGCGCGATCAGCCACGGACAGAGGAGGCCCGCCGACTCGAGCCCGATGGGCGCAACCTAGTCTCCGTCCTCTACACCCTGTTCAACTACGAAGAGCGTGCCTTTGCGAGGATCCAACACCATCTCTGCCAGGAGTTCCCGAACGTCCAAGACCTGCGGTTCCCTCCCGGGACCGCCCAGGGAACCCTGCAGCTCAAGTGGCGGGATCGCCGCTTCCCGCGGGAGTGGTTGTCGACCGAGCAGATGTCGACGGGGATGGTCCAGTTCCTGTGCCTGCTCACCGCGCTGTACCAACCGGCCGACCTCGGCCTCGTGGCCTTCGACGAGCCCGAGGCGCACCTGCACCCCAGTGCCATCGCCCGCTTCGTGACCGCTGCGGAGGAGGTGGCGAGCCAGCGGTCCGTTCTCCTCGCCACCCACGCCGACCACCTGCTCGACGCGCTGACCGACCCCTCCGGCATCCACATCTGCTCCCCATCCGGGTCCGGTGCTGTCATCGAACCCGTGAACGCCGAGGCCCTGGCCGCCTTCCGGGAAGACTGGTCGATGACCGAGCTGCGACGGCAAGGGCTGCTGGATCCATCCAACGAGGACTCGGCGGCATGAGGGCGGTGCTCGTCTACGAGGATCACGAGCCGAGCGCGCTCCACGCCGTGGTACGGAAGACCCTGAACGCTCGGTTCGATGCATCGGGCCGAAGCGGTCCCTGGCCCGAGCTGACGCACCTCTCCAGCAAGGGCGTCGGCAACATGAGCCACGTGGTCGGCAGACAGTGGCCGATCTACCGACGCACCGGATTCCCGCGCGGCGGCCACAAGCCCGATGCGCTCATCTGCATCGCAGATGCAGACCGGCTTCACGAGCACATCCCCGGGGTTGCGGCACCCCCGCCCGTGCCGGCGGACACCGAGGCGTGGAGGGCCGAGGCCGAGCGTTCGTTGACGGCCTTCCTGCGAGGGCAGGCGGTCGTCGACGCCGAGCGGATTCATGGGCACCTGCTTCGCTGGAACGCGGAGTCGCTGCTCATCGCGGCGTACGACCACCTCGATATCGCCTCGGGCCTGCAGCCCATCGATGAGGGAAAGCTGGAGGAGTTCCTGGAGGCGTGCCGAGAGCAGCCGCTGGAGAGCCAGGACTACGCCTTCATGTCGCGACATCGGCGACCGACCCGGTGCTTCGACGACCTGTGCAGCGCGGTCGGACTCCCCCGTGTGCCCAAGACCGCCAAGCTTCGCGGGGACATCCTTCGCATCGCTGCGCGCAGAGACCTGGAGACCCTCTGCGCCAGGGTGCCCGATCTGCCCAGGCTCGCAGACCGCATTCTCGATCTAACCGCGTCTGACGACTGAGAATCGCCACCACCGGACAGCCGGACCGGAAAATGTGAGCGAATCCCTTGCGCCCCGTCTGCCAGGGAAGTACACCCGACGCGAATGAAGCGCGGCGTCCCGCGCAAGCCGGAGTCATCCCCATGTCCCGCCTGAACCCCATGCATCCAAGCTCCGTCGTGGCCGCTCGGCCGCGCGTCGGGCTGTCGTGCGGGTGGCGCCAGGCGGGTCCCGGATCCACCGGCGCCCGGCACCTGTCCGCCGGCTACGCCGTCTTTGGCGCTGGCAAGCGGCTCAACGCCCTCCTCGACATCATCGATACCCCTGCCGGGGGTGCCCTGGGATAGTCCTCCGACCACCCCACGGCCCTGAGACCCCCGGCGCATCCGCTCCGGGGGTCTCGTGTTTTTCACCCTCCCTCCCCCCTGTGCAGCACCGCCGTCGGCGCTGGCACGGCCCGGAGAAGCACCCCCCGTGCATTCGCATTCGAATGTGATCACGGGTGCACCCGTCCCCGACCCCACGGTCGGCCCTCCTTCGTGTGCACGACGCCCGTCGTGTGCCCGCTCCTTGACATCCTGCCCTCCCCGTCGGCACACGGGGAGGACCCCGCCCGCCCCCGGTCCTCGATCGGGGGGCGGGCCGGATCGCCCCGGCGCACACCGGGGCGGTCCACCCCCCTTCACTGCCCCGTAGCTCAGTGGGTAGAGCACCGGCCCCCTCGGGGGCTGCACCACGGCACCCCCTCGTCCGCATCGCGGACCGACGCTCGTGGTTCATCGATCATTACTCGGGTTGTCGCAGGTTCGAGTCCTGCCGGGGCAACTTCTCAAGATCCCGCCTGGGATCACCTCTTGCCGGGTCGCGTTGCACGGCGTGACGCCACGCCAGGTTCGTCCACCCGTGGACCGCAGGCGGTGGCTTATCGACTGAAAACCGACCAGACCGCGTCCGCAGCCGATCCGGCATTCCTCTCCGGGGCCAGGCACCACCTCCTGGGGTGCAAGCCCGAGCGCACCTCTCGTCCCTGATGGGGACCGTCGCGGCTCGGTTCTCGACGTTCGATCCGTACTGGCTCCACCACCTCCGGTCCCCGTGCCCACGTCCACCCCTTCGTCCGATCCGGACCGTTCGACGTGGTTCATCCGGAAACAGCGGCCATTCACCGTCAGTGGGTTCGACTCCCACCGGGGACCCCACCTCCCGCGCCCACCGGCGCACCCTCCGCGCGCCGCCCATCCCGGGGGGCGCCTCACCCCGACCCTCGCCGTCTCCGGCGAAGGAGGCTCCCATGCACGACACACTGCTGTTGAACGCCGACTTCGCCCCGCTGGGCATCGTCGCCTGGCAGCGGGCCATCGGCCTGGTGCTCGCCGACAAGGCGCGCCCGGTCGAGGCGTGGCCGGAGCGGTCCGTCCGGGCCCCCACGACCGCGCTGGACTGGCCGGCCGTCGTCCACCTGGTGCGCCAGGTGCGTCCGCGGCGTCCCCTCGGTCCGTCCCGCCGGCACGTGCTCGCCCGCGATGGCTTCACCTGCCAGTACTGCGGGCTGCGGCCGGTCCGTCCGTCGGGGCGGCCGGAGATCCAGGCCCTGACCATCGACCACGTGGTGCCCCGTGCCCACGCGGTCGAGGGACAGGTGCGCCTGGAGGACGGCCGCCGGGTGCCGGTGGGTGCCTGGGAGAACGTCGTCGCCGCGTGTGCGCCGTGCAACCAGCAGAAGGCCGACCGAACCCCCGCCGAGGCGGGCCTGTCGCTGCGGCGCACCCCCCGCGCGCCCTCGGTCCGGGAGACCGTCCCGCTGAGCCTCGCCCGGCAGCGCCTGCCCGACGTGTGGGCCCCGTTCCTGGGCGGCCCGGCGGCGTGACGTCCGCCCCACGGGTCCACGCCGACCCGTGGGGCGCCTTCCCACCGTCGTGCGCACCCCCTCGCCGTGTCGGCCCCCGTCCGACGCGCACCCGCCGCCCGCATCCGGCGGCCCCCCTGGGCCTCGCGTCCGCACCCTGCGGCCGCAAGCCCCTCGTCGCCCTCCATGCGGAGGGCCCCCCGCCGTCCTCCATCCGGAGGGCGGCTCACCCTCGCTCGTCCGCCCCCGCGGACCGGAGGTCGCCATGCTCGATCGCATCCTGAACCACCTCACCGGGCGCACCACCGCGCCCCAGACCACCCCCCGCGATGCCCGGCAGGTCCGCAACCACGCCGGTGGCTACGTCTACCGTGTGGGCGAGTGGGACACGCTCGATCGCTTCCTGATCCTCGGCACCGAGGGCGGGACGTTCTACGCGACCGAGCGCGGCAGGACCGTCGAGGCCGGGCAGACCGTCAAGGCGCTGCTCGCCCGGGACGGGCCCCGCGTCGTGGCCCGCGTGGTCGGCCTGCGCGCCGCGAACCGGCTGCCGAAGCTCGGCCCGGCCATCGTCGTGCTGGCCCTCGCCCTGAAGACGGGCGACCTCGCGACCCGCCGCGCCGCCGCCGAGGCCGTGCCGGTCGTGGCCCGGACCCACACCCAGCTGTTCCAGCTCGCGAATGCCGTGCAGGCCTTCGGGGGCTGGGGCCGGGTGACCCAGCGCGCCTTCGCCCGCTGGTACACCGACAAGGACGCTGCCCAGGTGGCGTACCAGGCGTCGAAGTACCAGAGCCGCGAGGGCTGGACCGGCCGCGACCTGCTGCGCAAGGCCCATCCGACCCCGCCCACCCCGGCGCACGATGCCGTGTTCCGGTGGATGGTCGACGGCTGGATGGGGGACCTGCCCGACGAGGCCCCCGACGGCGCGATGCGTCGCCTGTGGGCGCTGGAGCGGGCGCGCCGTGCCGAGACCGAGGCCGAGATCGTCGGTCTCATCAAGGCGCACGGCCTGGTCCGCGAGCTCGTGCCCACCCGGTGGCTGAACAGCGCTGCGGTGTGGGAAGCCCTGCTCCTGAGCGGGCGTGGCATGCCGATGACCGCCATGCTGCGCAACCTGGCGAAGATGACCGTGGTCGGACTCCTGGCGCCGAACAGCCGCGCCACCGACCACGTCGTCCGTCGGCTGCTGGACCGCGACCGCCTGGAGGCGGCGGGGATCCACCCGATCGCCGTCCTGAACGCGCTGCGCACCTACGCCCGTGGTCAGGGTGTGCGTGGGCGGCTCACCTGGACGCCGGTCGGCGCCATCGAGGACGCCCTGGACGCCGCCTTCCCACTGGCCTTCGGGACGGTCGAGCCCGCCGGCAAGCGCACCCTCGTCGCCCTGGACGTGTCCGGGTCGATGAGCTGGGGCCAGATCGCCGGGCTCCCCGCGCTCAGCCCGCGAGAGGCCGCCGCCGCCATGGCGACGGTCACCGTGCGGACCGAGCCGCAGGTCGAGACGATGGCCTTCACGACCCGGCTCGTGAAGCTGCGGATCGGCAAGCGCCACAGCCTCGGCGAGGTGCTCGCGGCCACCACCGGCCTGCCCTTCGGCGGCACCGACGTGGCCCAGCCGATGCTGTACGCCCGGACGCACGGCATCGCCGTGGACACCTTCGTGGTCTACACCGACAACGAGACCTGGGCGGGTGCCGTGCACCCGGTCGACGCTCTGCGCGCCTACCGTGACGCCACCGGCATTCCCGCCAAGCTCATCGTCGTCGCCATGACCTCGACCGGGTTCACGGTCGCCGATCCCGCCGACCCCGGCATGCTGGACGTCGTCGGCTTCGACGCCGCCGCGCCCGCGGTCATGGCCCGGTTCGCCCGCGCCCCGATGACTCCGGCGTGAGGCGAGCCGAAGGGTCCCGTACGTCGCGCATCAGCCCCTGCCCCAGCCCCCTGAGCGGTCGCGCTCGGGGGGCTCTTGTGCGCGCGGGGTGGGAGGGGTCTCGGAGACGGGCTCCAAGGAGGGCCCACCAGGCCTCCACCGCGCTGCAGACTACACGGAGAGCGCCCCCTCGGAGCCCCATGCCGACCCGAACCCTCGACGACCCGGCCGCCGCCTGCGCCCCCCTTCGCGCGGCCGACCCCGCCCTCGCCAGGGCCATGGACGCGGTCGGTCCCTATGCCCCCACCCCCCGACCCCTCCACAGCCCGTTCGCCGGACTCCTCCGCGCCATCGCCGGACAGCAGCTCTCCATGGCCGCCGCGCGCACCATCCATGAGCGCGTCCTGGACCTGTTCCCCGGCCGCCTCCCGACCCCCGGCAGCCTCCTCGCGCTGGACCCGGGCGCCCTGCGCGAGGCCGGGCTGTCCCGCGCCAAGGTCCGGGCCGTCCGCGATCTGGCGGAGAAGGCGCTGGATGGCACCGTCCCGGACCCAGGCGAGCTGCACGACCTGTCCGACGAGGCCCTCATCGAGCGCCTGCTGGTGGTCCGCGGCGTGGGCCCGTGGACCGTGCAGATGCTCCTGCTGCGCCTGGGCCGGCCCGACGTGCTGCCGACGGCCGATCTCGGGATCCGCAAGGGCGTGGCCCGCATCGACGGGCTGGAGGCGGCGCCCACCCCCCGGGAGGTCGCGCGGCGGGGGGAGGTCTGGGCCCCGTTTCGGAGCGTGGCGAGCTGGTACCTGTGGCGCGTCCTCGAGGTGTGAGCTCGGCCGGGCGGCGGGAAGCGCGTGCCATCGGCTACCTTCGGCCTGGAGGTGCCCATGCCCGCCCGCCGCGACATCCGGCCCGACGAGGTCGGCAGGGTCGTACCCATCTACGGCGTCTGGGAGCTGACGCTGCGCTGCGATCACGCGTGCAGCCACTGTGGCTCCCGCGCCGGCGCGGCCCGCGCGGTGGAGCTCTCCCCCGCCCAGGCCCAGGACATCGCCCACCAGCTCGCCGATCTGGGCCTCCGCGAGGTGACCCTCATCGGCGGCGAGGCCTACCTGCGCCCCGACTGCGCCGATGTGATCCGCACCCTGACGCAGCGGGGCCTGCGGGTTTCGATGCAGACCGGCGGCCGCGGCCTGACCCGGAGGCGCCTGGCCCCGCTGGTCGACGCCGGACTGGCCGCCATCGGCGTCTCCATCGACGGCATGGAGGCCGAGCACGACCACCTGCGGGCGAGCCCGGGGAGCTTCCGGGCCGCGCTGGGGGCCCTGGACGCCGCCCGGGAAGCCGGGATCGGCATCACCAGCAATACCCAGATCAATCGCCTGAATCGCCACGTGCTCCCCGAGCTGCGCGACGTCCTCCGCGAGGCCGGAGTCCGGGTGTGGCGCTGGC
>CAZPJM010000174.1:0-9925 GCA_964586865.1 uncultured Enterobacteriaceae bacterium
GGCGCAGGACGCCCACCGCGTCCACCCGATCGTCGAAGTCCACCCGCTGGCCGTCGGCGTCGGCGCGCACGTCCACGTAGGCCGCCCACTGCAGCCCCCACACGCCATGCTCGCTGTTGCCGGTGACCGCCAGGAGGGTGGAGCGGCTGCTCGCCACGCGCAGGTCGGTGTCGAAGCCGTCCATGGGCACCACCAGCTCGCCGGTGGCGGCCAGGCCGGTGGCGTGGCGGGCCCAGACGTGGACGAAGGACTGGGTGGCCCAGCCCCACAGCGAGACCTGCACGCCGGCCAGGGTGCCGTGGTCGGAGGGGAGGGCCTGGGGGATGCGCGTGCCGTCCGTGTCGTCGACCAGGCGCTCCCCGGCGGGCAGCGCGTGCACCTCGCCGTAGGCCTTGAGGCGCAGGGTCAGCTCTCCGAGCAACACCCGGTGCTCGCCGCGGAGGCTGGCGATGGTGCGCTGGCGATCCAGGACCAGCACCCGCTCGCCCGCGATGCCGCCGGGATCGGCCACCAGGGCATCCTGGACCTGCCAGTCCCCCCGGGAGAGCCGGTTGACGCCCACGTGGGCGGCGATCTGCGAGCGGCCGGGGCTCCAGGCCACCCCGCCGCCGAGGGTGTTCAGGTTGTCCAGCGGCCAGAAGTCGAGCAGGTAGATGTCGTCGCCGCGGTACATGCGGCTGCCCGCCCAGGCCGACAGGTCCCCCCCGCCCAGGCCGCGGATCTCGGCGTAGAGATTCCGCAGGGCGATGTCGTCCTGGAAGGTGCCGTCGTAGTGGAAGACGTCGCCCGACACGCCCGGGGTGACGAGCACGGTGACCTCGGCGCCGCTGGGGAGGACGGCGTCCCAGCCCACGTCGAGCTCCAGGTAGGGGCCGAGCTGGAGGCGCGGACCGTAGCGCGTCACCTGCACCCCGCTCCCGCGGCCGCCGAACGGGTCGGTGCTGGCCTGGACGCGGCCGTAGCTGCCCAGGAAGGGCTTCCAGCGGCCCGGGGCCAGGGCCGCGGCCGCCGCCAGGCTGCTCCCGGTGGCGCCCTGCTCCGCCCCCTCACCGGTGTCCCCGGTCGCCTCTCCCGAGGCCTCCTCGACCTCCGCCGTCCGGCCGACCCGGCCGTCCCTCCCCTCCCCCACCCCGACGGTGGAGGGCGGCACCGGGCGATCCCCGGCGTAGGCGGCCGAACACAGAGCGAGGGCGAGGAGGGCGGTCATGGGGGCTCCCGAGCGAGCGGCCGCGGGTAACACGGCGGCCCGGGCGGGGAGTCCTCGACGCGCGCCCGGGGCGACGGGAGTCTGCGTCACAGACGGCTAGCCCCCGATTCGGGTCATCACCCCCTCGAAGGCCTTCCAGTCCCGGTCCAGGTGCGCCTCGTGCCCGGGGACCTTGCCCCACACCTGCAGCCGGATGGCGTGGGAGAGGGTCGCGTCGTCGACCCCGCCCCGGATCAGGTCCCGCAGGCTCGGCGCGGGCTCCCGCGAGAGGCAGGTGCGCAGGTGGCCATCCGCCATGAGACGCAGCCGGTTGCAGCTGTCGCAGAAGTGCTCGGTGATGGGCGAGATGAAGCCCACCACCAGCCCGGTCTCGGCGATGCGCCAGGTCTTCGCGGGCCCGCCCCCCACCCGCCGCGCCACCGGCTCCAGGGTCCACCGCGCCGCCAGCCGCCGCCGCAGCTCGCCCGCCGAGAGGTGGGTGCGCCGGTCCACCGCCCCACTGAAGGGCATGGCCTCGATGAAGCGGACCTGGGTGGTCTCGGCATGGGGGCTGAAGAAGTCCACCAGGGCCTCGAGCTGGTGGTCGTTCTCGCCCCGGACCATGACCGCATTGATCTTGACCGGGGTGAGGCCGGCCGCCCGGGCGGCCTCGATGGCGTCCAGGACCCGCTGGAGGTCCCCGCCCCGGGTGACGGCGCGGAACTGGTCCGGGTCGAGCGTATCGAGGCTGATGTTGACCCGATCCAGGCCGGCCCGGGCGTAGGCGGCGGCCCGTCGGGCGAAGAGGTGGCCGTTGGTGGTCATGGCCAGATCGGTGATCTGCGGGATGGCTCCGAGTCCGGCCACCAGCGCGTCCAGGTCGCGCCGGACGGTGGGCTCGCCGCCGGTGATCCGCACCCGCTCGATGCCCATGCCGGCCAGCACGCGCACGACCCGCACCACCTCCTCGTAGGTGAGGAGCTCGTCCTTCGGCATCCAGTCCAGGCCCTCGGCGGGCATGCAGTAGGTGCAACGGTAGTTGCAGCGGTCGGTGACGCTCACCCGGATGTAGGTGTGACGGCGCCCGAAGCGGTCCACCAGGGGACCCTCGAGGGGCATGGTCAGGCCCGGGACCGGCTCGGGCAGCGCCACTCAGGCCTCCTCAAGCCCGAGCTTGCGGGCCACGGCGAGGGCCAGCTCGCGGAAGTGACCGCCCAGGGCGTCATCGTGGAGCGCGGCAGGCTGGCCCGCGTCGCCCGAGGCCCGCAGACGGGTCTGGAGGGGGATCTGCCCGAGCACCTCGGTGTCGTGGGCCCGGGCGGTCTCGACGCCGCCCCCCTCGCCGAAGACGTGATCGCGGGTGCCGTCGGGCAGCTCGTACCAGGCCATGTTCTCCACGAGCCCGAGCAGCGGCACCTCGAGCTTGCGGAACATGGCGATGCCACGGACCGCGTCGTCGAGAGCCACCTTCTGGGGCGTGGTGACCACGATGGCGCCGGTGAGGTCGACGGACTGGACGAGGGAGAGCTGGGCATCGCCGGTGCCGGGGGGCAGATCGATGACCAGCACGTCGAGCTCGCCCCACCGCGTGTCCTGGAGGAACTGGCGGAGGGCCCCCATCACCATGGGCCCCCGCCAGATGACGGCCTGGTCCTGGGGGACGAGGAGCCCGATGGAGAGGCAGCGCACCCCGTAGGCGTTCACCGGGATGATCTTGCGATCCTGATCGGCGAGCGGTCTCGAGGTCACGTTCATCATGGTGGGCAGGCTGGGGCCGTAGATGTCGGCGTCCATCAGGCCCACGGTGTGCCCGAGTCGCCGCAGCGCCACGGCCAGGTTGGTGGCGATGGTGCTCTTGCCCACGCCGCCCTTGCCCGAGGCCACCGCCACCAGGTGGCGCACCCCCGGCAGGCTCTTCTTCTCGATGGGACCGCCGTGGGGCTGGACGCCGCCCCCTCGGTCCATCCCGGGGATGGGGGCGCCGCCGCCCTGGCCCCCTTGCGCCCGCTTGCGGTCGGCCTCGTCGAGATCGGGCTTCTCCAGGCGGGCCACCACCGTGATCTCGCCCTGTACGCCCGCAGCGCGCAGGTTCTCGACCAGGGCCTCCTCGAGGCTCCGCCGATCGGTGCGGCCGTGCTTGGGGGTGAACCAGAGCTCGAAGCTGAGGCCGTTCTCGTCGACCTTGGCCTGGCGGACCATGCCGGCCAGCCACACGGAGCGGCCCGAGACCGGATCCCGGACCCGGGTGGCGGCGGGCTGGAGCAGGCTCAAGGGATCCACATCGCTCACGAACACCTCGTCGAAGAGCAGGGCCTATCCGGGCCGGGCCTCCCCGTCGCGTGACGGGGGGTCGCGTATGCTGGGCCGGCCCACCCGGACCCGAACACCTGGAGAAGCCCCATGCTCCTACCACTCCTCGCGCCCTTGCTCGCCACTGCCGCCGGCCCCGTCTTCGAGGTGGAGCTGGCCGTGCCGGCCTCCATCGACGACTCGGCCACCTACCCTTCCGCGAAGGTCGCCACCGCACGCCTCTTCAAGGGGGTCGCCCCCGGCGTGCCGGTCGGGACGTACACCACGGCCACCCCGGAGATCTCCTGCATCGTCAAGCCCGGTGGCGATGTCTTGATCGTCGCCGAGTTCGACCCGGCGAGCTGGCCGACCTGGCCGCAGCACGCCGACTGCACCGCCCTCGGCACCACCGTCCGGGTGGTCCCGGTGATGGATCGAGCCCGCACCGCCATGACCCACGCCGACGTGGACCTGTCGGGCACCCTCACGGTCGAGAAGATGCCTGGAGAGCAGTGGTTTTCCTGGCACCTGCTCCCGGGCACCGACTGGGTCGAGTGGTCCGGCGCGGCCACCTCGAACGGAGGCGCCTGGACCCACCTGTCCTGCGAGGTCGCCGAGAACGCCCTGGGTGAGTGGTTCCTGCGGCTCGAGGCCACGGACGGCCAACCCGCCTACGGGACGGGCGCCTGCGAGGCACCGCGTGCGAGCGGCGGCACCACGTCCATCGACGTGGCCCTCCAGGCACCGTAGGGCTCCACCGCCGACGGCCGGGCGCCTCAGTGCGGCGCCTGGCCCTCGGGACCGTGGGCGTGCCCATGCTGGAGCTCGTCGGCGGTGGGCTCGCGGACGCCGACCACCTCGACGTCGAAGTGCAGGGTCTTGCCGGCGAGGGGATGGTTCACGTCGACCCAGACCTGGGCGCCCTCGACCTTGGTGATCCAGAGGACGACCTCCTGGCCGGCGGAGCCCTGGGCGCGGACCGGCATGCCGGGTCGGGGGTCCATGCCCTTCGGGAACTCCTTGCGGGGGACCGACTGGGGACCGGGGCCCTGGCGCTCGCCATAGCCCTCGGCCGGCGGGACCACGGCCACCAGGGCATCACCGGCGGTGTGGCCCTCGAGCTGCTTCTCGAGGCCGGGGACGATGTTCTGGTGCCCGTGGAGATAGGCCAGCGGCTGGCCGCCCCGGGAGGAGTCGAGCTGGGTCCCCTCGTCGTCGGTGAGGGTGTAGTGGAAGATCCCGACCTTGTCGGGGGCGATGATGTCGGACACGGGGCCTCCTGGGGCGTCTCGGGGCCGTAGCGCACGGGGCGCGAAACATCCACGCCGCGCCCGGACCGCCCCGCGACCGCACGGGACGGCCCCCTACCGCTCGCCCATGCAGAGGATGGCCCGGACCCCGGTCCAGCAGCACGACCCCGGGTTGAAGGGGTCGTCACTCGCGCTGGCACAGGCGAACTTCCGGCTGCAGGACTGGCAGATGGGCCAGGTCCCGGGGGTGGGGGTCCCCGAGCAGGTCGTGTAGGTGCCGTCATTGCCGGTGCCCGTGATGGTCCAGCTCTTCAGGTCGGGCAGGCTGACCCGGCCCGAGCCCCACAGGTCGCCACCGTCGATGCGGGTGCCGTTGCGGTCGAAGACCCGGTCCCCGCGGCCCGCGTCGTAGTCCAGGTAGTCCTTGGCGTCCTCGGTGGCGGTGCTGTAGACGATCTTCCAGTCCGAGCCGCTCACGCCCTCGGCGCTGGCCCGGGATGCACACTCGGCATCCGCGTCGGCGCGGCTGGCCAGCTCGACCCGGCCGCTCCCGCTGGTGGAGCCGATGAAGGTGGCGGTGGTGAAGAGGACCCAGTCCTGGCTCTCCTTCACGTCCACCTCGTCCTCGCCCGAGACCGTGGCACGGCCATCGGTCACCTCCACCTCGCAGGTCCAGGTGTCGCCGAGGACCGTGTCGGCCGCCGCGATGGTGTCGCCCGAGGTGGTGGTGGTGGTGGTGGCCCCGGTCCAGGCCACGCCGTTGCGGCTCCAGGTGAGGGTGGTGGTGAGGGTGTCGCCGTCCGCATCGGTGCTGGCGGTGGCGATCTCGCAGACCAGGTCATCCTCGTCGCCGGGTGAGCCCGGGTCGATGACCACCTCGGGGGTGGACGGGATGGCGTTGACCACGGTGGTGGAGGCGGTGACGGCGACGCCCGTGTCGAAGCCGTCGAAGGGCTCGACGGTCACCACGAGCACATCCCCGCGCACATGCCCGCTCGACAGGGTGGGGCCGGTGCCGAGGGTGCGGCCCCCCACCCGCCACGTGGTGGTGAGGGTGACCGGATCGCCGTCGGGGTCCATCACCCCGCTGGGGATGGCGGTCACCTCGTCGGCGCCCGAGACCGTCGAGGGAGAGAGGCTGACCCCGGCGATGACGGGGGCGGTGTTGCCCACGGTGACGGGGTCGCTCACGATGGAGGCGCTGCTGGCCTCGCCGTCGGTGGCGGTCACGAAGCAGCGGACCACATCGCCGCGCACCAGATCGGCGCCCGCGAGGGTGGGGCCCACGCCCGCCGGCCGGCCGTCCACGGTCCAGGTGGTGGTGAGGGTGACCTCGTCACCGTCGATGTCCACGACCTCGTTGGCGGTACAGGTCAGGTCGTCCCCGCCCACCGGGCTCGGCGGCGTGATGACCACCTCGCCGATGGTGGGAGCCACGTTGCGGACGGTGACCTCGGGCGAGACCACGGGCCCGTCGGTGGCGTCCCCGTCGGTGACGGTGGCCTCGACCCGCAGCACCTGCCCCTTGTCGAAGGAGGCGCCATCGAGGGTGTCCTCGGGGCCCTCCTTCACGACGGCGCTGTCCACGAACCAGGAGTACGTCCAGACCAGGGGCTCCCCGTCGGCGTCCGAGCCGGTGGGGACCGCCGTGACGACGGTGTTCTCGTAGACCAGCGTGGGGTCGAGCCGCACCGAGGCCGCCTCGGGCGCCTCGTTGCCGATCTGCACCTGGGCCGTGACCGGCTCGCCGTCGGTCTGGCCATCGCTGGGCGTGGCGGTCACCTCCCAGATCTGCCCCTTCGAGGTGGCCTGGGCGCGCACCACATTGCCGTTCACGGTGGAGGCGGAGCCGTCGACGGTCCAGCTCCATCGGACGATGACATCGTCACCATCGGCATCCTCGGCCTCGAAGGAGGCGCGGAGGTCGTCGAGGGTGGTGGGGGCGTCGGGGTCCAGGGTCAGGCTGCCGGCGGGGGGTGCGTTCAGGATGGTGGTGGTGGCCTCGACCGTCTCGCCGTCGACCCGCCCGTCGGTGGGGGTGACCCGGACGGTCCAGGTGTCGCCCTTCTCGGTGGCCGAGGCCGGGATGGTGTCCTCGGTGAGGTCGGGCCGGGGATTGCCGTTGAGGGTCCAGGCGTAGCGGTAGCTGACCTCGTGCCGGTCCTCGGCCGGGGTCGTGATGGCCACGGTCAGGTCATCGGTGGTGAGGGGCGCCTCGGGCTGGATGGCCACCGCGGTGCCCTCGGGCACGTCGTTGCAGGCCCCCAGCACGATGAGTACGGCGAACGGCATTGTGGCGAGGGGATTCCGCATGGGGCCTCCAGGGTCGTCCCATTTCAGCACACTTGCACCCCCCCCGCCATGCTAGCGTGCGCCCATGCGCGGCCTGCTGCCCTGCCTCCTGCTCCTCCCCGTGCCGGCGTGGGCCGCCTGGCCGGACGACGTGGTGGTCTCGGGCATGCTGGAGCACGCCGGCCAGCCCGTGACCCCCGAGGCCGCGCGCGCCGGGCTGCGGCAGGTGGTCCGCGACCTCGGCAGCGCCGCCGCCAACAAGCCCCTCTGGCCCGCCCGGACCCTCGGCAGCGCGGGCTTCGACCTCTCCCTCGGCGCGACCGTGGTGCCCCTCTCCACCGGGGCGGCCGACGGCTCGGGGGGGCCCTCGGGCTGGGCGCTGGCCCACGCCGACGAGGATCCCGCCACGGTGGCGGTCCTGCCTACCCTCTCGGCGCGCAAGGGGCTGCCCTCCAGCCTCGAGGTCGGGGCCAGCGCCGCCTGGCATGGGCTCACCCGCCAGGGCGTGCTCTCGGGCTTCGCCCGGCTCGCCCCCATCGAGGGCTACGAGCCGTGGCCCGACCTGGTCTTTCAGGTCGGCTATGCCGGCTACATCGGCAATCCCGAGCTGGAGCTCGGCACCCTGGACGCCACCGCCAGCCTGGGCGGCACCTTCGCCTTCGGCAGCTTCCCCGGCATCCGCCAGGCCGAGATCAGCCTGTGGGCCGGCGGCGGGCTGCTGGTGATCCATGCCCGGCCGGTGGTGGACGACGCCACCGAGGCCGCCCTGTACGCGGGCGCGGTCGACGTGGACCCCGAGGATCCGGCGCGCACCCGCCTGGACCCCCTCCCCCAGCTCCATGGGGGCCTGCAGATCACCAACAGCACGGTCCTCTTCCGGCTGGTGGGCGCGTGGTCGCCGGCGGGCGTCCCCTCGGTGCACGCGGGCATGGGCTTCATGTTTTGACCCCCCGTGGGCCCCTGTGCGGCCTGCTGGTGGTGCTCGCGGCGGTGCTCTCCCTCACGCTGCCCGCCCGGGGCCAGCCCGCGCCCACCGACCCCCTGGTGCGCATCGACGCCCGGGTGAGCGCCGATCTGACCGTCATCCGCGGGCTGATGTCCGTGGTCGGCGAGCGGGGCGAGGGTCCCGGCGGCGCTGCGCCCCCGTTCCGGGTGGTGGATCCGCTGGCCGCCCTGCCCGCGCCGCCCGACGATCGCACCCTCCTCCGCACCTCGCCGGGCTTCCCGGAGCGGGGGAGCATGCAGATCGTGCGGGTGGACGACGCCACCTGGGCCTTCACCACCCTGATCCCCCGCCGCTACGGCGACGTGGGGGTCCAGCCCGGCCGGCGGCTGCTGGCCAACGGAGCCTGGTATCCCCAGCTCCGCAGCCGCGACGGCGTGCCGCGGGTGCTCTGGTCGGTGGTGGTGGATCTGCCCGAGGACGCGGTGGGCGCGGTGGGGGACGAGGCGGGCCGGGGGCGGCTGCGCTGGACCGGCTGGGGGGAGCGGGCCAGCCTGGCGGTGGTGCGACGGGGCCGGATCACCACGGTCGAGGCCGACGGGGCGAGGGTGCAGCTCCTGACCCGGCGGCGGCCCCGGCGGGCCCTCCGCGTGCGGCTCCCCCGGATCCTCTCCGAGGCCCGCCCGGACGAGACCCCCCTCGAGCTGGTGGTGGTGGAGGGGCCCCTCCGGCGGCGGCTGGTCCGGCCGGGGGACGGGCTGGCCTACCTGTCGGATCGGGCCTGGCGGCTGACCCCGGGCCTGGCCCGCTTTCACGACGGGGCGGTGGCCCGGGGGCTGCTGGAGGCCGCCCTCCCGGTGCCCGAGCCGGTCCTCCGCGAGGTGGCCGCGGCGGCGGTGGTCCGCACGCGCCCGACCGCCGATGCGCGGGGCCTGCTCCGGTGGTTCGCCTGGAACCCGGTGGTGGACGCCATCCTCAACGATCGCACCCTCCCCTTCTGGGGCGATGTCTTCGACGCCCCCCACCCCGAGGATCCCCTCCGCGACGACCTCCTCGAGGTGCACGACCCCCACGCGCCCGGACGCGCGGTGGTGGCCCGGGTGGCGGCCCTGGAGGGGCCGGCGGCGGTGGAGGCGGTGGCCCAGGCCCTGCTCGAGGGGGAGGACCTGGACACCGCGGCCCGGCGCGCGGGGGTGCCGCCCGAGGTCCTGGCGGCGGCGCACGCCCCCGAGCCCGACCAGGACCTGGTGCTCACGGTGGACCGGGACGAGGGCCGGGTCCAGGTGGACCGGCAGGCCCGCCCCGGGGCGCCGGTCACGGTGGTGACGGTCCGCGTCGACGGCGAGGACCACGCCCGGGTGGTGGGTCCGGGGCCGGACCGGCTCGTGCTGCGCGCGGAGGATCCCCGCCGGGTGGTGGTGGATCCGGCCGGGGTGGTGGCCCAGCGCAGCCGCCGGGGCGATGCCTGGCCCCCGCGCTTCGTGGTGACGGGGGCGGCCTGGGTGAGCCAGGTCAACCCCACCGAGGGCTGGGTCAGCGGCTACGCCTCGCTGGCGCTGCGGAACCGGGAGGACACCCGCAACGTGGTCGGGGGGTCGGTGAGCGTGGGGCAGGCGGACCTGCCGGCCCTCTCCCTCTCCTGGCTGCACCGGAGGGGACCGCTGCAGGACGGCCTCAACCGGCCCCACCGCTTCACGGCGACCCTGGAGCCGGCCTGGAGCAACCCGCGCTTCGCCGAGGGCGACCGGCCGCTGCTCACCCTGGGCGGAAGGCTCGGCTACGCCTGGGACACCAGGGTGGACGCCCTCTTCCCGGTGCGGGGGCGGCGCCTGTCCCTGAGCGGCACGGCGGGCGTGGTCCCCTCCGAGGGCACCCGGTGGGCCACCCTGGGCGCCGGCGCGACGGGCCTCCTCTCGTGGCACCCCCGGTGGGCCGTGGCGGTGCGCGGGAGCGCGGCGGTGGTGC
>CAZPJM010000175.1:0-7739 GCA_964586865.1 uncultured Enterobacteriaceae bacterium
GTAGACCACCTCGGGCCGGGTGAGCTCGGTCTGGACGGCGTAGGAGAGGACCGGCGTGACGCTCGTGGCGCCGCCCTCGGGGGGCTCGATGAGGCTCATGAGCTCGGCCCGCAGGTGGTTCAGGTAGGCATCCCGGAAGGAGAAGCCCAGGAAGAGGATGGTCTGGGTGGCGAAGAGGGCTCGGAGGAAGGAGAGATAGGCCGGATCGCCGAACAGCAGCCGCTGGTAGTCCCGGCGGGCGAAGACGATGCGGTCGTGGTCCACCGAGCCGTGGAGCTGCACCACCGGGGGCCCGGCCCCCTGGGCATCCTCTCCCACGGGCACCGAGACGGGGGGCCAGTAGCGGGGGTGCCAGGGCCCGGTGGGGTGCTCCCGCAGCAGGCTCCGGTAGGTCTCGGTCGAGGTGAGGGAGCCCGACAGCAGCGGGTCGAAGTTGGTGGTGAGGATGGCCCGGAAGGGCAACTGGCGCAGGGCGGCGCGGCGGGCCCGGAAGGCCGGAGGCAGGGCGGCCTCGTCGAGCTGACCCATCACCTCGCGGACCGCCTCGCGGAAGCCGTCAGGCCCCAGCGCATCCTGGAGGAGCTGCCCGATGGCCTCGAGCTGGCGGCTGCGCAGGTGGGCATTGTCCAGCGCCCGGAGCAGCCGCTCGCCCTCGGGCCCGGGGATCCGGGCCGCGACCCCCATGAGCAGGCGATTCCAGTCCGGCAGCCCCGCCGCCGCCGAGAAGCCGGCGCCCACGAAGGCCACGCAGCGCCCCGCCCAGATCTCGTCCACCACCTCGTCCAGGTGGGCCCGGGTGACCTGCGCGAGGGCCGCCTCGTCCTCGGATGTGAGGCGGACCCGGGGGGTCGGGGTGCCGGCCAGCGCTCCCTCCAGCGTGGCGGCCAGCGTGCCACGGTCGGGTTCGTCCGGGGAGGCCCGCGCGCCCTCGTTGCCCGATCGTGACGCGCCGCCCCGGCCCGGCACCGGGTTACCGCCCCGGGACCCGCCCGAGGTGCCCATGCTGCCCCTGCTCCTCGCCCTCCTCGCCCCCGCCGGCGACGACGGGCCCACCTCGCCGCCCGTCGACGCGATCATGGAGCCCCACCAGGTCGCCCGGTACACCGTCACCGAGGGCACCTGGATGAACGTGGACGTGGCCCCCGACGGCACCGTCGCCTTCGACCTGCTCGGCCACATCTACACCGTCCCCCCCGACGGCGGCGCGGCCTCCCGCCTCACCAGCGGACACGCCTGGAACATGCACCCCCGGTTCAGCCCGGACGGCACCCGCATCGCGTTCACCAGCGACCGGGGCGGCGGGGACAACCTGTGGGTCATGGACCGGGACGGCCGCGATGCCCACGCCATCACCGACGAGGACTTCCGGCTGGTCGCCCAGCCCGCGTGGACCCGCAACGGCCGGTTCGTGGTGGGTCGCAAGCACTTCACCGGCACCCGCAGCCTGGGCACCGGCGAGCTGTGGGCCTTCGACGCCTCGGGCGACGGCGAGGGCCACGCGCTCACCGAGAAGGGCCACCTCGAGGCCGACGTGAACGAGCCCCACCTGTCGCCGGACGGCCGGTGGCTGTACTGGACCGAGGCCGGCCCGTTCGAGTACAGCCGCAACGTCTATGCGGGGATCTACAGCATCCGGCGGAAGAACCTGGTCACCGGCGAGATCGAGGACGTGGCCTCGGGCCCTGGCGGCGCCATCCGGCCCCGGGTGAGCGGCGACGGCACCAAGCTCGGCTACCTGCGGCGCCACCTGGACGGCCAGCGCACCGAGTGGGTCGTGCGCGATCTCGCCACCGGCCGCGAGCGGGTCGTGTTCAGCGGGCTCGACCGGGACCAGCAGGAGACCTGGAGCCTCCACGGCACCCATCCCCAGTGGGCCTGGCTGCCCGACGACAGCGGCGCCGTGTTCAGCTTCGACGGCGGCCTGCACCGGGTCGCCCTCGACGGCACCACCCAGGCGATCCCGTTCGAGGCCCAGGTCGAGCGCCCGCTGGTCGAGGCCCTCCGCCAGGACCGGGACCCGGCCCCCGAGACCTTCCAGGCGAAGGCGGTCCGGTGGCCCCGCCTCTCCCCCGATGGCACCCGCCTGGCCTTCGTCGCCGTCGGTCGGGTGTGGGTCAAGCCCCTCGATGGCGCCCCCGTGGCCGTCTCCCCCGAGAGCGCCCTGGCCTACGCCCCCGCCTGGCACCCGAGCGGCGACGCCATCGCGTTCACCACCTGGGACGACGCCGAGGGCGGCCAGGCGTGGATCCAGGCCCTCGACGGCACCGCCATGGACGGGGCCCCCAAGCCCATCGGCGACCGGGCCGGCCTGTACACGGGCCTCGGGTTCGACGTGACCGGCAGCCGGGTGGTGTTCCTGCGCGGCACCGGGCGGGTGATGCGCGGGGACAGCGGTGCCTGGGAGCCCCACCTGCAGGTCCGGTGGCGGGCCCTCGTCGACCGCACCCCGCGCGGCCCGCTGATGGACGCCGGCACCGTCGCCAACCTGGCCCGCGGCGACCGAACCCCCAACCCCCGGTTCAGCCCCTCGGGCGACCGGATCTGGCTGACCGACCGGGAGGACGGCGAGGTGGCCCTGGTCAGCCTGTCCCTGGACGGCGAGGACCGCCGGGTCCTGGCCACCGGGACGTACGTCGCCGAGGCGGTCCCCTCCCCCGACGGGCAGTGGATCGCCTGGAAGGCCCAGCACCAGGCCTACGTCGCCCCCGTGCCCCCCACCGCCGGCCGCGCCCTGGACCTGGGCACGCCCGGCGACGCCCTGCCCGCCGTGCGCCTGTCGAGCCACCTGGGCGAGTGGCTCGACTGGTCCGATACGGACACGCTGACCTGGGCCGCCGGCCCCACGGTCTACCGGGTGGACCTGTCCGACGGCCTCCCCGACCGCCCCGAGGCGAAGCCCCCGAAGAAGACCCGCCGGGACCCCTGGCCCGACGGCACCCTGGCCCCCCTCGGCGAGCCCCTGGACACCGGCCTCACCGTCACCCGCGACATCCACGACCGGACCCTCGCCCTGGTGGGCGGCACGGTCATCCCCATGGACGGTGACACGGTCATCGACGATGGCGTGGTGGTCGTCCGCGGCGAGGAGATCGTCGCCGTGGGCCCCCGCGGCGAGGTCGCCATCCCCGAGGGCGCGGAGACCCTCGATGTCTCCGGCAAGACGCTGATGCCCGGCATGGTCGATGTGCATGCCCACATGGGGTACGGCTGGGCCGACGTGAGTCCCGAGGTCGTGCCGGCCTACGCCGCGAACCTGGCCTATGGCGTGACCACCACCCATGATCCCTCGGCACAGACCCACTTCGTGTTCAGCCAGCACGAGCTCGTCGAGGCTGGCCGCATCCCGGGCCCGCGGATCTTCAGCACGGGCTTCATCCTGTACGGGGCCGAGAACGACGAGAAGGCGAAGATCGACACCCTGGACGACGCCCGGGAGCACCTGCGGCGCATCAAGGCGTACGGCGGGTTCTCGGTGAAGTCCTACAACCAGCCGCGGCGCGACCAGCGGCAGTGGGTCCTCCGCGCCGCCGTCGAGGAGGGCATGCTCGTCGTGCCCGAGGGTGGCAGCACCATGGCCCACAACCTGACCCAGATCGTCGACGGCCACACGGGCATCGAGCACGCCCTGCCCGTCGAGCAGCTCCGCGCCGACGTGGTCGAGCTGTGGTCCCGGACGCCCGGCGTGCACTACACCCCCACCCTGCTCGTCGGCTACGGCGGCGTGTGGGGCGAGCACGCCTTCTACCAGCGCAGCGACGTGTGGACGAAGCCGCGGCTGCAGCACTGGACCCCGCCGGGCCGGCTGGAGGCCCGGGGCAAGCGCCGTCCGTTGATGACCCCGCCCGAGGACTGGCACCACGCGCGCCTGGCCGCCACCGCATGGACCCTGGCCCAGCGGGGCGTGCGGGTGAACCTGGGGGCGCACGGACAGCTCCAGGGGCTCGGTCCCCACTGGGAGCTGTGGGCCCTCGACGACGGCGGCTGGCCCGAGCTGGAGGCCCTTCGGGTCGCGACCCTGAACGGCGCCGCCTACCTGGGCCTGGACGGCCACCTGGGCTCCATCGAGCCCGGCAAGCTCGCCGACCTGGTCATCCTGGACGCCGACCCCCTCGCCGATCTCCGCAACACCGAGCAGGTCCACGCGGTGATGAAGGGCGGCGTGCTGTACGACCCGGACACCCTGGCGACGACCTGGCCCGAGCAGGGCGAAGCGGTGGAGCCGTGGTGGCACCGGGCCCACACCGAGGGCGCGCCGACGGTGCCGTGGCGCGGGGACGCCGGCGACGGGTGCATGCACAACCACCCCTGAGAAGAGCGTGTGCCCCCCATGCACCCAGCGCAGGAGGGGCCGCCCGGGACGACCGGTCCCGACGCGCGGCGTATCGCGGCGCCGGAGGCGACCCGGCGTGGTCCCGGGCGGCGCGGCCGAGCCGCCTGAAGCCGGGCCGCCGGGACGGGCGAGCCACCGCCCGCGGGGGGCATCACGGCCGCAGCTACCGCGCCACCCTCCGCACCGGCACGTCGCGGGTGCGGCGCATCAGCGGGACCGCGATGCTGGCGTGGAGCAGGGTCCGAGGGATCGCCATCCGCGCCAAACATGCACCGCCGCCGACCGTCCAGCGAAGTTCGGCGGTGCCGGCTCACTCCCGCCGGGTGAAGACCTGGCCGCGCGGATCGGGAGCACCCGGGGGCGGGCCCCGGGATCAGCGGTTCTTGGAGCCGCTCTCCGCCTCGGTGGAGGCCTCCTCCTCGGTGGCCTCGCCCTCGGCGGCGACCTCCTCGGCCTCCTTCTCGGCCTCCTTCTCGGCCTCCTTCTCGGCCTTCTTCTCCTTGCGCTTGTCGCTCACCTTGTCGGCCGACTCCTTCGCCGACTCGGCGTTGTCCGCCGTGCGGTTGGCGGCGCGCTCGGTGTTGTCGACGGTGCGGTTCACGTCGTTGACGGTGCCGACCGTCTTGTTGACGGAATCCAGGGTCTTGTTGAGCTGGCTGCAGCCAGCGAGGGCGACGGCGACGAAGCCGAGCAGGAGCGCGTGGCGCATGGATCACCTCCACGCGGACGCTACGCCGGCGCCCGCTCCCGGTCAATGCCCGATGAGCCCGGTGTCATCCCGGCGACGGCCGGACCGGGGCCCCACGGGCCTCGGCCCGGGTCCGCCCAGGCCTACCGACGGTTGCGCTGCACCCGACCCTTGCGCTTGGTCTCGGAGGAGGTGGGGCGCGAATCGGCGGCCGACAGCTCGGGGGGTGCGGTCCACTGGGCGGTGAAGTCGGCGGCGATGCGGAGGGCCTCGGTGAGGACCACGTCGTCCACGGCCTCGTCCAGGTCGCCCGGACCCTCGTCCTCCCCGGCCTCCGACCCCTCGGAGTCGGCCTCGTCCTCGGCCTCGGCCGCGTCCGGGTCGATGCCCAGGGCCTCGAGGCGGGCCCGGCCCTCCTTCTCGGCCTCCTCCCGCTCGGCCTCGCGGGTCGGCCGGTGCAGGCTGATCCGGTCCGAGGCCTCCCGCTCCATGCGCTCGGCGACGTCTTCGTCGAGCCAGCCGAACACGGGCTCGGAGGCCACGCGCGCCGAGGAGGCGGAGCGGAGGGCGGCCAGATCCACGTCCATGGGAAGGGCGGCGTAGTCGGCCGGGCGGATGCGCCCCCACGGGAGGTGGCGGTCCAGGTCGCTCTCGAGGACGTCGATGCCCTCCCAGGGGCTGGGAAGGACCACGTCAGGGACCACCCCGCGGGTCTGGGTGCTCTCGCCGCTCACCCGGTAGAACATCTGGAGGGTGAGCTTGAGGGCGCCGGCCTTGTCCCGGATGCCGGGCACCCGGTAGCGCGAGAGCATGGCGCCCAGGTCCATGACCTGCTGCACGCTCCCCTTGCCGTGGGTCTGGGGGGCGCCCACCACGAGGCCGCGCCGGTAGTCCTGGATGGCGCCGGCGAAGATCTCGCTGGCCGAGGCGGAGAGCTCGTCGGTGAGGACCACCAGGGGGCCGGCCCAGACCACGCCCTTGTCCTCGTCTTCCAGGACCTCGACCCCGCGGTTGGGGTCGTTCACCTGAACCACCGGGCCGCGGTCGATGAAGAGGCCGGTGGTCTCGATGGCCTCGGAGAGCGCGCCACCGCCGTTGCCCCGCAGGTCGATGACCAGGGCCTCGGCGCCCTGCTCGCGCAGCTCGCCCACCAGCCGCTCCACATCGCGGGTGGTGGAGCGGGCCTGGGGGTCGCCCCGGCGCATGGCCTGGGCGTCGACGTAGAAGCTGGGCACCTCGATGACGCCCACCTTCAGGACGGAGCCGCCGGGGCCCTCCACCTCGCGCAGCTCGGCCTTGGCGCTGGCCTGCTCCAGGATGACCTTGTCGCGGGTGATGGCCACGACGCGGGTCTCGGAGGGGTCGTCCGCGTCGGCCGGGCGGACCGTCAGGCGGACCTCGGTGCCCTTCTTGCCGCGGATGAGCCGGACGACGTGGTCGAGGCGCATGTCCACCACGTCCACCGGCTCCTCATCGCCCTGGGCCACCTTGACGATGAGGTCGCCGGGCTGGAGCTCGCTGCCCTGCTCGGCCGGCCCACCCGGGATGAGGCGGACCACCTTCGTGTAGGCGTCCTCCTGGCGGAGCTCGGCGCCGATGCCCTCGAGGGCGTCGCGCATGCGGATGTCGAAGTCCTCGCGCGTCGCCGGCTTGAAGTAGCTCGAGTGGGGGTCGTAGACCGAGGCGAGGGCCGACAGGTAGCCCTCGATGACATCGGGGGCCTCCTGGTCCTGGATGTAGCCCAGCCGGCGCTCGAAGCGCTTGCGGAGGATCTCCTTGGCCTTCTCGGGGGTCTCGCCCGAGAGCAGCATGTCGAGCATCTGCGCCCGGACCCGGTCGCGCCACACCGCCGTGCGTGCCTCGGCGGTGGTCGGCCAGGGGGCATCGGTCCGGTCCAGCTCCACCGTGGCCGAGGGATCGTCGAACGTCATCTCCTCGTCGAGGAGGGTCTCGGCGGTCTCGTAGGCCTCCTTGGCGCGCAGGCGGTAGCGGCGGATCACGTCGAAGGCCGCGTCCAGCTCGGGCGAGGTGGACTGGATGTCGTCGTCGAGCTCGGTGGCGCGGCGCCGGAAGTCCTCCAGGTCGGACTCGAGGAAGAACAGGCGCAGCGGGTCCAGGTCGTCGACCCAGGCGTCCAGCCACAGGCGGGCCAGCTCGTCGTCGATGGGCCGGGCCGCGTAGTGGAAGCCCGAGAGGGCGCCGCCCACGCTGTGAGCCACCAGGGGGTGGTGGGGCTCGGGGGCCAGATCGGAGCCGGCGGCGGTGGCGGAGGGCCAGGCCAGGCAGGCCGAGAGGCCCAGGACGGCGAGGGGGGCGAGGCGTGCGCGGATGGGCGCGCGGGGCATGCGGCCTCCAGGGCGGGGCGTGGACCAGTGTACCGGTCGGGACTGACCGGACCGTAAGGGCGAGGGTCGTCCGCGGAGGTCCTTTCGTGTCATCGGCGTGTCGGGCGTGATCCGCACCCTCCTGGCGCGGCCCTGACCCCGGGGGGCTACCAGCCGCTCCCCTGGACCCCCACGACCAGCGCGGTGGAGCCGTCCTCGAGGACCCGCGGAGCCATGGTGGGCGCCCAGTGGCCGGGGAGCCGCAGCCGTGGGGAGAGGCCGGTGGAGCGGGAGCCGGCCCGGCGCTGCCGGAGGTTCTCGGAGATCACGGCGCCCACGCCCATGCCCACCAGGGTGCCCCCCAGGGCGGCCGCCGCCACCGGCTGGGCCTCGCCCG
>CAZPJM010000175.1:7839-9884 GCA_964586865.1 uncultured Enterobacteriaceae bacterium
CCAGGCCCGCCGTGCCCATGGGGAGCATGATCTGGGACGCCAGGAGGGGCCCGTCGAAGAAGCCCAGGCCCGCGCCCAGGGCATTGCCCGCCAGGGCGCCGAAGCCGGCCACGGCCACCTGACGCCCCGAGGTCTCGCCGAAGGCCGTGGCCACAAGCCCGGCGGCCAGGCCCAGGTGCATGCCCGTGTGCACGTGCCCGTCGGCCTCGCCCAGCTCGTAGGTCGAGGGGATCCACCCCCCGAGCCACGCCCCCTGGGCGGCCGCCACGGCGCCCATCGCCCCGTCGGCGGGCTCGAGCTGCCAGGTCTCGGCCAGGATGGCGCCCAGGCCCAGGCCCACGATCGTCCCCGCCAGGGCCGCCCCGGTGCGGATCCGGTCCCGGCGCGCCAGATCGTCCGGACCCACGGTGCTGCCCGGGTTGGCCCACGGGTCGAAGATCTCCGGATCCGGGCCCAGGGCCAGCCGGCTCAGGCCCCAGGCGATCTGGCTGCCGGTGTAGCCGGCCAGGTCGATCTCGAGGACCTCGGAGGGCTGGGGATCCTTGCGGAGGAGCACGGCGCCCACCCCGGCCCCCGCCCCGACCCCGATGGCCCGGAACGCCGCTCCCCACAGGCGTCGCTGCTCGTCCGTCACCGAGGGGGCGTCGGCCGGGACGGCGGCCCAGGTGGCCATGAGCCCCGCCGCCAGCCCCCAGCCCACCCCGCTGGCGAAGGCCAAGCCCTGCCCTTCCGTGACGGGCTCGCTCGCGGCGTACAGCCAGCCGGCGCCCGCGCCGATGAGGCCGCCGCCCACGCCGCCCACCGCCTCGCCGGCCTCGAACTGCCCGAACGCCCCCACCGAGGACAGGAGCACCCCCGTGGCCAGGCTGCTGGCCGCGATCCCCGCCGCCACCCCCAGGGGAGCCGCCGGGTCGTCCGGGCTGCCCAGCCGGTCCGCCACCCTCGGGTATGCCCGTCGCAGGGTCTCCTCAGCGAGGATGCGCACCCACCCATCCAGCTCGTCGTCATCGGCGATGGCGAACAGGGCCACCGCCGCGTCCTCGCGGCCCAGGGCCGCCAGCAGCTCGACCGCGGCCTGGCGATCGTCCCGGGGCAGCTCCGCGGGTCGGTGGCCACCCGCACGCCGAGGGCCGTGCTCTCCAGGTGGTCCAGGCTGGCCGCGGCGCGGAGCACCGGGATGCGGACGTCGCCGTCGGGCAGCAGCACCGCGGCCCGGAGGAAGGGCAGGACCCTCGGATCCTGCCGCTCGACGAGCGCGTCGGCCGCCCGCACCCGATCCGGCGTGGGGAGGCGGGCATCCAGCAGCACCCCCGCCAGCCGCAGCACCTCGTCCGTCCCGTCCGAGGCGGGCTCCTCCGCCGGCGCCTCCGCCGTCCCCTGGGGTGGGGGCGCCACCGTCGGGTCCTCCGGCGCCGGGACCTGGGGGTCGGCGGGCGGCCCGTCCTGGACCGGGATCGCGGGAACGGCACGCCGCCCGAGGATCTCCTGTCCGAGGCGCAGGGGGGCCGGGGCCACCACCGGCCGAGCCGGCTCGGCGTGGGCCTGCCCCGTCGGCATCGCCCCATCGCCCTCACCCGGGGCCTCTCCCCAGGCCCGCTCGTCGGGCGGCTCCTCCGCCTCGCTCCACCCCGAGCCGGTCGACCCCTCCACCACCGCCGCCGACGCCGGCGGAGCGAGCGTCCAGACCAGGGCCAGGAGCAGCGACGGCATGGGACCTCCGGGATGCGCCCTACATCCTGCCTCGTCGTCGAGGGCACGTAAAGCCGTCTGCCGGCCCTGCCCGACCTGCGCGTCCCCTCCCCCGCGCCTTCCTCGATGCCGGCGACTGGAAAGGCTGGTTCGCCCACCTCGACCACCGCGCCCGCCAGGCCGCCCTCAAGGATCGTTGACGCGACCCGAGAAGCGGTTAGGACGCGCGGCGTCGCCAGGGACCGCCCCCCCGGGGCCCCCCGACCCGGCGACCTCTCCATTCCCCAGTAGCTCAGTCGGTTAGAGCACCTGACTGTTAATCAGGGTGTCACTGGTTCGAGTCCAGTCTGGGGAGC
>CAZPJM010000176.1:0-9874 GCA_964586865.1 uncultured Enterobacteriaceae bacterium
ACGGGCGGATGAGGGGGCGGGATGGCCCCCTGACGAGGCGAGAGGATAGCGAGGGTCGCCGCCGGACCTCAAGCCGGCTGGACAGAACGTGACGTCGGAGCGGTCTTCGGGCCCATCTCTGCCGATGGATCCGTCCACGCGGGATCCGCGGTGTCGCACGGCCCCCCGCGGATCCGCGGCGGCACTCAGGACGGGGCGAGGTCCGGCTCTTCCGCGGCGCGCCGGCGTCGGAGCAGGAGCCAGGCATCGCCCACCAGGGTCTTCAGGCCGTCGCCCCGCACGCTGGAGACGGCGTAGACCCGGGTGCCCACGGCTTCCTCGAAGGCCCTGCGCCGCGCCTCGACCGCCTCGTCATCGAGCAGATCGGTCTTCGTCAGCACCACGAGCTGGGGCCGGCGCAGCAGCGCATCGTCGTAGCGACGCAGCTCGTCGTTGAGGGCCCGGAAGCGGTCCTCCGGGGCGCCCTCGTGGGGATCCAGGCTCACCAGGTGCAGGTAGAGGCCGCACCGCTCCACGTGCTTGAGGAAGCGGTGGCCAAGGCCGGCGCCATCGGCGGCCCCCTCGATGAGGCCCGGGATGTCGGCCACCACGAAGCTCTCGCCGTCGCCGACCCGCACCACGCCCAGGTTGGGGACGAGGGTGGTGAAGGGGTAGTCGGCGATCTTGGGCTTGGCGGCGCTGATCCGGCTGATCAGCGTGGACTTGCCGGCATTGGGGAAGCCCAGCAGGCCCACGTCGGCCAAGAGCTTGAGCTCGAGGAGGAGGCTGTGCTCGGTGCCGGGCCGGCCCTCCTCGGCATGGCGGGGGGTCCGGTGGGTGCTGGACTTGAAGTGGGTGTTGCCCCGGCCGCCGATGCCGCCCTCGACGACCCACCGGTCGCCCTCGGCCGAGAGGTCGGCCAGGAGGTCGCCCGTGTCGCGGTCTCGGATCTGGGTGCCGACGGGCACCCACAGGATCAGGTCCTCGCCCCCGCGGCCGGTCATGTTGCGCTTCTGGCCGCGCTGGCCGTCCTCGGCCCGGTAGACCTTGTTCCACTTGAAGTCGACCAGGGTGTTGCGCTGGCGGGTGGCCTCGAAGATCACGTCGCCGCCCTTGCCGCCATCACCCCCGTCGGGGCCGCCCCGGGGTCGGAAGGCCTCGCGGAGGAAGGAGACGGCGCCGGCGCCGCCGTGGCCCGAGGCCACCGTCACGTTCACCTCGTCCACGAAGCGCATGGGGATCCCGGGTCGGACGACACGAGCCGGGTCCCGCGGGGGGCCCGGCTCGGGGTGGGGCGTGCAGCGTCGGTGGACGCTGACCTGCGAAGGCCCCGTCGCGGTCTGGCGCGAGCGCCGGACGCGAGGGGACCGGGGGCTACTTGGCGGCCTCGGCCGGGGCGTCGGCGGGGTAGACGCTGATCAGCTTGCGGTTGCGGCGGGTCTCGAAGCGGACCACGCCCTCGACCTTGCTGAAGAGGGTGTAGTCCTTGCCGGTGCCCACGTTGGCGCCCGCGTGGAAGCTGGAGCCGAGCTGACGGACCAGGATGGACCCGGCCTTGGCGGTCTGGCCGTCGTAGAGCTTGACGCCGCGGTACTGCGGGTTGGAGTCACGGCCGTTCCGCGAGCTGCCCTGTCCCTTCTTGTGTGCCATGGTTCAGCCTTCCTGGTCGATGCTGAGGATCTCGAGGCGGGTGTACGAGGGCCGGTAACCGACCTTGCGCCGGGTGCGCTGACGCCGCCGGTACTTGCGGGTGATGCGCTTGTCGCCCTTGTAGTGCTCGACCACGCGGGCCTTGATAGTGGCGCCGGGCACGACGGGGGTGCCGATGGTCACGCCCTCGCCCCCGAGGAGCAGGACGCGCTCGAGGACGACGTCCGAGCCGGCGGCGTCCTGGATGCGATCGACCTCGATGGTGTCGCCGACCGACACCTTGAACTGCCGGCCGCTGGTCTCGACGACTGCGTACATGATGAACTCCAAGCATCCGCCCGGAGCGTGGGTCCGGGTCGGAGCGGGTGACCGCCGCCAGGCGGCGCACGAAGGCCGTGCGCACTCCGGGAGCCCGCGGCGAGCCGACGCCCCTTAGGGCAGTGCCGGGCCCATGTCAAGGGTGTGGTGCGAGCCGCCGAGAGCCGTGGATCCGCTTGCGGAGCGGGCGCGGATCGGGGACCCTGACCCCTCGCCCGCCGCCGAGGAGGGTCCCGTGGACCTGGACGATCGCCTGGATGCGTCCGAGCTGGACGTGGAGCTCGCCGACTTCGAGACCGAGGGGTTGGCCCCGCCGCACGGCGCGGGTCCCTCGCAGGCCCCGCCCGAGACGCCGCCGGTCGCCGGATCCGGTGGGGGCGCGCCCCGGGCCACGCCGGAGCGCCCGCCCCACGCCCGCTGGCTCGTCACCTTCGTCGTCTGCCTGTTCGGTGCCCTCGAGCTGCAGACCATCCTGGTCATGTTCGCCACCTCCGACGCCGGCGGGGGCGCCACCAGCACCCTGGTCTTCGGCGGCATCTTCCTCGCGAGCGTCGTCGCCTGGTTCATCGGCGGCATGCTCTGGTTCGCCCGGCAGTTCGACCGCCACTGAGGCCGGTGGCCCGGCTCAGAGCGCCCGGCGACCCAGCAGCACCCGCAGCTCGTCGATCTGCTGCTGCACCTCTTCGGTGGGCATGTCGCGGTAGCGGTCGGGCAGCATGCGCTTGGCGCTGGCCTCGAAGACCGCCAGCAGCTCCATGTAGCGGAGCATCCGGGTGTCGCGGCTCGGGATGACGTCGCGGGCGGCGGCGTCCAGGTCGTCCTGGGAGACCACCTCCCGGTCGTCCTCGGCCGCCCGGTTGGCCGCTGCGAGGAGCACCAGCTCGAGCTCGGCCCCCGAGTAGCCCTCGGTGTCGTTCACGGCGGCGTCGAAGGTGATGCCCTCCTCGAGGGCCAGGCGGTTCTTGCGCACCAGCGCCTCGAGGATCAGGCGCCGCTCCTCGGCCAGCTCCGGGAAGAAGAAGGGGATCTTGAGGTCGAAGCGGCCGGGGCGCTTCAGGTCCACATCGAGCTTGTCGGGCCGGTTGGTCATCATGAGGATCACGACCCGGCCGCGGTGGCTCGTGTCCGACATGTACTCCTTGAGCCGCGCGATGACCCGGGAGCTGGTGCCGCCGTCGTTGTCGCCCCCCGACAGGCTCCGGTCGGCCTCGTCGATGATGAGCAGGACGTAGCCGAGGGCGTCGACCAGATCGAGGATCTTCTCGAGGTTCCCCTCGGTGCTGCCCACCCACTTCTCGCGGAAGTTCTTGAACTTGAGGACCGTCAGCCCGGACTCGGTCGCGAAGGCATTGGCCACGAAGGTCTTGCCCGTCCCCATGGGGCCCACGAAGATCATGCCCATGGGCACCCGGTTCTTCCGGCCCTCCTTGACCGCCTTGGCCACCCGGAGGAGGTCGCGCTTCACCCGGTCCATGCCGCCCACGTGGCTGAAGTCGTGGCGAGGCTGGACGAACTCCACGAGCCCGTGGCACTCCTGCTCGATGATCACCTTCTTGCGGCGTCCGATCTCGTCGTAGGAGACCGGCCTCTCGGTGAGGCGGGCGCCGCGCAGGATGGCCCGGATCTGCAGCAGCGACAGCCCGGCGGTGACCTGGGCGAGCTGCCGGATGGGCATGTCCATGGGCACGCCTTCCTTGTGGGCCTCGATGAAGCGCTGCCGGGCGTCGATGTCGGGGAAGGGCAGGAGGATGGTCTTGAGCTGGGGGCTGGCCAGGACCCGACGGGAGACGTCCGAGAGGTGCTCCGTCACCAGGATGACCAGGTTGTCGGTGCCCAGGAAGGCCGGGTCGCTCGACCAGCGCTGCAGGCTCACCAGGTTGGCCTTGTCGGCGTCGGACATGAAGGAGAGGTCGCCGTTGGGGGCGATGGTCTCGACGAAGTCGAGGACCACGCCCGAGCTCTGGCTGGCGGAGGTGATGAGGTCCTCGATGACCTCGATGACCTCGCCGCTGGTGGACGGCAGGGGGCCCAGGCGGGGCCGGCCCTCGAGCTCCCGGCGTGCGTCGATGGCGGCGCGGAACAGCTTCTCGTGGTCCCGGTCGGGGAAGGTGAGCCCCTGGGAGACGTCGTAGGCGGCGACCACATCGCGGGTGCGGCCCAGGAAGCGCTCGAGGAAGGTGCGCATGTCGAGCCACATGGGGCGGCCCGCGGCGTCGGCCCATGGCACCAGGTCGCGCACGTTGCCGTGGAGCAGGAAGAGGCTCGCCTCGCCGGCGAGGTAGCGGTCGCGGAGCTCGTGGACCCAGGCGGGCAGGCTGGACATGCTTCGGCCTCCGGGCGGGGGGCGGAGCGTATCGCGCGGGCGCGGCGCCGCGAGGTCGGTTGCCCCGGCCGGGGTGGGGCCGTATCCCCGAGAGGCACCCGGAGGGCGGAGGGCCGGTGGGTCGGCGCGAGGCCAACAAGGCGAAGAAGCGGGCGGCGCTGCTGGCGGCGGGGCGGGCGCTCTTCCTCGAGCACGGCGCGGCGAGCACCAGCGTCGAGCAGCTGGCCAGCCACGCCGGGGTCGCCCGGGGCACGTTCTACCTCTACTTCGAGAACAAGGACGCCCTGTTCGACGCGGTCATCGACGAGCTCTTCGTCCCCCTGGCGGGGGTCCTGGGCGATGTGGAGCGGGACCTGCGCGCCGCGGAGACCCCCGAGGCCTGCCTGGCCATCTACCAGGTCATGGCCGCGCGGATCGTGGCCCTGGGCCTCCAGCAGAAGGAAGTGGTGCTGCTGGTCTTCCAGGAGATGCGTGGCCGCTCGGTGCCCGGCCTGCGTCCGCGCGAGCGGGCGCTCATCGAGCAGATCACGCGCATGACGCGGCTGGCCATGGATCGGGGGCTCGTCCGCGAGGGCGATGCGCGCCTGGCCTCGCTCATGATCCTGGGGGCCATCGAGCGGCTCTACTACGAGGTGCTCACCGGGGAGCTGCCCCTGCGGGCCCCCGGCGCCATGGCCACCGAGGCCACGGTCATGCTGTCCCGGATCCTCGGGCTCGATCTCGAGCTGCCCCCCATCCCGGTGGACCCGGAGCGTCGGGGTCCGGTGGAGGGGGTTCGCCGGTCCGAGGATGGCGGGGCGGGCTGAGGCGGTCGGGTGCGGTCGCGGTCAGGAGCCCGCCTGGAGCAGGGCGCCGGCCGCCTCGATCCGCACCGCCTGGTACTCGTCGCGCAGGCGCTCCTCCACCGGCTCCCGCAGGCCATCCATCCCGAGCCGTCCCGCGGCGCGCAGGGCGGCCACGCGCACCTCGAGGGCCTCGTCGCCGAGGGCGGTCTCCACCACCTTGCGGGCGGTGCGGGCCGCCTTGCGGGGCTTGTCGTGGCGGTCGGGGGCCAGGCCGGCGAAGCGGGCGGCCAGGGCGCGGATCTCCGGGTCGGGGTCCAGCATGGCCTCGCCGAGGTCGTCCAGATCCCCGTCGCCCCCGGCCGCCAGCGCCAGATCGGCGTAGGTCCGGGTGCGCTCGGTGCCCCCGCGGCGGGCCTTGCGGACCAGCCGATCGGCCGCCTCGTCCTCCACCGCGGTGAGGTAGTCGAGGGCCTCGAAGGCGGCGAGGGCATCGTCGCCGTCGAGGGCGCGCTGCACGAGCTGGGCGCCCCGGTCATCGCCCAGGAGCAGCCGGGCCACGGCGTAGGCCAGGTGCATCTCGGGCTCGACCCAGTCGGCGCCCGCGGCCAGATCGTCGACCAGGCCCGCCTGGCCGCTGCGGCCCACGTCCAGGAGGAAGCCGGGCTCCAGGGCCACGTCGCCGGTGGCCAGGGCCCGGGCCAGGGGGGCCTCGGCCTCGGCATCGCCCAGGACCAGGGCCGCGAGCTGGAGGGGAGCGGCGGTGCCCGCGCGCGGCTCCTGGCGCCACGCGGCGGAGAGGGCGTCGACGAAGCCGTCGTGTCCCGCCCGGTGCAGCCTGAGGGCAGCGGCGCTCCGGGCGTAGGGGCTGGCCAGGTCGTCCGAGCGCCGGACGAAGTCGGTGAGGAGCTCCACGGCGGCGGCCTCGTCCAGCCGCTCCCCCAGGGCCTCCACCGCCCGGGACTGGACCCACGGGTCCGGGTCCCACAGGGCGCGGCGGGCGTATCCGGCCTCGTCGACCCGGTCGGCCGTGCGCAGGAGCAGCTCCAGGGCCCGCCCGCGCACCGAGGGGTCGTCGCTGCCCGCCCCGTCCTGGAGGATCCGGCTCGGTGCGGCCGCCTCCACCGCCTCGCTGGCCTCGGGGAGGCTCGGGTCGTCCCACACCTGTCGCTTGGCGGCGCAGGCCGGCTGGACGAGGACGATCAGCAGGGCGAGGCGGGCCAGGGGGCGGGTCATGGGTCGTCCGGGGTCGCGGGTCCTTCCCCCAGGGTGGCCTGCCGCACACGAGCGCTGGGGTTGAGCGGATCCACGTCCAGGACGCGTCGGAAGGCCTCGCGGGCCGTGTCCAGGTCCCCCGCCAGCTCGGCCTGGATGCCGAGGCGCCACGGATCAACCACCTCGCGGGCCAGCGCCCGGCGGGCCACATCCCGGCCGAAGCGGGCGCGCTCGGCCAGGGCCGGGTTGCGGGTCTGGTCCAGGACCGCCTCGAAGCCGGTCACGGCCGAGGCCCAGGCCCCCGCATTGGCGGAGCGGATGGCCGCGTCTACGTCCCGGACCAGCTCCCGCTCCCGCTCGCTGGGGGCCCAGCCCGTCCGCGCCAGGACCACCGGGTCGTCGCGGTAGTCGCGTCGCAGCACCCGGGCAGCCCCCCGGGCGGGCCACTTCTCGAGGTGCTGATCCCGCTGGGCGACCCGCGTGCCCTCCTGGGCTCGCCGCTCGGCGAGGCGCTGCTCCAGGGTGTCCAGCATGAGGTGCTCTCCTGCGGTGAAGGACCACCGCTCGGCCGCGCGGTTCCCGGGTTCCTGGAGCAGCACCCGGTAGAAGGCCCGCAAGGCCGCGCTGGACTTGCGCTCCCGCATGGCGGCGACGCCTTCGTCGAACAGCTCGCCCACCGTGGCCGGGGCCTGCCCGGCCGGCATCTCGAGCTGCCAGGCCGGCGGGGCCGGCGGCGGGACGGGCGGCAGCTCGGCGGCGCGCTGGCGGGGGGCCCACAGCACCAGGGCCACCCCGGCCACCAGGGTGATGGTCAGGGAGATGAGCCCCACCCCCAGGGTGCCCACCGCCACCGCCAGCCACGGCGAGCCCCGGCGGGGTGGCCGGGGCGAGGTGGCGGGCTCGGGCGGCACCTCGAGCTGCTGGGTGGGGCGGGACTGGACCTCCTGGTTCAGCAGGGCCTCGGCGGCGGCCTCGGGGAGGGGCAGGGAGAGATCGTGCGTCCAGTCGCCCTGGGAGGTGGACTGGGGCGTGGGCGGACCCTCGTCGTCGATCCGCATGAAGCGGAGCTCGGTATTGCCGATCCGGATCACGTCGCCGGGCTCGAGGGCCGCGTCGGTCACGCGGGCGTCGTTGAGGTAGACGCCATTGCTGCTGCCCTGATCCACCAGGCGCCACTGGCCCCCCTGGAGGAGCACGTCGCAGTGGTGGCGCGACGCGGCCGGGTCGAGAATCACCAGGTCGCGGTACTCGGATCGACCGATGGTCAGGCCGTCGACGGGAACCAGGTAGGTGGCCTGGGCGAGGGAGGGCCCCCGGATCACGTCGAGGCGGGCCTGGGCGCGCTGCTGGGCCGAGCTGGAGCGCGGGGTGTAGCGCGGCGCCTCCCGGGCTCGGCGGAGCTCCAGGGAGAAGGGGTCGATGAGGACGATATCGCCGGTGCGGATCGCCATCTCGCCGTCGATCCGCTGCCCCCGACACCAGGTGCCGTTGCCGCTGCCGTGGTCCTGGACCCGGGCTCCCCGCTCGTCGACCACCACCGTGGCGTGGCGCCTGGAGACGCCGATGTCGGCCAGGACCAGGTCGTTGTCGTCGGACCGCCCGATGGTCACGCGCCCGACGGGCAGCGGGACGACCCGGTCGGGCTTGCCGGACTGGCGGACGACGATCTCGAGTGCGGGGGCCAGGGCTCCTCCGGGGTCAGAACGGCCAGTACCAGGGCTTGCGCTCGGGGGGTGGCGGGCCCTCCTCGGTGGTGGCTGCCTCTTCGGTCTCGTCGTCGAGGGGCGGGTTGGCGGGGTCGACCTCGGCCTCCCACCGCACGGCGAAGGTGTGGTCCGACAGGCGGATCACATCGCCCACCTTGAGGGCCCGGTGGTCGGTCACCCGGGCCCCGTTGACGAAGACGCCGTTGCGCGAGCCGGCGTCCTGCAGCCACAGGGAGCCGGCGTCGTAGAGCAGGCGCGCGTGGTAGCGCGACACCCCGTCGTCCTTGACGACGATGTGGTTGTCCTCGGCGCGCCCGATGTCGAGGCCGCCCTCGGGCACCCGGATGGCCCGGCCCTTCAGCGCGCCGCCGGTGCACACCAGGACGGGAGCGTCCGCCATCTCTCCTCCGTCGTGCGGAGTCTACAGGTCTGCGGCAGCGTCGGCCATGCCACTCCGGTGACCTCGGGGCCCACGTGGGGCGGGCTCAGGGACCGAGGGCCCCCCGGACGATGGCCAGGTCGGGCCGTACCCCGGTGAAGCGGGCGAAGGCCAGGGCCCCCTGGTGGAGCAGCATGGCGTGACCGGTCTGGACCTGCAGGCCCCGGTCGCGCAGCCGCTCCAGGTGCGGGGGGTCCGGGTCCCAGTAGTTCAGGTCGACCCAGGCGGCGTGGGGGGCCAGGCCGTCGGTGGGCAGGGCCAGCACCCGCTGCCGGGCGGCGGCCGGCAGGGTGTTCACCACCAGATCGGCGGTGGAGACGAGGCGTCCGAAGGCCTGGGAGGAGAGGGGCGCGATGTCGCCGCCCCCGAGGACCCGGGTGGCCTGGCGGGCGTGGGCGGCGGTGCGGTTGCACAGGGTGACGGCGGCCCCCCGGTCCAGGAGGGCGCGCGCCACGGCACGGGCCGCACCCCCGGCGCCCAGGATGATCGCGTGGCGGGTCGCCCGGGCCCCGAGCTCGGCCAGGGCGCGGGAGAAGCCCTCCACATCCGTGTTGTAGCCCAGCAGCCGGTCCTCCCGGACGATGACCGTGTTCACGGCGCCCGTGCCCTCGGCGGCGGCGTCCCGCTCGTCGACGGCGGCGAAGAGGGCGCCCTTGTGGGGCACGGTCACGTTGATGCCCCACACGCCCAGGCCCCGCAGGGCGTCGCCCGGATCCCGGGGCGGCAGGGGGGTGTCCAGGGCCAGATAGACGGCATCGATGCCGTAGTGGGCGAGCCAGGCGTTGTGGATGGCGGGGGAGCGGCTGTGCCGGACGGGGTGGCCCACCACCGCCAGCAGGCGGGTGCGCGCCGTGATCCTCACGGGGTGGCCAGGCGGCGGGCGGCGGCCCGGGCATCGGCCCGGATCTGCGCCACCAGGGCGTCGCGGGAGTCGAAGCGGCGCTCCTCGCGGATCCGGTCGACGAAGGCCACCCGGAGGAGGCGGCCGTAGAGGTCGCCCGAGAAGCCGAGGAGGTGGACCTCGACGCCCCGCGCGCCTTCGCCGAAGGTGGGGCGGGTGCCCACGTTGGCGACGCCGTCACGCCAGGGGCCCTCGCCCGTGTGGACGCGGACCGCGTAGACCCCATCGGCCGGAAGAAGCGGCGTCTGGGGCGAGACATTGGCCGTGGGAAAGCCCAGCTCCCGGCCCCGGGCATCGCCCCGGACCACGACGCCCACGACCTCGTGTGGGCGGGTGAGCAGCTCGGCCGCCTCGGCCACCTGCCCGGCCGCCACCGCCTGGCGGATCCGGGAGCTGCTCACCGTCTCGCCCCGATGCTGGAGGGCCCCGACCTGCTCGACGGGGACCTGGAGGACGTCGCGCAAGGTCTCGACGCTGCCGCCCCGCCCCTTGCCGAACCGGAAGTCCCAGCCCACCACCACCGCCGCCGCCCGGAGCCGCCGGCCCAGGACCTCGCGGGCG
>CAZPJM010000177.1:0-9831 GCA_964586865.1 uncultured Enterobacteriaceae bacterium
TCCCGGTCGGGCTGCCTCATCGGTGCCCTCATCGCCGCGGTCCTGCTGCTGGTCGGTGGCATCGTGGCCGCCCTGCTGGTGGTCCTCTTCGTCCTCGCCGGGGCCGGTGTCTTCTCGGGCTTCCTGCTCTACGCGGCCCAGGAACCCAGCGAACCGATGGCCCCGCCCGCCATCGACGCTCCCAAGGGGCCACCCTACGGCGACGACCCCAGGCCGGGGGACACCGCCGCCGATCCGCTCCCCACCCCGTCCGCCCCGGGCACGCCCGACGACTTGCCCCCGGCGGGCCCCCCCTACGCCGACGACCCCTACGGCGACGACCCCGAGCCGCCACCCGCCGATCCGGCGGACCCCGCCCCATCACCGAGCGGCTCGGAGGGCGCCGACCGCACACCGGACCGCCCTGGGGCCGGTGCACCCTCGGCGGGCACCCCCGCGACCCCGGACCGCTCTCCGGCCCGCGACACCACCCCGGCCGCCCGACCCACGCCGACGCCGCGCACCGCCCTGGCACCGACGCCCACCCCGACCCCCGACCCGGCCCCCGACCCGACGCCTGCGGCCAGCGGGGGCGACCCCATGGTCCGGGTGACCGGGGACGCCAGCAAGGTCGAGCTGTACCGAGGCGGCCGGAGCTACGTGCTCCCCACCCGCGTCCCCGAGGGTCGCTACCGGATCCGCGCGCGCTTCGGCGGCGCGCCCTTGGACGTGGGGGTCGTGCGGGTCGGCCCGGGCGGGGCCACCGTGGCCTGCACCAGCGCCATGGAGATGTGCCGGGCCCGATGAGCCCGGCGGCCGGTCAGGGGACCTGGAGCTGATCCGCGTAGCGGTCGAAGTACGGGTCCCTGGGCGTCCACCACGCCTCGCCCCGCTCGTCGATGCCGCCGTGCCAGCGGAGGAAGCCGGTGGTCATCCCCAGGAGCGCCTCGCGGATGGCCTCGCGGTCCGCCTCGCCCGAGCGGCACAGGATCTCGCAGCCCCGGTTCGTCGGGTTCTCGAAGTCACAGTGGTCGGCATCCTCGATCCGCCACCACCGCCGGTCATCGGCGGCCACCAGCATCCGCTCCCCATTGCCCTCGCTGTTGCACTGGGAGGGCTCCCCGAAGAGGGCGCCCACCGGGCCCGTGATGTCCGGGGCGGCGCGCTCGCCGAGCTCGTCGCTGTCCACCGGGTCCAGCGCCAGCAGCCCGGCCCCCTCGACCTCGGCCGCGGCCAGGGTGGCCGCCAGCGCGCCGGCGGACTGCCCCGCCAGGATCACCGGGCGCCCATCGGCGAGCTGTCGTGCCAGGGCCGCCATCTGCCGGCCGTTCGCCGGGTGGTCCGTGTTGAACAGCCCCAGGTTGCAGAGATCCGGGGTCACCACCTCGAGGCCCCAGCTCGCCCAGTGGGTCGCCCAGCCGTGCATCCGCGCCTGGTCCCGGGCGAAGCCGTGGGCCAGCACCACGAGCGCCGCGCCCTCCGCGGCGTCGGGGCGGAAGCGGGTGTAGGAGAGGGTGCACGCGCCCACCGACAGGCTGCCCTCGTCGCGGATGGCCGCCGCCGGACCCGTCTCCATCAGGTCGGGGCCCGGCCCCGGATCCACGTCGGTGTCCGTGTCCAGGTCGGTGTCCCCGGTGCTGTCCGTGTCCACCCCGTCGAGGTCGGTATCCCCGGGGAGGGTCACGTTGCCGCCGCAGCCGGCGAGGATCAGCAGGAACAGGCTCACGCGCATGGTCTCACCTCCGGGCGACCTCGTAGCGCGGCGGGACCGGTCGCGTGAAGGCTCGGAAACAGCCCGGGTCTCGCCCCGCGCGACCACCTCCTCCCCCTGGAGGCCGAGGCGGCGGATTCCGGTCACGGCGATTACGGCTGCGGCCTGCCCCGAGGAGGCCCCCATGACGTTCGCCGGAGTCCTGACCGCCCTCGTCACCCCGTTCAAGGACGGCGCCGTCGACGAGTCCACCTTCCGCGCCCTGGTCCAGCGTCAGCTCGCCGCCGGCATCTCGGGCCTGGTCCCCTGCGGCACCACCGGCGAGGCCCCGACCCTCGACCTGGACGAGCACGCCGCCGTCATCCGCTGGGCGGTCGAGGAGGCCGGGGGGAAGGTGCCCGTCCTGGCCGGCATCGGCAGCAACGACACCCGCACCGCCATCCTGAACGGCAAGCGCGCCCGCGACAACGGCGCCACCGGCCTGCTCGCCACGGCGCCCTACTACAACAAGCCCACCCAGGAAGGCCTGTACCGCCACTTCCGGGCCATCGCCGAGGCCATCCCCGAGTGCGAGGTCTGCGTCTACGACGTGCCGGGCCGCACCGCGGTGGCCGTGGCGCCCGCCACCCTGGCGCGGCTGGCCGAGGTCGACAACATCACCTGCGTCAAGGATGCCACCGGCGACCTGGCCCACGCCGCCGAGGTCCGCCGCGTGGTCCCGGACGACTTCGCCATCCTCTCGGGCGACGACTTCACCTTCGTCCCCCACCTGCTCGTGGGGGGCCAGGGCTGCGTCTCGGTGGCCAGCAACCTCTTCCCCGGCCGGATGGTCGCCCTCTTCCAGGCTTGCAAGCGCGGCGACCTGGAGGCCGTGGTGCGCGAGAACGCGTCCCTCCAGCCCATCTTCCGGGCCCTCTTCCTGCAGACCAACCCCCTGCCCGTCAAGACCGCCATGGCGATGCAGGGCCTCCTCGAGGAGGGCTTCCGCCTGCCCCTCTGCGAGATGGACGCCGGCCCTCGCGCCGAGCTGGAGCGCATCCTGGCCGAGCACCCGACGGGCCAGTAGCCGGTCGACGTCGCGCCGACGGCGGGCGTGCCCAACTACAGGTTCCGGCGGTACTCGCCGCCCACCGCATAGAGCGCGTGGGTGATCTGGCCGAGGCTGCACACCCGCACCGCGTCCATCAGCTCGGCGAAGAGGTTGCCGCCCTCGAGGGCCACCTTCTGCAGGCGCTCGAGGGCGGCGGGCGCGGCGTCGGCGTGCTTGGCCTGGAAGCCCCGGACGCTCTCGATCTGGGCGTCCTTCTCGGTGGGGGTGGAGCGGCGGAGCTCCACCTCGCGGGCCTCCTCGTCGCCCTTGTTCGGGTCGACGTAGGTGTTGATGCCCACCAGCGGCAGGGAGCCGTCGTGCTTCTTGTGCTCGTAGTAGAGGCTCTCCTCCTGGATCTTGCTGCGCTGGTACTGCAGCTCCATCGCCCCGAGCACGCCACCCCGCCGGTCCAGACGCTCGAACTCCTGCAGGACCGCCTCCTCGACCAGATCGGTCAGCCACTCCACGAAGTAGCTTCCCTGGTGGGGGTTCTCGTTCTTCGCGTACCCGAACTCCTTGGCGATGATGAGCTGGATCGCCATGGCCCGGCGGACCGAATCCTCGGTGGGCGTGGTGATGGCCTCGTCGTAGGCGTTGGTGTGCAGGCTGTTGGTGTTGTCGGCGATGGCCAGGAGCGCCTGGAGCGTGGTCCGGATGTCGTTGAACTGGATCTCGCGGGCGTGCAGCGACCGGCCCGAGGTCTGGATGTGGTACTTGAGCTTCTGCGCCCGGCTGCCGGCCCCGTACAGCTCCCTCATGGCGACAGCCCAGATGCGGCGGGCCACCCGGCCGATGACGGTGTACTCGGGGTCGAGCCCATTGCTGAAGAAGAAGCTCAGGTTCGGCCCGAAGGCGTCCACGTCCATGCCGCGGGACAGGTAGTACTCGGCGATGGTGAAGCCGTTGGCCAGGGTGAAGGCGAGCTGGCTGATGGGGTTCGCGCCCGCCTCGGCGATGTGGTACCCGGAGATGCTGACCGAGTAGAAGTTCCGGACCTTGTTCTCGATGAAGTACTCCTGGATGTCGCCCATCATCCGGAGCGCGAACTGGGTCGAGAAGATGCAGGTGTTCTGGGCCTGATCCTCCTTGAGGATGTCGGCCTGGACCGTTCCGCGGACGGTGGAGAGGGCGCGGGCCCGGATCTCGGCGTGCTCGGCCTCGGTGGGGGCCCGGCCGTGCTCCTCGGCGAAGGCGTCCACCTGCTGGTCGATGGCCGTGTTCAGGAACATGGCCAGGATGATGGGGGCCGGCCCGTTGATGGTCATGGAGACCGAGGTGGTCGGCGCGCACAGGTCGAAGCCGCTGTAGAGGATCTTCATGTCGTCGAGGTGGGGCACGCTGACCCCGGACTCGCCGATCTTGCCGTAGATGTCGGGGCGCTCGTGGGGGTCCTCGCCATAGAGGGTCACGCTGTCGAAGGCGGTCGACAGGCGCGCCGCGTCCTCGCCCTCGCACAAGAGGTGGAAGCGGTGGTTGGTGCGGGCGGGCCTGCCCTCGCCGGCGAACATGCGCTTGGGCAGCTCGGTGAGCCGCTTCAGGGGGAAGACGCCGCCGGTGTAGGGGAAGCGCCCCGGCACGTTCTCCTTCATGGCGAACTTGACGATCTCACCGTGGTCCTCGGTGTCAGGGAGGACGACACGCTTGATCTTCTGCTTGGAGAGAGACTCGAGGACGAGCGGCTGGCGGATCTCCTTCCCGCGGACCTGGTAGACGAACTCGTCGCCGCTGTAGGCCTCGCGGGTGGCGGGCCACTCGTCCAGGATCTGCCGGGCGTGCCCGTCCACCTGGCGCCGCGCCTCCACGAGCCGGTCTGCCAGCACCGGGCCCGCGGGCGTGTCCTCGACCTCGGCGAGGGTGGCCTCGAGCCGCTGCACCCGACGGGCGGCGTGGACCTGGTCCTCGACGCGCCGGTGGTAGTCGCGGACCGTCCGCGCGATGTCGCCCAGGTACCGCTCGTGCCCGCGCCGGACCATGGGGGCGTTCTCGGTGCTGTGCTTGGCCGGAGGCCGATCGAGGCGGCTCGGCTTGTCGACCCCGGCCTTGTCACGGAGCGCGTCGAGCAGGCCGAGGTACAGGGCGTTCACCCCGTCATCGGCGAAGCGGGAGGCCATGGTCCCGTAGACGGGCAGATCCTCGGGGCGGGTGGCGAAGAGCTCCCGGTTGCGCTGGACCTGCTTGCGGACGTCGCGCAGGGCGTCCATGGCCCCCTTCTTCTCGAACTTGTTGACGGCCACCAGGTCGGCGAAGTCCAGCATGTCGATCTTCTCGAGCTGGCTCGGCGCCCCGAACTCGGGCGTCATGACGTAGAGGCTCACGTCCACCAGCTCGACCACGTCGGCGTCGCCCTGGCCGATGCCGCTGGTCTCCACGATGATCAGGTCGTACAGGGCCGCCTTGCAGATGGCCACGGCCTCGCGGATGGCCCCAGACAGCTCGCCCTTGCGGCCGCGGGTGGCCAGGCTGCGCATGAAGACCCGCTTGGGATCGATGGCGTTCATGCGGATGCGGTCGCCGAGCAGCGCGCCGCCGGACCGCTTGCGGGTGGGGTCGATGGAGAGGACCGCCACCCGGTCGTCGGGGTTGTCCATGAGGTAGCGCAGGAGGAGCTCGTCGGTGAGGCTCGACTTCCCCGCGCCGCCGGTCCCGGTGATGCCCACGATGGGCACCTGCATCTCGCTGATCCCGTTGTCGAGCTGCTCCCGCACCCCGGGGTCCAGGCGGCCGGGACGGGCCAGATCCTGCTCGGCCAGGGTGATCATCCGGGCCAGCGCGCTCACATCGCCACCGCGCACGGCGTCGAGGGTGGCCGGGGCGGCCTCGACCGGGTCGAAGTCGGACCGCTTCAGGAGGTCGTCGATCATGCCGACCAGGCCGAGATTCCGCCCATCCTCGGGGCTGTAGATCCGCTCGATGCCGCTCTGCTCCAGCTCGGCGATCTCGTCGGGCACGATGACCCCGCCGCCACCGCCGAAGATCTTGACGTGGCGGGCGCCCCGCTCGTCCAGGAGCTGCCTCATGTAGCGGAAGTACTCCATGTGCCCGCCCTGGTAGGAGCTGACGGCGATGGCCTGGGCATCCTCCTGGATGGCCGCGGTCACCACATCCTCGGCCGAGCGGTTGTGGCCCAGGTGGATGACCTCGGCGCCACCGGCCTGGAGGATCCGGCGCATCACGTTGATGGCCGCGTCGTGCCCGTCGAACAGGCTGGCCGCGGTGACGATCCGGATGTCGTGCTGGGGCTGGTAGCGTTCGGACACGGGGACCTCCTGGCCGCTTGCCTTATCGCGATGGACGCGGCTGCGGGTCCATGGGGTGTGAGGGCTGCGCTACGCGCGAGGGGGCACGGCCGGGATGCCGGTGGGGGGCGCCGGCGCCGAGATGAGGCGGGCCCGGCCGATCGCCAGTGCGTCAGGCGTCGCCATGGCGTTAGGGTCGGTGCATGGGAGGCTCCATGGAAGCCCGCGAGGAGACCATGACCGTCGACGAGTACCTCCGGGCCAGCCGCGACTGGGAGGTGAAGCACGAGTGGGTCGGCGGTCAGGCCTGGGCGATCACGGGCGCTCGGCCAGTGCACAACCTCATGGCGACCAACGTGGTCGCCGAGCTGAGAAACCGACTGCGCGGCAGCCCCTGCCGCCCCATGTCGAGCGACCAGCGCATCGAGGTCGAGGGCGGCGAGAGCTACTTCTACCCGGACCTCATCGTCGTCTGCGGTCGGTTCGAGCTGTCGTCCCGCGACGACATCACGATCACCAACCCGAGGGTGGTGGTCGAGGTGCTGTCGCCCTCGACCCGGGACTACGACCTGGGCACCAAGTTCGAGCACTACCGGCAGATCGCGTCGGTCTCTGACATCCTGTACATCGACCCGGATCGCCGGCACGTCATCCACCATGCCCGCACCGAAGACGGCTGGCTGCGCCGCGACCTGCACGAGGGTGCGGTGAGGATCACGGGCATCGACGGGCTCGAGGTGCCGCTGGACGAGATCTACGCGGACCTGGACGCCGTTCGCGACGAGGCGTAGCGACGTCCCCGGGTCGGGGCTTGCTCAGTCGTGGTCACCGTCGTCCTCGTCCGGCTCCCCCGGCCACCACGCGCCGAGGTCGATCGCCTCGGCCTCGAACGGCGGGATCGCCACCTGGACGTGCCCCGTGTGCACGGCGGTGATCAGGTAGCCCTCATCCCGGTGAGCCAGCACCTCGACCGTGTGGGCGACCGGGTCGACGATCCACAGCCAGGGCACCCCGGCCTGGTGATAGATGGACTGCTTCAGCACCCGATCCCGGCGGGTGTTCGCAGCGCCCGGGGAGAGGATCTCGCAGACCCAATCCGGGCGGACGGCGATGGCCGCTGTGTCGGGCACCTCAGGCAGCCGCTCCCGACGCCATCCGGACAGGTCCGGTACGACGACGGTGGAGGTCGGCTCCGGGTCGCCCAGGTGGAGCTCGACCTCGGTGAGGATCAACCAGCCTCCGGGGCCGGAGCCGCCGGCGCGCCCGAATCGTCCGAACAGGCTCCAGGAAATTCCCGTGTTGACAGCCTGATGCACCGCCGACGGACGCGGCGTGAGGTGCAGCTCGCCCATCAGGATCTCCGCCGTGAAGCCGTCGGGAGCCGCGAGCACGTCGTCGTAGGTCGCCCGCTCTCGAGCAGGTAGGGACATCCGACCTCCTCCCTGCCCTTAACCACCACCCCCCTCAGCCGCCGTCCGCCGGCCCACCAACACCCCCACCACCTCGGCCCACGCCGCCGCACTGTCCGGCCCGTAGCCGCCGCCGCCGAGCCCGATCAGCCGCCCATCGGCGAGGTCGTCGGCGAGCGCGACCACCCGCTCGGTCACCGCACGGATCGCCGCGGGCGTCAGCGCCAGGCTCGACATCGGGTCGGTGGCGAGCCCGTCGACACCGGCCTCGAAGATGACCACGTCCGGGTCGGCCGCCCGGAGGAACGCCTCGGCGTGGGCCCAGGCGTCCAGGAAGACCCCGTCGCCGGCCCCCCGCTCGACGGCGATCCCGAGCTTGGTGCCCACAGCGCGGTTCATGCCGGAGAGCTCCGGGCGGGCCACCCAGCCGGCCCCGTCTCCGCCCCCGTGCAGATCGACGAGGGCCACCCGGCGGTCGCCGCCGTGAATGGCATGGACCCCGTCCCCGTGGTGCACGTCGATGTCCACATACGCCACGATGCCGTCGACGCGGTCCAAGGCCTCGGCGATGGCCAGGGCGGCGTCGTTGTACAGGCACATCATCCGGGCCACGTCCCGATGGGCGTGGTGGAAGCCCGCGATGGCGACGAACGCCCGGGTGGCGTCCCCGTCGAGCACCCGGCGGGTCGCGTCGAGGACCGCGCCGCACACGTGCCGGGCCGCCCGCTCCACGTGGGGCCTGGCGTAGGTCGGTCCGCCGAGGGGGGCGTCCGGGTCGTCCAGGAATGCGCGCCCGGCCGCGGACAGCCGCAGGCCATCGATCTCGTCCACCAGGTCCTGGCTGCGGAGGAAGGGCATCCAGGCCTGGGCGGGGACCTGGCCGCTGGAGAGCGCCCGCATCACCTCCCGGGTCCTTCGCACCGTCTCGTGCGGCGCCACATCCACGCTGCCTCGCCCGGAGGCGCACTGCCGCGTCACCCGGGCGACGTGCTCCGGGCTGTGCACGGCGTGCAGCTCCGCGTCGGTGGCCGGCCGACTCCGCTGCTCCGACACCCGGTCGAGGAGGCCATCCCTCTCGAGGGCCTCCCGAAAGGCCTGCAGGCGGACATGGGGCGGGAACCACGGCTTGTCGTCCCAGCCATAGGCGCCCAGCGCGGCGTCGGCGTACAGCAGGATCGGCTCGTTCTCGGGCATGCGCCCTTGTACCCGGTACGAGGGTCCCGATGCGACCGCGCCTGCCACACTCGATGTCGTCGAGCATCGACCGTCGGAACCGTCCCTCCGGACGAACCACCGGGGCGAGCGCCGGACGCGCGCGTCCCCTGCCGCGATACCTCGGGCGGGAGGCGACGGTGCGGATCGGCGATGGCGTGGAACAGGTCGGCCGACATGGCCATGTCGATGCTGAAGCCTCTGGCCAGATGGGGATCAGGAGATGTTGATCACCTCGACCTCCAGCTCGCGGCCAGCCCGGACGACGACGGCGACCGCGCCGACGCCCTCGGCCTGGATGTCGCGGACCAGCGGCGCACGAGGGCTCACGACCGCGATGTCGTCGGGCAGGGTCACCCCCTCGCCGCCGGGGAACACGAGCACCCGACGCACGGCGCCGTCCTCGTCCTCCAGGGTCACGACGGCGCCGGTCACGACCTTGTCGCGCGGGGTGGGCGGTACACGGTCGAGGAGATCGAGTGCCTCGCGGAGACCCTCGGCGCGCTGGGCCAGACCGTGGGCGAGGTAGCCCTGGCTCGTGACGGCCGCGCGCTCCCCCCGGTTCGACGGCCGATGATCCCCGTCGACCCGGGTGCCCGCCCGCGCGGCCCCACCCGCAGCCTCCAGATCGGCGAGGCGGGCCTCGAGCCGGGTGCGGAGGGCAGCAAACAGGGTGGGCTTGTCCATGCATCCCACCCTATCGGTTCCTCCCCGGCATGCTCGGCACCCTCCCGCCACCCCGGAGTCCCCCCATGGCCCGCCGCACCCTCCGCGTCCTCACCGTCGCCAGCCTCCTCGCCTTCGGCGCCACCACCCTCGCCTGCGGCCTCGGCGGGGGACCCGTGACGCCGACCAAGCCCAGGGAGGAGAAGCACGACTACGCGCACAGCGTGCCTGACGTGTTCCAGGGCATGGACCTGCCCTGGTACGGGGGGCGCGTGAAGCAGTCCTCCGACCGCACGCTGACCGTCTCGTACAACAGCACGTTGAACGTCACGGCCGAGCAGCTCCGCACCTGGTGGCCCGAGGCCCTGGAGGCGGAGGGGTGGATCGAGCAAAGCCGCTCGCTCACCGGCAACGGCACTCTGCTGACGACCTACCGCACGCCCGAGGGACGCGGGGCGTTCCTGACCGTACGCCCCGAGGGCACCATCTGGTGGGTCATCCTGTCCATCAACCCGCCGCCCGAGCCCG
>CAZPJM010000178.1:0-9825 GCA_964586865.1 uncultured Enterobacteriaceae bacterium
GGCGCCGGGGGCCCCGGCCCTGGCCGCCCTGGTCGAGGCCCTGGGCCCCGAGATCCTCACCGCCGACGGCGGCCTCGATCGCCCGGCGCTCCGGGCCCGCATCGCCGCCGATCCCCAGGTCCGACGCACGGTCGAGGGGATCACCCACCCCGCCATCCGGGCGCACCTGGCCCGGGAGCTGGCCGCGCTGGCCGCCGAGGGGCAGCCGGTCGCCGTCGTCGAGGCCGCCCTGCTGGTCGAGACCGGCTCCTACCGCCAGTACGACCTCCTCCTCGTGGTCACCTGCGACCCCGCGACCCAGCTCGCCCGGCTCCTGGAGCGGGACGGCGCCGACCCGGAACAGGCCCGGGCCCTGGTGGCCGCCCAGCTCCCCCTCGCCGACAAGGAGGCGGTGGCCGATGTCCTCATCCGCAACGACGGCGACCGGGCCGCCCTCGAGGCCGAGACCGCCCGGGCCTGGGAGCAGGTCCGCACCCGCCTCGGCCTGGACTGACCGCGGCCCCGCCCCCGGGTCCGCCATTCAGAACACGGTGGCGCCCAGCGAGAGGGTCGCGAAGTGCAGCCAGTTCCGGACGTAGCCGTCGGTGTAGACCAGCGGATCGTCCTCGTTGGTCCCCACCGCGCCGCCCCCCAGGTAGCGCAGGTTCACGAAGGCCTCGACCCCGAGGCGGAGCTCCCGCCCCACCCGCAGGCTGCCGTCCAGGATGGCGCCGGTCACGTCTTCGTCGGAGCCGTTCAGATAGCTGATGGGCGCATAGAAGCCGTCGGCCTCGCCCCCGAGGAACCACCCTCCGGCCCAGTCCTTGCGCACCACCGCCTTGAGCACCGGCACCGGCCCCAGGTCGCGGTTCGTGCGCAGCAGGCTCCCGTCCAGGGTCTCGAAGGTGATGGTGGCGTTGCGGAGCTGGAGCGACAGGCCCAGGCCCACCTCGAGATCGGGCCGCGGCACCAGGTCGTAGCGCCACGAGACCCGGTAGAACGGGAAGGCGTAGCGGTAGCGGACCGGGGTGCCCTCGGCGAAGGTGGCGCCGTCGATGATCAGGTCCCGCCTTGTGTTCTCTACATTGTCCAGCACCAGCGGCTGCACCAGGAAGGTCACGGTGTGCCGGCCGCTCGACACCTCGGCCTGGGCCCTGGCGAACGGGAAGAGGACGTCCTGCCCGCCTTCGCCGACGTAGTCGATCTCGCTGCCCTCCGAGCCGAACTGGATCCGGTGGCGCAGGACCGCGAGGAAGCCCAGCTCGGCCCCCAGCGCCAGCCGCACCCGGGCTCCGGGTGGGTTGATCAGGCCGTGGGCGCCGGGGTCTGGGGGAGGCGTCGCCGGAGGCACGGGTGCGGGAGCGGGCATCGCCTCGGGGGCGGGGGGCGGCTCCTGGTCTCCCGGCTCGGCGAGGGCCGGGCCGGACAGGGCGAGAAGCAGGGACAACACAGGGCCTCCGTGACCAGGCAGGTACGTCGAGAGGTGAGCGCCGACCCCCGGTCCGGGGAGGGGCCCGGGCCCGGCCCGTGAGGTGGCTCACAGCCCCGAATCGGGCTCGCGAGGGCCGGCGGGCTGCGCTAGGGGCGGCGTCCACGCAGGAGGAGCCCCATGGGCGATCTGGCCGACGACGTCCGGGAGACCATCCGGGACATCCCCGACTTCCCCAAGGACGGCATCCTGTTCAAGGACATCACGCCGGTCCTGAAGGATCCGGACCTGTTCCGCCGCATCTCCGAGTGGATGAGCGTGGCCTACCGCGACGTGGACACCCTGGTGGGCATCGAATCCCGGGGCTTCCTGTTCTCGGCGGCGATGGTGCCCCACGTGGGGGCCGGCCTGGCCCTCGCCCGCAAGCCCGGCAAGCTCCCCCACACGACCGTCTCGGCCGACTACGACCTGGAGTACGGCTCGGCCACCCTCGAGCTCCACACCGACGCCATCCGGGCCGGCGAGCGGGTGGTCATCGTGGACGACCTGCTGGCCACCGGCGGGACCGCCGCGGCCGCGGTCGAGCTGGTGCGGCAGCTCGGCGGCGAGGTGGTGGGCTGCATCTTCCTCATCGAGCTCGGCTTCCTCGAGGGCCGGCGCAAGCTCCACGGCACCCCGGTCACGAGCCTGGTCCGCTACTGATCGCGCGGGCGCTCAGAACAGCAGGCGGAACACCACGAAGCCGCCGATGAGGGCCACCGCGAAGCCCACGGTGATCCACTCGAACCACCGCTCGATGACCCGGGCCACGGGCTCGCCCAGCCACCACAGCAGGGCCGCCACGGCGAAGAAGCGCAGCCCCCGCCCCAGGATGCTCGCCAGGGTGAAGACCCCCAGGTCCAGGCTCACCGCGCCCGAGGTGATGGTGACGAGCTTGTAGGGCACCGGGGTGAGCGCCGGCACGAAGACGGCCAGGGCCCCGTTTCGCCGGAAGGTCTCGGCGAGGGCGTCGAAGTCCTCGACCTTGCCGTACAGCTCGAGGATGGGCAGGGCCGCCAGTTCGAAGGCGTAGGCGCCCAGGAAGTAGCCGAAGAGGCCGCCGAGGACGCTGGCGATCGTGCAGTTGAGGGCGAACCACAGGCTCTTGCGGCGGGCGCCCAGGCACAGGGCGATCAGCAGCGGATCGGGCGGGATGGGGAAGAAGGAGGACTCGACGACGGATAGGAGGAACAGGGCCGCCGGGCCCCACGGGGACTCGGCCCACGACAGCACCCAGTCGTAGAGCCGTCGGAGGGGACCGAAGATGGCACGGCGGACGCCGGCGAAGGCGCTCATCCCTCGTCCACCCAGGGGCGCAGCTCCTCGAGCAGGTCCGAGGCGGTGAGATCGGCCCGCAGGGGCGTCACGGTGGCGTAGCCGCGCTCGATCCAGGGGCCGTCCGTGTCTTCGAGGTGCTCGAAGCCCCGGTGGGCCCCGCCCAGCCAGTAGTAGGCCTTGCCCCGCGGGTCGTGGCGCTCGTCCACCGCGGGCTCGTAGTGCCGCCAGCCCTGCCCGCACGCGCGGATGCCGGCGAGCTCGTCCGGGGGGAGGTTGGGCACGTTGATGTTGAGGCAGACCTTGGGGGGCAGGCCCCGCTCCAGCACCCCCCGCACCACCCGTTCGGCGACCGAGGCCGCCGTGTCGAAGTGCTCGAGGGGCTCCCGGCCCACCCGGTGCAGGCTGACCGCCGCCGCGGGGAAGCCCTGGAAGACCGCCTCCATCGCGGCGGCGACCGTGCCCGAGTAGAACACATCGGTGCCCAGGTTGGAGCCGTGGTTCACGCCGCTCACCACCAGCCGCGGCTTGACCGGGATCACCTGGTGGAGGGCCAGGTAGGCGCAGTCGGCCGGCGTGCCGGTCACCGCCCAGCGACGCTCGCCCCGGGGCACCACCCGGACCGGGGCGGTCAGGCTGAAGCCGTGCCCCTTGCTGGACTGCTCGGTCTGGGGGGCGACGGTCCACGCCGTCCCCACCCTGGCCATGGCGGCCTCGAGGGCGTGGAGCCCGCGCGCGTCGATGCCGTCGTCGTTGGTGCAGAGCAGGTCCACGGGCCCTCCGGCGGTGCCCCTAACCGGTCTCCCGGGCCGCGTTGACGCCGTGCAGCGGACGGACGACAGTGGGGCTCCACCGCGGAGGCACCGTGAGCCAGCCCATCCCCCCCAAGCCCCCCGTCGAGGTCGCGCCGGCCGAGGCCCAGGAGCCCCGCTACCTGAACCGGGAGCTCACCTGGCTGGCCTTCAACGCCCGGGTCCTCGAGGAGGCCTGCGGCCCCGCCAACCCCGTGGTCGAGCGCCTCCGTTTCCTCTCCATCTTCCACACCAACCTGGACGAGTTCTTCATGGTCCGGGTGAGCGGCCTCAAGCAGCAGGTCCGCTCCGGGGTCGAGGTGGTCTCCTTCGACGGGCTCTCCCCCCGCGCCCAGCTCGCGCGGATCCGTGCCGAGCTCGAGCCGCTGCTCGCCGAGGGCCACCGGGTCTTCGACGACGAGCTCATGCCGGCCCTGCGCGAGCGGGGCATCCGCGTCGTCCACTACGACACCCTCGACAGCCGCACCCGCGCCCACGCCGACGACTTCTTCCACCGCAAGGTCCTGCCGGTGCTCACCCCGCTGGCGGTGGGCCCCACCAAGGCCTTCCCCTTCATCTCCAACCTCTCCCTCAACGTGGCCGTCCAGGTCCGCTCCCCCTCCACCGGCGAGCGCCGCCTGGCCCGGGTGAAGATCCCCTCCATGCTCCCCCGGCTCGTCCGCGTGGATGGCGGCAGCCCGGACGAGCTCGAGCCCCCGGTGGCGCTGCTCCCCCTCGAGGAGCTGCTGGCCGCCAACCTGGGACAGCTCTTCCCCGGCATGGAGGTGGGCGATCCCTGGCTCTTCCGGGTCACCCGCGACGCCGACATCGAGATCAAGGAGGACGAGGCCGACGATCTGCTCACCGCCATCCGCGAGGAGGTCCGGCTCCGTCGCTTCGGCCGGCCGGTGCGCCTCGAGGTGCAGCGGGGCATGCCCGAGGCCCTGCGGGAGGGGCTGCGCAAGGCGCTCGCCCTGCACCCCGACGATGTCTACGTGGTGCCCGACCCCCTCGACATCCCGAGCCTCAAGGCGCTGCTGGCGGTGGATCTGCCGAGCGACAAGTTCCCGCCCTTCGTGCCCAAGCGCCACCCCACCGAGGATCTCTTCGGCCAGATCCGTGCGGGAGACCTCCTCTTCCACCACCCCTACGAGGCCTTCACCCCGGTGGTGGAGTTCCTGCGCCAGGCCGCCCGCGACCCCCACGTGCGCGCCATCAAGCAGACCCTCTACCGCACCAGCGGCGACAGCCCGGTGGTCAAGGCCCTGCTCGACGCGGTCATGAACGGCAAGCAGGTGGCCGCCATCATCGAGCTCAAGGCCCGCTTCGACGAAGAGAACAACATCACCTGGGCCCAGATGCTCGAGGAGAACGGCGTCCATGTGATCTACGGCGAGGTCCGCCGCAAGGTGCACGCCAAGCTCTCGCTGGTGGTCCGCTCCGAGGGGGGCGAGCTGCGCCGCTACGCCCACATCGGCACCGGCAACTACAACCCCAACACCGCGCGGGTCTACACCGACCTGGGCCTGCTCACCTGCGATCCCGACATCACCGCCGACTGCGCCGACCTCTTCAACCGGCTCACCGGCTTCAGCGAGCCGGACCACTACCGGCGGCTGCTGGTGGCGTGGCGCTTCATGCACGACCACCTCATCGACCGGATCCACCGCGAGGCCGCCCACGCCCGGCAGGGTCGCCCCGCCCACCTCGTCTTCAAGTGCAATGCCGTCGCCGAGCAGCGCGTCATCGACGCCCTCTACGAGGCCAGCGCCGCCGGCGTGAAGATCGATCTCCTGGTGCGGGGGATCTGCTGCCTGCGACCCGGTGTGAAGGGCCTCTCGGAGAACATCACGGTCCGCAGCGTGCTGGGGCGCTTCCTCGAGCACAGCCGGGTCTACTGGTTCCAGAACGACAGCGCCCCCGAGGTCTTCATGGGCTCGGCGGATCTGATGGACCGCAACCTGAAGAACCGCATCGAGGTCCTCACGCCGATCCTCGATCCCGCCCATGCGGACTGGCTGCGGCAGGTCTACCTGCAGCGCTACCTCGAGGACACCGACCGCACGCGGCTGATGCAGCCCGACGGGACCTACCGGCGGCTGGAGGCCGGCGACGGCATCGACGTCCAGCGGACCTTCCTGGACGAGGCCACGGGCGGCTGAGCCCCGTGGATCACCACCGGAGCACGGCCCCGGCCACCGAGAGCCCGGCCCCGGTACCCACGAGCAGGACCCGGTCGCCCCGGTGCAGGCGGCCGGTCTCGACGGCGTGGGCGAGGGCCATGGGGATGGAGGCGGCGACGCAGTTGCCGTGCTCGGCCAGGATGTCGACGATCCGATCGGCGGGGAGCCCGTAGCGGGGCAGCGCGTCGAGGCCGTGGCGGGAGGCCTGGTGGGGGACGATCAGGTCGAGATCGTCGGGGCGGAGGCCGGCCTGGTCCAGGAGCCCATCGAGGAGGGCCCCCACCGCCTTGCGGGCGCGCCGGTAGATGCGGGCCCCCTGCATCTGGAAGCGGTTGTCGGCGGGCGTCGTGGACGGGTCATTGGGGTGGCGCACCACGCCGGCGCCCCGGAACTCGGTGAGCTCGGCCCCGTCGGGGAAGGTGTGCATGGCATGGGCGAGCAGGGCGCTGCCGCCGGCCCGGGCAGGCACGATCATCGCGGCCGCCGCGCCGTCCCCGAGCAGGGCCGCCGACTCGGGCTGGGAGAGATCCCGGCTCACCGAGGCCACCTCGGAGGAGACCACCAGCACGCGATGGTGCTGGCCGGTGTGGACCAGGGTGGCGGCCAGCCGGAGGCCCACCAGGAAGGAGAGGCAGGTGGCGTGGACCGAGAAGCACGGCAGCCCCGACAGCCCGAGGGCCCGGGCCACGAAGACCGAGGTGTCCGGGATGAGCTGGCGGGGGGTGAGTGAGGCGTTGATCAGCAGGTCGGGCGGGCCCCCCTCCAGGAGGGGGCGGCAGGCCCGAGCGGCCTGTTCGGCGGTGTCCCCCTGAAAGATCCGGCGGGTCGACACGCCGGTGCGGCGACGGATCCAGTCCGCCGAGCGCCCGATCCGCGGGGCCAGGTCCTCGGCGGTCTCGCGGGTCTCGGAGACCCACCAGGCGGTGGCCTCCACCCTGGCGCGCAGCGGAGACGGCCCGGGATCAGCCACCGTGCTCCATCATGGAGTGGGCCACGTCGTTGTAGGCCTCCATCCAGGACGGGACCGCCACCTCGACCCGAAAGACGCTCTCGCCCTCGACCAGGCCCTTGGCGACCAGGTCGTCGCGGGCGGCATCGGCGGGCGCCGGGGCGTCCCAGGCGGCGGTGAGGCTGCCCTCGGTCTCGTCGACCAGGGCATCGCCGAAGGCGCCGACGACGGCACGACGGTCCAGGCCGGCGGCCTCGAGGGGGGCGGTGAGGACCACGAGGCCGTGGCGGACGGGGGTATCGCTGTCGGACATGGGAGCTCCGGGCACGGCAGGCCGGTATCCGAGCCTGCCCTCGGCGGCGAGCCCGGAGGCACCGCCCGGCGCCCCCGCCCCCTCAGGCGTCCAGCTCCTCGAGGGCGTCGCGGGACATGGTGTGCTGGATGAAGTCCAGGATGTCGAGCATGTCGTGGGGCGGCAGGCCGGCCCGGCGCAGGCGGGCACCGATCCAGATGGCGACGCGGTTCAGGTGCTCGAGCTCCTCGCGCTCGGGGGCCAGGCCCAGGGTCCGGCCCTGGTCGAGGCGCTGGAGCTGGCGGCTCACGTAGACCCGGCGCACCACCAGGTGGCGGTCGGGGCGCACCAGGCCCAGGGGGGCCGTGGCGAGCTCCCAGGTGCAGACGCGGGCGCCCAGGCTGCGCAGCCCGTCGAGCCACTCGTCGAAGCGCTCCTCGAGGGGCTGGCCGAAGTGGGTGAGCTTGACCAGGCCCTCGACCCACTGCTCGGTGGGCTCGGCCTTGGAGAGGCGCTCGAGCTGGCCCGACGGGACCAGATCGGTCTGGCCCAGGGCCTCGAGGAGCTCCTCGTGGACGGTGCGGGCGCGGCCGGCCCGCTTGTGGCGCCGCAGGCGGCGGGCGCCCAGCACCTTGCGCATGTCCTCGATGGCCGCGTCGCGGTGCCGCTGGAGGCGACGGCCGCTGCCCTGGCCGCGGTGATCGCGCTTCCAGGCATCGCCGGCGAAGCCGTCGGGGTACTGCTCCCGGAAGAGGGCGATCTGGGGGGCCAGGATGCGGTGGGCACCCTTGGGGACGGGCAGGCGGCGCGGGGCCCGGGCCCGGGAGCGGGCGGCGGAGCGCCGGCCGCGGAGCTTCTCGGTGAGGCCACGGGCTTCGTCCTCATCGACCTCGACCGGGCGGAGGAGACCCACCTGGGTGCGGCTGAAGACCCGGAGACGACCATCTTCGAACCGGTAGGCGCGCTGGGCGGGGCGCTCCCAGACGAGGGCGCCGCGGCCCCACGAGGGACGGCGGGTGTGACGGACGAGGCGGGCGGCGGGCTGACGTTCGGCAGCGACCGAGGGGCTCGTGGACATGGGCTTCCTTGGCTTCGTGGTGGGGTTCCGGTGCTCCGCGGACGACGTGACGCGGGCAGCGACGGAACAGGACGGGCGATGAGGCGACCAGGCCATGGTCGAGCCTTGCCGCCTGCTCCTCATGTACCCTTTCGGCCCGAACTTGTCCACCCCTCCCCCATGAACCCCACGGAGACGCGATCCTGGCCGGTGCTCGGCTAGACCTGATCGGGGCGCGGGCCCGGTGGGTCGTCGAGCCGCACCGCGCGCAGGGCTGCGGCCCGCTCCCGGGGGATGGACGGGTTGATGTACATGCCGGTGCCGATCTCGAAGCCGGCCAGCAGGGCGACCCGCGGCACCACCGAGAGGTACCAGTGCAGGTGCGGCACGTCCCGGCCGGGCCCCTGGGACTGGATGACCAGGTTGAAGTCCGGGTCCCCGAGCAGGCCATCCAGCCGCCGCAGCACCCGGTGCAGCACCCGCGCCAGGTCGGCGATGCCGTCCTCGTCCAGGTTCGCGAAGCTCGAGGCGTGGATCCGCGGCACGATCCAGAGGTGGTAGGGCGAGAGGGCGGCCCAGGGGATGTAGGCCAGGAAGCGACGCCCCTCCTCGATCACCCGCTCCCCGGAGGCCCCCTCCGAGGCCACGGCGCGACAGACCAGGCAGGTGCCCTCCTCGTACAGGCCGCGCAGGTGGCGCTCGGCGCGGGCGGCCACCCGGGCGGGCCGCAGGGGGAGCCCGACGACCTGGGCGTGGGGATGGGCGATGGAGGTGCCGGCCGAGGCCCCGTGGTTGACGAAGACCAGGACGTGACGGATCCGCGGATCGGCGTGCATGGCCCGGAAGCGGTGCTGAAAGGCGTGGAGCACGGCCACCACCTGGGCCTCCGGCACCCGGGCCAGGTGGCCGTCGTGGCGCTCGGAGAGGGCGATGACCTCGTGCAGGCCCACCCCCTCCACGGCCGGGCCCGGCTGGCCGGGGATGGCGCCCGGGCTGCCCTCGGGGTCGAGGACCGAGTAGCGGTTGGGGAAGGCCCGGATCCGCCACGGGCCCTCCTCGGGCCAGCGGAAGGTGGCGGGCGGCGTGCGGTCCTCGGCGCCCGGGCAGAAGGGGCAGTCCGGATCGTAGGCCACCGAGGGTCGAGGCGCGGGGGCGGGCCCGTCCTGGGGGCGCTTGGCCCGCTCGGGGGCGATGATGACCCACTCGTGGGTGATGTCGTTGTGGCGGATCTCAGGCATGAGGGGCTCCGGCCCCGGGGCGATCGCCGCCGGGGAGCACCCGATCCACCGCGCGGAACAGGCTCCCCCAGGTGCAGGCCAGCTCGGCCGCACCCCAGCGCAGGGCCTCCCGGCGGTTCTCGGCCGCGTGGTCGGGGTCGCAGAAGACGATCACCGGGCAGCGCACCCGCCCCTGCTGCATCCGGTGGAGCAGGAGCTGGGCGCGGGCCACCGGTGCGCCATCCAGGCTGGCCCGGCCGTGGCCCCAGTGGGTGATCACCAGGTCCCAACCGCGGCCGTCCCCCAGGGCCTCGAGGGCGGCCGGGACGGTGGGCACGGTGGTGATGGGCCGCCCTCCCCCGCCGGTGAGCAGCTCCTGGCCCACCGCATTGTTGCCCGGCGTGGGATCCATCCACAGCACCCGCCGCTCCCGGAGTCGCCGACGGAGCCGCCGCAGGGGGTTGGTCCGATCGGCCAGGGCCTCGAGGAGGCGGTCGAAGCCCTCGTGGTCGGGGGTCCAGGGGTACCAGAGCACGCGGAGGCCCTCGTGGCGCCGGTAGTAGACCACCTCGGGCCGGGTGAGCTCGGTCTGGACGGCGTAGGAGAGGACCGGC
>CAZPJM010000179.1:0-9786 GCA_964586865.1 uncultured Enterobacteriaceae bacterium
GGTCGGAGAGGCGGCCGAGGCGGGTGGCCCGCTTGCGCGCGGCGTCCCCCGGATCGGGTCGGGATCGGGCCCCCGCCGCCGGATCGTCCAGGACGGCGCCGCAGTAGCCGCACCAGCGCGCGTCGGCCGCGTTGTCGAAGAAGCAGCGCGGACACTGCATGGGCGGGGTTCCTCCTTCCAGCCACGCTAACGCACCGCGCGGCGGGCGCCGGGCCCGGGGGACCCCATGACCCGTGGTTGACGCCGGGGCGCTGCTCGGGGGATAGAACGCAGCGGTGCGACGGCTCCTCCCTCTGCTGCTCCTCCTCGCCTGCTCGGGCGAGGCCCCGCCACCCCCCGGGTGCGGCGATGGCGTGCGCGATCCCGACCTGGAGTGGTGCGACAGCGGCCCGGGGAACGGCCTCGAGCCCGACGCCTGCCGCCCCGACTGCACCCTGCCGCGCTGCGGGGACGGGGTGGTGGACAGCGGCGAGGCCTGCGACGACGGCAACCCGCTCGGCGGGGACGGCTGCACCGTGGCGTGCACCCTCGAGGAGGGGGTCCTGGAGGCCGAGCCCGACGACGACCCGGTCGACGCCACGCTCCTGCCGGCCGGCGAGGCCGGCTTCGGCAGCCTGCCCGCCGGCGACCGGGACTGCTGGGGGGTGGCGGTGCCCGAGCGCGGCTGGATCTCGGCCGAGGTGGACGATGGCGCCGAGGGCTGCCCCGACGAGGATGTCCTCGTCACCCTGCGCACCCCGGGGGGCGCCGCCGTCGCCACCTCCTCGCCCGGCGCCGCGGGCGGGTGCAGCCCCCTCGACCCGCTTCGGCAGCCCGGGGCCCGCTTCCTGGGGGCCGGGCAGTACGCCATCTGCCTGACCGGCTTCCTGGACCGGGAGGTCTCGAGCTACCGCCTCCGGGTCGAGACAGGCGACACCTGCGCCCTCGAGGGGCTCCCGGTGCGGCCCGAGGACGACCCCGACGGGGACGGCGCCCCCGATGCCTGCGACGACGACGACGACGGTGACGGCATCCTGGACGCCGACGACAACTGCCCGCGGGTGCCCAACGGGGGCCAGGAGGTCCGCATCCCGCCAGCCCCGGGGGGCTGGATCCGCGACTGGCTCGTCCTGGGGCCCCTCACCGGGGTCTCGAGCCCCGACACCTGCCTGCCCACGGTCTCCCGCCTGGCCGCCGATGACGGGGCCGTGATCCCCGAGCTGGGCCAGGTCGACGCCGAGCAGGCCTGGCGGGTCCTCCGGGCCTCCCAGGACCGGGTGGACCTGCGCGGGCCCCTCGGCGGGCCCACCCCGCGCGAGGCCTTCCTGGCCGTCTGGGTCATCGGGGGGGACCGGCCCCGGGATCTGACCCTCACCCTGGGCCCGGACGACGGGGCCCGGGCGTGGTGGAACGGGTCGGTGGTCCTCGAGGACCGCCGCTGCCAGGGCACCACGGCCGACGCCAACCGCATCCCCGTCACCCTCGAGCCCGGCTGGAACCGCCTGGTGGTCCAGGTCTACGACCAGGGCGGCGGCTGGGGCGTGTTCGCCCGCTTCCTGGACGGAGACGGCGAGGGCGTCGAGGATCTCCGCCTCTCCCTCTCCCCCGACGGCCCCTGGACCCCCGATCAGACCGACACCGACGGGGACGGCCGGGGCGATGTCTGCGACGAGACCCCCGCCGGCTGACGCCCCGCTCACCCCCGGAGGGTGAACACGGTGCCGCCGACGGTGATCCGATCGCCGGGCACCAGGCGCCGGAAGCGGGCCCGCTGGCCGTTGACCCAGGTTCCGTTCTGGCTGTGCAGGTCCTCGATGAGCACGTCGCGCCCCTGGACGCTCACCCGGGCATGGCGAAGGCTCGCCGCCGGATCGTCCAGCACCACGTCGGCCGCCGGGCTGCGCCCCACCACCACCGGGTCCAGCCCCAGGGCCAGCCGCTGCACCCGATCCCCCACCGTCCAGGCCAGGTGGGGTCCCGGCGGGGTGGGGGAGGGGGCCGCTGGTCCGTCCGACCCCTCGCCCAGGCGGAAGCGGAGCACGGCGCTCCCCACCCGCACCAGATCGCCGTCGGCGAGCTGGACCCGGTCCATGCGCGCCCCGTTCACCCGGGTCCCGGTCCGGGAGCGGTCGGTGAGCACCCAGCGCCCCTCGGCGTGCACGATGGCGCAGTGCACGTCTTCCACGCCGGGGAGGGGCAGGTGCACCTGACACCCGGGATCGGCGCCCACCCGGACCGCCTCGGCCAGGGGGAAGCGGGCCGGGGGTCCCGGCAGCCCGGTGAGCTCCAGGTGGGCCGCCGGCGCATCCTCCACGTCGGTGCCCGGATGGAGGGGCTCGGGGGCCTCGACCACCGGCACCGGGCGCGGCGGGGGCCGTCCCTTCAGCAGGGTGGCCAGGGCGTCGGCCGAGGGGACACGGCGGTCCGGGTCGGGCTCGAGCGCGCCGCGGACCGCCTCGACCAGGCTGGGATCGGCCCCCGGGTGGACCCGCTCCAGGGGGGGCAGATGGCCGGCGCGCACCGCCTCGAGGGTCGCCGCGTCATCGTCCCGGGCCAGGGGGTGGTGGCCCCCGGTGGCGAGCTCGTACAGCACCATGCCCAGCGCCCAGACATCCCACCGGGGATCGGGGGGCTCGTGGCCGGCGGCCTGCTCGGGGGCCATGTAGGCGGGGGTGCCGGCCAGCCCGCGGCTGCGGGGCGGGGCCACCCTCGACAGGCGCGCCCCCGGATCCACCCACGCCACGCCGAAGTCGGTCACCCGCGGGTGCCAGTGCCCCCCCGCGTCCCTCGAGAGGAGCACGTTGGCGGGCTTGAGGTCGCGGTGGACCACCCCCTCGGTGTGCACGTGGTGGACCCCGTCGAGCACCGGCAGCATCACCTGTCGGACGAAGTCCACGCCCGGGGGGCCCTTCATGCGGGCGATGACCCGGGCCAGATCGGGGCCCTCCACCAGCTCCAGGACCAGGCCGGCCAGGCCCCGGGAGGGATCCATCACCGCGTCGGTCACCATGACGATGCTGGGGTGTCGGACCCGGGCCATGATCCGCCCCTCGGCCAGGAAGCGGCGGCGGACCCCCTCCCGGGCGACCCAGTCGGGCTCGAGCACCTTGAGGGCCATGGGCATGTCGAGGAGCAGGTGGCGCACCCGCCACACCCGGGCCATGCCGCCGCCGCCGATGGCGGCTTCGACCAGGTACGGATCGATGCGATCGCCGGGCTTCAGCACCGCAGCGGGCTAACCCGATCGCCCCCGGGGGGTCGGCGCCCTGCGGGTGCCCGCCGACGGATCCGACCCGTCCCTTGACCGCAACGGCGACGGCCCTGTAGCGTCACCGCATGGGCACGGAGGTGTTTTCCGTGGCGAAGAAGGGCTTTCAACCCTCGCACACGCGAACGATCGCACTGGTGGGGCACCGCTCCGCCGGCAAGACATCCCTCGGGGATGTGCTGGTCCAGGCCGCCGGCGCCACCCGCGCGGTGGGACGGGTCGACGAAGGCACCAGCCTGCTGGACCACACCGCCGAGGCCCGGCGCCACCGCCGGACCCTCGAGCCCGGCACGGTCTGGCTGCCCTGGCGCGACCACCTGGTGAACGTGGTCGACACCCCCGGGGCCCAGGGCCTCGCCACCGACGTCGACCGGATCGCCCACCTGGTGGACGGCCTGGTCCTGGTGGTGGCCGCCAACGACGATCAGGCGGCCCACGGCACCGTGCGCGCCCTCGAGCGGGCCGACGCCTCCGGGACCCCCGCGGTGGCCGTCGTCCACCAGTCGGACCGACCTCACGATCTCCAGACCACCCTGGACGGCCTCCAGGCGGTCACCGACCGGCGGGTGCTCCCGCTCCAGCTCCCCTTCCACGACGACGAGGGGGCCTTCGCGGGCGTGGTGGATCTGCTCGAGCAGCGGGTGCTCCGCTACGATCCCGAGGGCTCCGGGGCCTTCTCTCCCGAGCCGCTCCCGGCCGATCTCCGGGGTCCGGCCGCCGCCGGCCTCGAGCGCATCGTCGAGGCGGTGGCCCTCGAGGACGAGGCCCTGCTCGAGACCTACCTCGAGTACCTGGAGCTCCCGCTCGCGCAGGTCCGCGACGGTCTCTCCGACGCGGTCCGCGCCGGCCGCTTCCTGCCGGTCCTGCTGACCTCGGCGGCCCGGGTGGTGGGGGCGCTCCCGGTCCTCGACGCCATCGTCGACCTGCTCCCCGATCCCCTCTCCGCCCGCCGGCGCGGCCTCCCCGACGACGACGTCTTCTCGGCCTCGGTCCTGCACCACACCATCGACGCCGATGGCCGTCCCTGCACCCTGCTGCGGGTCTGGTCCGGGGTGGGCGGACGCGGCGGGGACTGGATCGACAGCGAGACCGGCGCCACGGTGCGGATCCGCAAGCTCTTCCAGGTCCGGGGCCCCCGGCGCGCCACCGCCCACTCCACGGGCGCGGGCGCGGTGGTGGCCACCTGGGATCCGGTCGAGGCCCGGCCGGGCGCGGTGCTCTCGGCCTCCGACGAGCGGGTCAGCCTCCCGCCGCTCCACCTGCCGCCCGTCATGGCCCGGCGGAGCGTGGTGCCCCGCGGCCCGGGCGATGCGGATCGCCTGGAGCGGGCCCTCGCCACCCTGCTCCGGATGGACCCGGCCCTCGAGGTGGAGCAGCAGCCCCGAGGCCCCCTGGTGCTGGGCGGCCGGAGCCCGGCCCAGCTCGAGCGGGCCGCCCGGTGGCTCCGGGAGCGGATGGGGGCCGCCGTCGACCTGATGCTCCCCCCCGTGGACTACCGGGAAGCCCCGGTGGGTCCCTGCCGCGGCGTCGAGGGGGTCCACGAGCACGCCACCCCGGCGGGCCTGGTCGAGGCCTACGGCCGGTGCGCCATCGACCTGGACCCGGACGACACCTGCAGCGACATCGCCTTCGAGGCCGACTGCGACGAGGAGGAGCTTCCCCGCCGCTTCCACGCTGCCATCGCCGATGGCGCCCGCGAGGCGGCCCGACGCGGGCCCCTGGGGGGCTACCCCGTCATCGGGGCCCGGGTGACCTGCGTGGACGGCGGCTACGACATCCTGGTGAGCACCGAGGACCACTTTCGGCGCGCCGGCGCCGCCGCCATGCGCGCCGCCCTCGAGGCCGGCGGCACCCGTCTCCTCGAGCCGTGGACCCGGGTGACGATCCACGCTCCCGCCGACGGGGTGGGCTCCATCATCCAGGACCTCACGGCGCATCGCGGGCGGATCGTCGACGTCCAGGTCGGCGGCGAGGCCCGCATCGAGGCCCTCTGCCCCGAGCGCGAGGCCCGGCACCTCTCGGCGCGCCTGGGCGCGGTCTCCGGCGGCCGGGCCTGGTTCGAGGCCCGGCACAGCCACTACGACCCGCTCCCCGAGGGCCTGGTCCGCGATGCCCTCCGCGACGCCCTGGGCCCCGCGCTCGGCGACGGGACGGCCTCGGCCAACCACGGGGCGGGCGTGGTCTCCCAGGCCGGGAAGTAGGCCGTGGCACGGCGTCGTCGGTCCGCCCTGCGCCCCGCGCCTCACCGGGGGTTCCCGCCGGGCCGGGCCCGCGTTACCCGCCAGCCACGCCCGGGGGGGGGCGCCCGCCGCGCCCCGCCCGCCGCGAGGTGACCCATCGCCGCTGCGCCCCACGCGCTCACCATCGACGATCAGAACCACCTCCGGGAGCTCGTGGGGGAGTTCGGCGCGCACCTGAAGCTGGTGGAGCGGGCCTTCGCGGTGCCGGTCTCCCAGCGCGGTGGCACCATCTCGGTGGGCCCGGGGCCGGGCACCGCCGACGCGACGGATGTGCTCGATCAGCTCCTGGCGCTGGTCCGGGGCGGCCATGCTCTCACCGCGAGTGACGTGGAGCACGCGGTCCGCATCCTCCAGCGCGACCCCGATGCCGAGCTGGCCGCCTACTTCAGGGACACGGTGGTCGTCACCACCCGGGGGCGGCCCATCACCCCCCGCACCTCGGGCCAGCGTCGCTACGTGGACGCCCTGCGCAGCCACGAGGTGGTCTTCGGGGTCGGGCCGGCGGGCACCGGCAAGACCTACCTGGCGGTGGCCTTCGCCGCGGCCGCCCTGCTCAAGGGCGAGGTCAAGCGCATCGTCCTCACCCGCCCCGCCGTCGAGGCCGGCGAGAAGCTCGGCTTCCTCCCCGGCGACCTGAACGAGAAGGTCGACCCGTACCTGCGGCCTCTCTACGATGCCCTCTACGACATGCTCTCGCCCGAGCGCACCGCCCGCCTGCTGGAGCGCCAGATCATCGAGGTGGCGCCCCTCGCCTTCATGCGCGGTCGCACGCTGTCCGACGCCTATGTCATCCTCGACGAGGCTCAGAACACCACCCTCGAGCAGATGAAGATGTTCCTCACCCGGCTCGGAGAGCGCAGTCGCATGGCCATCACCGGCGATGTGACCCAGGTGGACCTGCCCCGGGGGGCGCGCTCGGGGATGGTCCACGCCCTCGAGGTGCTCGAGGACGTGCCCCGCATCGGGGTGGTCCGCCTCTCGGCGGCCGACGTGGTCCGGCACAGCCTGGTCGCCGAGATCGTCGATGCCTACGAGCGCGCCGCCACCCGGGAGGCCGGCGAGGCCGCCGCCCGGCGCCGGGCCGGGGGCGCCCCATGAGGTGGCTCTCGGGGCTGGGGCTCACCAATGTCCGGGTGCACAGCCGCGGCGTGCTCCGCTTGCTGGTGCTCGTGGCGGTGTGCCTGGCCCTGGGCCTGCTCGTGGTGGACTACGGCGGCGGGACCACCGAGTCCCTCCAGGTCGGCGACGTGGCCTCGCGCACCGTCAAGGCGCCCCGATCCTTCACCTACGAGGACACCCTCGAGCGGTCCCGACGCCGTGACGCGGCGCGCCGGGCCGTGCTGCCGGTCTACGTCCACCAGGATGGCCTGGTCGAGGCGCGCTCGGCCCAGCTCGCCGAGGCATTCCGCACCGCCCGCGCCGAGCTGGTCACCGCGGCGGAGGCCCTCTCCGAGACCCGCGGCATCCCCGCCGAGGATCTGGACCTGGGGGACTGGCCTTCCGAGACCCGCGCCGCGCTGCGGGCCGCCTTCCGGGGCCCCCTCTCGCCCCGCATCCCCGACGAGGACGTGGACGTCCTCCTCGAGGCCGGCTTCCCCGACGAGGCGCGGGCCATGGCCACCGCGCTGCTCCGCGAGGCCGGCGAGCGGCTCATCATCGCCGACCGGGACGACCTGCCCACCGATCGGGGCGCCTTCACCGCGGTCCCCGCCTCGGCCGCCGACGACGGCGGGTCCGCCGAGGGCGAGCGGGTGGTGCGCGATCTCGGCACCGTGGCCATCCCGGAGGAGGTCCGCCGCGATCTGCAGGTCCGGGCCGCCCTGCTCCGCAGCGACGCGCCCTGGACCGAGGCCGCCCTCCGTCTGGCCCGGGCCCACGCGGAGCCCAACCTGGCCCCGAGCCCCGAGCGCACCCAGGCCCGGCGAGAGCGCGCCGTGGCCTCGGTCCCGCCGGTCCGCGTGACGGTCAAGCGCGGGACCGTGCTGTTCCGCGACGGCGAGGAGCTCGACGAGGAGCAGATCGATCGGTACCAGGCGCTGCAGGCGGCCACTGGCCCCGCCCTGGGCCTGGAGATCGCCTCGGCCGTCTTCTTCGTGGGCCTGCTGGTGTTCACCGTCGTCTACTTCGGCGCCAGCAACCTCCGCCGCTTCTCGCTCGAGCTCAAGGATCTCGCCGCCATCGCGCTCCTCGTCGTGGGCACCGCCGTCCTGACCCGGATCGGGGTCGGCATCAGCGACGGGGTGGCCACCCTGCTCGGCTACGAGGCCGAGGCGCGGGCGGTCTGGTTCGCGGTGCCGGTGGCGGCGGCGGCCATGCTCGTCCGTCTGCTGGTGAGCGTCGAGTGGGCCGTGGTGACGGGCCTCGTGGTGGCGGCGGTCTGCGGCCTGCTCATGGACCTCGACGCCCTGATGGTCCTGTTCGCCTTCCTCTCGAGCCTGGTGGCGGCGGGGGCGGTGGACCACACCCGCGAGCGCATGTCGGTGCTGCGGGCGGGCCTGATCACCGGCGTGGCCAACGCGGCCGTGGCGCTGCTGGTCTACTTCCTGGGCTTCTTCATGGGCGAGGGCGAGGCCCTGGCCGCCCTCTCGCTGCGTCCGGCCTGGTCCATGGGCTTCGCCCTGCTGGGCGGCCTGCTCTCGAGCGTGCTGGTCCTGGGGCTCATGCCGGTGTTCGAGCGCGCCGGCTTCGTCACGGACTACCGCCTGATGGAGCTGGCCAACCTGAACCACCCGCTCATGCGGCAGCTCATGCTCAGGGCGCCGGGGAGCTACCACCACTCGGTGGTGGTGGGCAGCCTGGCCGAGGCCGCCTGCGAGGCGGTGGGGGCCAACGCCCTGCAGACCCGGGTGGCGGCCTACTTCCACGACATCGGCAAGTCCCTCAAGCCCCAGTACTTCGTCGAGAACCAGGGCTCCGGCGGGAACAAGCACGCCGGGCTCGACCCCTACACCTCGGCCGGCATCATCATCAGCCACGTCACCGACGGGGCCGAGCTGGCCCGCAAGCACCGCCTGCCCCAGCCCTGCATCGACAACATCTACATGCACCACGGAACCGGGCTGCTCCAGTACTTCTATGCCCAGGCCGTGGCCGAGGCGGGCGGGGACGAGAGCCGCGTGGACGAGTCGGCCTTCCGCTACCCCGGCCCCCGGCCCGACAGCCGCGAGGCCGGGATCCTCATGCTCGCCGACAAGGTCGAGGCCGCCACGCGGACCATCGCCGAGCCCTCGGAAGAGAAGTTCCGCTCCATGATCCACGCCATCCTGAACTCGGTGATGGCGGACAACCAGTTCGAGCACTGCCCGCTCACCTTCCAGGAGCTCTACACCATCACCGACGCCATGGTGGGCGTGCTCATGGGCATCCACCACCAGCGCATCGAGTACCCGCAGACGGCCCACCTCTCGGCCCCCCGGCGCGACATCCCGCCCCGGCCTCGGCCCCCCGGGGATCCGGGCCCCGACGATGCGGTGATCACGCTCGAGATCCCGAGCCAGGCCCAGCTCCGCTCCCCTTCGCCGGTCCCGGGGCGGCTGCGGCCCCCGGCCGAGGAGCACGCGGACGGCAACGGCCGGGTCGATGCGGGCCACCCGGCCCACGGGCCACACGGCGAAGGGGCCCACGAGGCCCACAAGGCCCGCCAGGGCGGTCGGGCCACCCTCGCGGGGGGCGACCGACCCCAGGGTGCGGGCGCCGCCGAGCGGGGCGAGGGCGCCGAGGAGCGGCCCGGTGACTACGAGGCCGTCGAGCACCTCCCCGGCGGCGGCAGCCAGGTGCCGTGACCACCCACCTCGAGGCCGCCCCCGCCGTGGCCGGCCACCTGGACCTGCCCGCCCTCCGTGCAGCGGCCGAGGCGCTCCGCATCGAGGCGGCCCCGGACGCCGAGCTCTCGGTCCAGCTCGTCGACGACCCTGGCATCCGCGCCCTCAACGCGGCCTGGCGCCACCGCGACGCCCCCACCGACGTCCTCTCCTTCCCCCAGGACGGGCCGGACGGTCCCTTGCTCGGCGATGTGGTGATCAGCGTGGACACCGCCGCGCGCCAGGCCCGTGAGCAGGGACACGACCTGCACCGCGAGCTCCTCGTCCTCCTGGTCCACGGCGTGGCCCACCTGCTCGGCCACGACCACCAGGACCGCTCCCAGGCCCGGGCCATGGAGCGGGTCGAGTCCCGGCTCCTGGCGCGGGTGGACGCGGCGGCGGCGGGACTGGTGGCGCGGGGGATGGGCGACGAGCCATAGTGGCCCGCTCACCCGCCGTCGGGGGGACCCTCGGTGGGGGGCGAGCGGGCCACTATGGC
>CAZPJM010000180.1:0-9783 GCA_964586865.1 uncultured Enterobacteriaceae bacterium
ATCTGGGCGAGACGCCGAGCCGGGCGGGCGGGGGCGTCGGATCGGCGGCAGCGGGGGCCTCGGCCGGCCGGCGCATGCGCTCGATGTCGGGCCCCACGCGCTTGATGAGGGTCTCCGGGTCCTCCGGGGGCAGGGTGTCCTCGGCGCCGTCACCGTCGGTGGTGGCCGTGGGCTTGTCGTCCTCGAAGGGGTCGTCGGCCTTGGGGCCCTGGCGAACCACCGTCTCGAGCTCGTCGTCCCACTCCCCGGCCTGCTCCTCGCCGGCCTTGCGCACCAGGGTGGCCGTGTCGTCGCCGGCCAGGCCGAAGGGCGAGGCCGCGCCCGCCTCGAGGTTCACCCGCGACTTGTCGATCACCCGGGTGGGGCCCTCGACGCTGTCATCGTCGTCGACGGGTTCCGGGGGACCCGGATCGGGCCGCTCTCGCACCGTCTCGGCCTCGTCCCGGGGCCGCGACCGGCCTTCGGCCAGCTCGGGGAAGAGGCCGCGGACGTACGCCGCCAGGTGGTGGTGGGTGAAGATGAAGCCCGCATCGTGGAAGAACTTGTCCAGTGCCTCCTTGAAGGCGGTGGCGCTCGGGTAGCGGTCCGTCCGGTCGACCCGCAGGGCCCGGTCCACGATGGTCTGCAGGGTGAAGGGCACGCCCGGGTCCTGCTCGCTGGCCGGGGTGTACTGGCCGCTGCGGATGCGATCGACGGTCCCGAGCTCGGACTCGACCCGGAAGGGGTGGACCCCGGTGAGCATCTCGTAGAGGACCACGCCCACGCTGAACAGGTCGCTGCGCTGGTCCAGGTCCCGGCTGCCCGCGGCCTGCTCGGGGCTCATGTAGTCGAAGCGGCCCTTCACGACGCCGGTGGCGGTCTCGAGCGCCTTGTGGCTGGCCCGGGCGATGCCGAAGTCGGTCAGCTTCACCTCGCCCTGCAGGGAGAGCAGCACGTTCGGGGGGCTCACGTCCCGGTGGATGATGTTGAGCGGTACGGTGCGCCCGCCGCGCATGACCTGCCGCTGGTGGGCGTACTCGAGCCCCTTGAGCAGCTCGAGGGCGATGAAGACCGTGTGGTGCAGCGGGAGCTGGATGCCCTTGCTGCGGCACCGGCGCAGCACCGCCCCCAGGTCGGGGCCGTGGACGTACTCCATCGCGATGTACCAGACGCCGTCCACCTGGCCCAGGTCCAGGATCTGCACGATGTTGGCGTGGGAGAGGAGGCCCGCCACCTTGGCCTCGTCCACCAGCATGGCCACGTACTCGGCATCCTGGGAGAGGTGCGGGAGGATCCGCTTGATGGCGAACGTCCGCTGGAACCCGCCGATCCCCTCGAGGCGGGCCTTGTAGATCTCGGCCATGCCCCCGGTGGCGATGCGCTCGAGGATCTGGTACTTGCCGAACGTCTTGATGGCGGATGGCGCCACGAACGCAGACCCTGTGGAGGGGGTTCGATGCGGGAGCGTCGCGGCGCGACGGGGCCCCCGGGCACGCCGATCCCGGGCACCGGCTTGCCGCCGAAACCCTCGCACGGCGGGCGCGTGGTGGCAACTTGCGTCCTCCTCGTGCTGTGGGCCCTCGGCACCCTCTTCGCCGCGCCGCTCACCGGGGTGGTGGTGCGCATCGCGGAGACCTTCGAGGTGGCGCTGGGCCTCGACGTGCTACCCGGTCGCTCCGATGGGAACGGGGATGACGCGGAGGAGGAGCGATGATCGAGGTCCTCGGGACGAGCCTCGGGCCCATGCACGGGCTGCTCGTCGTGGTGCTCGGCATCGCGGTGGTCACCGACCTCTCCACCATGAAGATCCCCAACGCCCTCACCCTGCCGTTGTGGGGCATCGGCGTCGTCTGGCACGTGATCGGCGACCTGGTCGGGCTGTCGACCCACTGGGCGGTGGGCCTGGTGGGGCTTGCGGTCCTCTTTCCCGTCCACTTCGGCCTCTTCGCCCTGGGCATCGACAAGGGGGGCGATGCCAAGCTGATGATCGGCGTCGGAGCCTGCCTGGGCTGGTGGGTGGGCCTCGAGGCGACGGTGTGGGCCATCCTCCTCATGGGTCCGGTGGGTATGGTGACCCTGGTGCTCATGGGTCAGGGCAAGAGCCTCTGGAAGACCCTGAAGTGGACCTTCGGGATGCCGGTCTACCGGGTGCTACAGCTCGACCCCGGGCCCCGGCCCGAGCCCACCTACATGCCCAAGGCCCCGGTCATCGCAGCGGCGGTGGTGGTGGCGGTGCTCTCGCCCTGGCTCGAGACGTGGCTCCTCGACGACCGCCTGCGCGCCTGGATCCCATGAGCGGCGCCCCCCGGCGCCACGCGGCGCTCCTGGCCCTGCTCGCGGCCCTCGCCAGCGGGGCCCCGGCCCTGGCGGCCCCCGCCGACGAGGACGAGACCCCCACGGCGGACGAGACCCCAGAGGCGGACGAGACCCCCACGGCGGACGAGACCCTCGCCGACGAGGACGAGACCCCAGAGGCGGACGAGGATCCCATCCCCGACGACGACCCGCCCACGCCCGGCGATGCGGCGCCCGCCGTGGAGAAGGCCCGGTGGGGCGGGGTGCTGATCCCCCTCATCGGCGCCACCACCGTCGACGGCTTCGGCTTCGGGCTCGGCGGCGAGGTCTTCCGCCGGCCGGCGGGCAAGCGCTTCGGCTACGACCTCAAGCTGACCCCGTCGCTGTACGTGAACACGCGCTTCGACTACACGAATGACTTCCTGCGGATCGAGTGGGGACGCGGGACCCGGTGGCTGGCGACGGTCGGCTACCAGCAGTGGGCCAACCTGTCGTACGCGGGGATCGGCGGGGCCGACGTGCTGCTCGACCGGGGCGAGCGGGAGATCGGCAGCGACCTCATCACCCCCTACGCCTTCGCCGGCGCCCTGAAGCCGGTGGGGCGCGAGGGCGGGCCGTGGCGGCTGTTCACCCAGCTCTACCTGCGGCTCGGCATCGCCCGGGCCGCCGACGGCACCCTGCTGGCCGACGACCGCCCCTTCGGCCTCGAGGATGGGGTCTACGGCGATGTCTCCATCGGTGTCCAGGCCCGCCAGGTCGACCGCTGGCCCATGCCCTTCGAGGGGCAGATCCTCGAGGCCTCGCTGCGGGCCGGGGGCACCGTGACCCCCGAGGGCTTCGCGCCCCTGGCCGGGATCATGGTCGAGGGTCGGGCCTGGCAGCCGCTGGCCGGGCCCGCGCTGGTGCTGGGGACCCGGCTGCTCGTGGACAAGACCGTCGGGCGGCGCCCCTTCTTCGAGCAGGACCGGGTCGGCGGCCGCTGGCGGGACGAGATCGGCAGCGAGCAGGCCCTGCCCGGCTACGGCCGCACCCGCACCCGCGGTGATGGGGTGGTGGCCGCCATGGTCGAGCTGCGACCCCGGCTGGGGGCCATCGAGAAGGGCTGGTTCGAGCTCGCCTTCTACCTCTCCGGCTACGCCGAGATGGGCTGGCTCTTCGATCGCTGGACGCCGGGCCCGCCCCTGCCCAGCGTGGGCGGGGGGCCCGTCCTGCTGTGGCAGAAGGCCGTCCAGCTCCGCCCCTTCCTGGCGTGGGGCTGGCGGGCCGAGGACCCCGACGCGCCGCGGCGGCCCGGGCTGCAGTTCGGCATCAGTGTGCTCGATGCCCTGTAGCGACGCTGGATCCGATGCTCCTCCGCCGAGCCCCACCGGGACGACGTCCCTCGGCTGCCGTCGGCCGCCGCCTGCGGTAGGCTCCGGGCGCGGAGGAGCCATGCGCCGCTGGATCGCCCCCCTCGTGCTCGGCCTGGGCCTCGCCGGGTGCGCCTACATGACCCAGTCCCGCTTCGACGAGCTGTACGACAAGGACGAGGACGGCTGGGGCGTGGACGAGGACTGCGACGACGAGGACGCGGCCATCCATCCCTACGCCGCCGACGTGCGCGGCGACGGCTGCGATGCCGACTGTGGCGCCTCGCCCGACGCCGACGGCGACGACTGGCCGGACGCGGCCGACTGCGCGCCCGACGATCCGGACGTCTTCCCGTGCAACCCGGCCGAGGAGGCCGGGGATGGCGTCGACAGCGACTGCGACGGCCAGGATGGCGTGCGGGAGACCGCCTGCAACGACCACCCCGACTACGACGACAGCCTGGGCCTGGATCCCGACTTCCCGCCGACCGAGGACGCTCCCGAGGGCCCGGATCAGCAGGTCTTCCCGGCCGACTGCCTGCCCGAAGGCGGATGAGCCGGCCCGGGTGATGGGCGCGGGCCTCCCGCGACAAGCCGAGAAGCGACGGGTGAGGCGTCGGGTCGCGGCTCAACCCGGACGAGGCCGTACCGATGGGGCCTCGCCCCCGCGCTCCCACCGGATAGGGGCCGGTCGCCCACGGAGGGCCTCTTGAAGCAGGTGTTGCAGTCCTACCGGACCGGCGAGCTGGCCCTCGCCGATGTCCCGCCGCCCCGTCCGGCGCCCCGGGGGGCCCGCGTGCGCACCCGTGCCTCGCTGGTCTCGGCCGGCACCGAGAAGGCCATGCTGGAGCTGGCCCGCAAGAGCCTGGTGGGCAAGGCCCGCGCCCGGCCCGACCTGGTGCGCCGGGTGTGGCAGAAGGTGCAGCAGGAGGGCCTGCAGCGCACGGTGGAGCAGGTCCGCACCAAGCTCGACGAGCCCGTGGCCCTCGGCTACTCCTGCGCCGGGATCGTCGAGGATGCGCTGGATGCCGATCACCTGGTGCCCGGCATGCGCGTGGCCTGCGCCGGGGCCGGCCTGGCCTCGCACAGCGAGCTGAACTGGGTGCCGCGCAACCTGGTGGTCCCGCTCCCCGACGGCCTCTCCTTCGAGCACGGCGCCACGGCGACCCTCGGGGCCATCGCCCTGCAGGGGGTCCGGCAGGCCGAGCCCCGCCTCGGTGATCGCATCGTCGTCATCGGCCTGGGCCTCATCGGCAACCTGGCCGGGCAGCTCGCCGGGGCCCATGGCGCCCGGGTCCTGGGGGTGGATCTCTCGCCCGAGCGGGCGGAGCTGGCCCGCCGCACCGGCTTCTTCGACGCCACCGCCGACACGGACGGCCTGGAGGAGCGGGTCCTGGCCTTCACCGACGGCCACGGCGCCGATGCGGTCATCCTGGCCGCCAGCGCCCCCGGGAACAGCGGGCCCATGCACCAGGCGGTCGCCCTGTGCCGGCTGCGCGGGCGCATCGTGGTGCTGGGCAACGTGGGCATGGACGTGCCCCGCAACGAGGCCTACCTGAAGGAGCTCGACGTCCGGCTGTCCATGTCGTACGGCCCGGGGCGCTACGATCCAGCCTACGAGGAGCGGGGCGAGGACTATCCGTACGCCTACGTCCGGTGGACCGAGCAGCGCAACCTCCAGGCCTACCTCGAGGCGGTGGCCGACGGCGCCGTGGTCCTGGACCCGCTGCTGACCCACCGCTTCGACATCGGCCGTGCCCTCGACGCCTACGACCTCATCGAGCACGACCGGGAGCCCTACATCGGCATCCTCCTCACCTATGGCGAGGCCGAGGATCCGGAGCTGGCGCGCCCCAACGCGCCCCGGGCGGCCCCCGCCGTCGCCCCGGCGGCCGTGCCCGCCCTCGAGCCCGTCTCGGGGCGGATCGGCGTGGGCGTGCTCGGCGCCGGCGGCCACCTCCGCGGCACCCTGCTCCCCGCCCTCAAGGCCCTCGACGTGGAGCGGGTGGGCGTCGTCAACCGCACCGGGCCCAGCGCCCGCCAGGCCCGCGAGGTCGGGGACTTCGCCTGGAGCGACACCGACCTGGACCGCCTGCTGAGCGATCCGGCCATCCATGCGGTCGTCATCGGCACCCGCCACGACCTCCACGCCCGGCAGGTCCTCGCCGCGCTCGACGCCGGCAAGCACGTCTTCTGCGAGAAGCCCCTCTGCCTCACCGAGGAGGAGCTGGCCCGCATCGCCGACGCCCAGGCCCGGACCGGGCTGTACGTGCAGGTGGGCACCAACCGTCGCCACAGCCCCTACACCCGCGCCCTCCAGGACCGCTTCCAGCCCCGCGCCGACCCCATCGCCGTGTCCATCCGCGTCAACGCCGGCCGGCTCCCCCGCGAGCACTGGCTGCGGGACCCGGCCGTCGGTGGCGGGCGCCTGGTGGGCGAGGGGATCCACTGGGTCGACCTAGCCCAGTCGATCGTCGGCGAGCCCATCGCGCGCGTCCACCTCACCCCGTCGCCGGGTGGCCCCACCGCCCTGCCCGGCGACACCTTCAGCCTGGCCCTGCGCTTCACCGACGGCTCGGTGGCCCAGATCCTCTACGCCGCCGAGGGGCCCCGCACCCTGCCCAAGGAGCAGGTCGAGGTGGTGGGGCTCCAGCACGCCGCGCGCGTCGACAACTGGAGCCAGGGCCAGCTCTGGACCACCGGCGGCCGCTCGGCCCTCCGGGTGGGCCGGGGCCAGCAGAAGGGCATCGCCGAGCAGCTCCACGCCTTCGTGGACACCCTCCGCACCGGCCAGCCGGCCGTCCCCCTCGACGTGACCTGGCACGTCCAGCACGCCACCCTCGTGGCCGCCTCCACCTCCGCCGACGGCCTGCCCGCGGACGTGGCGTGGCCCCGCCCCCGGAGCTGACATGGAACGCTTCGCCATCCTGGGCCTCGGCTACGTCGGCCTGCCCGTCGCCGTGGCCTTCGCCCGCACGGACGCCCCCGTCGTGGGCTTCGACATCGATCGGACGCGCATCGAGGAGCTCCGGGCCGGGCACGACCGCACCCGCGAGGTCCCCGACGACGAGCTGGCCGCCTCGGCCTGCACCTTCACGGCCGATCCGGCCGACCTCGAGGGCGCCACCTTCTTCATCGTCACCGTGCCCACCCCCATCGACGCCCAGCGACGCCCGGACCTGGGGGCCGTGAAGGCCGCCTCGCGGACGGTGGGCCGGGCGCTGCGCCCGGGGGCGGTGGTGGTCTACGAGTCCACCGTCTACCCTGGCGTCACCGAGGAGGTCTGCGGGCCCATCCTCGAGGCCGAGAGCGGCCTCCGCGCCGGCCAGGACTTCTTCCTGGGCTACAGCCCCGAGCGCATCAATCCCGGCGACCGGGAGCACCGCTTCGAGCGGATCACCAAGGTGGTCTCCGGGCAGGACGCCGCCACCCTCGACCGGGTGGCCCGGGCCTACGCCACCGTCGTCGAGGCCGGGGTCCACCGGGCGCCCACCATCAAGGTCGCCGAGGCCGCCAAGGTCATCGAGAACACCCAGCGTGACCTGAACATCGCGCTCATGAACGAGCTGGCGGTCATCTTCGCCCGGCTGGGGATCCGCACGGTCGACGTCCTCGAGGCCGCCGGGACCAAGTGGAACTTCCTGCCCTTCCAGCCCGGCCTCGTGGGGGGTCACTGCATCGGCGTCGACCCCTACTACCTCACCGCCAAGGCCGAGTCCGTGGGGTACCACCCCGAGGTGATCCTGGCGGGCCGGCGCGTCAACGACGGCATGGGGGCCTTCGTCGCCCACCAGGTGGTCAAGGCGTTGAACCGGCAGGGCCGCAGCGGGGCCGGCGCCAGGATCGGCGTGCTGGGGCTCACCTTCAAGGAGGACGTGCCGGACATCCGCAACAGCCGGGTGCCCGACATCGTCCACGAGCTGCGCGACTACGGGGCCGAGGTCCGGATCCACGACCCGCTGGCCGACGCCGCCGAGACCCGGCACGAGTGGGGGCTCGACATCGACCCCCTCGACGCCCTCACCGACCTGGACGCGCTGGTGCTGGCGGTGAAGCACGCGAGCTACCTCCACGACCCGTCCGACCTGGTCCGCCGGGTGCGTCCGGGCGGCGTGATCTTCGACGTCAAGAGCGTCCTCGCCCCCGAGGCCCTGCCCGAGGGGCGGATCCTCCTGTCCCTCTGAGCCCCGGAGACCCCCATGGCCCGCGTCCTCGTCACCGGAGCTGCCGGCTTCATCGGCTTCCACACCGCCCGCCGGCTGCTCGCCGACGGCCACGAGGTGGTCGGCGTCGACAACCTCAACGACTACTACGACGTCCGGTACAAGGAGGGTCGGCTCGCCGAGCTGGCCCCGTCCCCGGCCTTCTCCTTCCACAAGCTCGATGTGGCCGACCGCCCGGGGATGGCCCGCCTCTTCGCCGAGGGCAGCTTCGAGCGGGTCATCCACCTGGCGGCCTACGCCGGCGTGCGCCACTCCATCGAGCACCCCCAGGACTACATCGACGCCAACCTGGTGGGCTTCGGCAACATCCTGGAGGGCTGCCGCCGCCATGGCGTGCCCCACCTGCTCTATGCCTCGTCCAGCTCGGTCTACGGCGCCAACCGGCTCCTGCCCGCCTCGACCCACCACCCGACGCAGCACCCCCTGTCGCTGTACGCGGCCACCAAGCAGGCGAACGAGGCCATGGCCCACAGCTACGCCCACATGTACGGGCTGCGCTGCACCGGGCTGCGCTTCTTCACCGTCTACGGGCCATGGGGCCGCCCCGACATGGCGCTCTTCATCTTCACCCGCCGGATCCTCGCCGGGGAGCCCATCGATGTCTTCAACCACGGCGACATGATGCGCGACTTCACCTACGTGGACGACATCGTCGAGGGTGTGGTGCGTCTCATGGAGGTGATCCCGGAGGGCGATCTGGACTGGGATCCCACCGCCCCCGACCCGGCGAGCAGCGCGGCGCCGTGGCGGATCCACAACATCGGCAACAACGGGCCGGTGGGCCTGATGGACATGATCCGCACCCTCGAGGAGGCGCTCGGCCGCACCACCGAGAAGCGGCTGCTGCCCATGCAGACGGGCGACGTGAAGGAGAGCTTCGCCGATGTCTCCGGTCTGGTCGCGGCCACCGGCTACGACCCGGGGACCCCGCTGCGCGACGGCATCGAGCGGTTCCTCGACTGGTACTGCGACTTCCACGGCGTCCCGAGGCGATGACCCCCGGCCGCACGCTGTTCTGGATCGACAGCCTCCTGGGGGGCGGCGCCCAGCACCAGCTCGTGCGGGTGTTCCGCGGCCTCCGGGCCCGGGGGCGGGACGCCTGGCTCGCCTACCACCACCCTCACCACGAGCTGCGGGATCGGATCCCCGCCGTCGATCAGCACCGGGTGGCCTGGATCGACGCCCCCTTCCTCCCCGAGCGCCACCTGGTCCTGGGGCGGCACCTGCGCCGCCTGCGGCCCGGGGTGGTGGTGTCCTTCCTGCGCGGGGCCTCCATCGAGGTGGGCATGCTCCGGGCCGAGGGCCGCCGCTTCCGCTGGGTGGCCTGCGAGCGGAGCAGCCGGCTGGATCGGGACCCGCCGGCCCGCCGGCACGCCTACCGCCTGGCCCTGCGGCTGGCGGACCGGGTGACCGCCAACAGCCACACGGCCCTGGACGAGCTGGCCGCCGCCGGGATCCGCCCCCACCGGCTGGCCTGGGTGCCCAATGGCCTGGAGCTGCCCCCACCCCCCGAGCGCCCGACCCCGGGCCGCCCCCTCCGGCTGCTCGCCGTGGGGCACGTCCGCCCCCCCAAGAACCACCTGGGCCTGGTGCGGGCCCTGGCCGGGCTGGGCGAGCGCGACTGGCGGCTCGATGTGCTGGGCCGCCGCGACGAGCACCCCGATCTCCAACGGGCCCTCGATGCCGCCATCGAGAAGGCCCGCCTGGGGGATCGGATCACCTTCCACGGTGCCGTGTCCGAGGTGGCGCCCTTCTACGCCAGGGCCGACCTGCTGGTCCACCCGAGCACCTGGGAGGGCTTCCCCAATGTGGTCCTGGAGGCCTGGGCGCACGGCCTGCCGGTGCTGGTGAGCGACCGCTGCGACCTGCCCCGGCTGGTGGAGGGCGGACGGAGATCGGAAGAGCACACGTCTGAACTCCAGTCACGTGAAACGATC
>CAZPJM010000181.1:0-9774 GCA_964586865.1 uncultured Enterobacteriaceae bacterium
GCGTGGGCACCGGCGCGCCCAAGGACCGGGACCTGCTGGCGCTGGATCCCGACACCATCGATGCCGACTGGGTGGAAGCCCAGTGGCAGGGCGCGGGGGAGGGCATGGGGGATACCCTTAGGGCGGCCGATGCAGGGGGGCGCTCCGGCCTGACCTGGGAGCAGGTCCACGCCCGCTACGATGCCCTCGCCGAACGGGCGGTGCGCCGCGAGGCCCTGCCCCTCACCCGCCGGGACTACGTCCAGCGCTACTTCGAGGCCATCCGCCCCGCCGCCCCCACGGGCCGTCCGACGCCCCGCCCCTCCCCGCCGGAGACCGAATGACCCTGGACCTCTCGCCCCAACAGGCCCGCATCGACGAGGCCACCTCGGCCGTGGCCCACCTCATGGGCGAGATCCAGCGCGCCGTCATCGGGCAGAAGGCGCTGGTCCGGGGGGTCCTCACCGGGCTCCTCTGCCAGGGCAACGTGCTCCTCGAAGGCCAGCCGGGCCTCGGCAAGACGCTGCTGGTCAAGGTGCTGGCCGAGGCCGTGCAGCTCCACTTCTCGCGGATTCAGTTCACCCCCGACCTGATGCCGGCCGACATCACCGGCACCCAGGCGCTGGTGGACGACGGGCGGGGCGGGCCCGGTCGGCTGGTCTTCCAGCCCGGACCCCTCTTCGCCCACATCGTCCTGGCCGACGAGGTCAACCGGGCCACCCCCAAGACCCAGTCGGCCCTCCTGGAGGCCATGCAGGAGCGGGCGGTGACGGTGGGGGGGGAGCGCCTGGAGCTCGAGGAGCCGTTCGTCGTCATCGCCACCCAGAACCCCATCGAGATGGAGGGGACCTACCCCCTCCCCGAGGCCCAGCTCGACCGCTTCCTCCTCAAGCTGACCGTGCCCTACCCCCCCTTCGACGTGCTCCGTCGGATCGGCCTGCAGACCACCTCCAACGAGCGGGTCGACATCCGGGCCGTGATGGATCGCCCCACCCTGCTCGAGCTGCAGCGGCTGGTGCGCGACATCGTCGTGGCTCCTCACGTGGCCGATGTGGCCGCCCACCTGGTCCTGGCCACCCACCCCGACCAGGAGGACGCCCCGGACGTGGTGCGCCGCTTCGTGCGGTACGGCGCCAGCCCCCGCGCCATGCAGGCCCTGCTGCTGGCCGGGCGCGCCGAGGCCCTGCTCTCCGGCCGCCCCTGGGTCACCGAGGACGATGTGCGTCGGGTGGCCTGGCCGGTGCTCCGCCACCGGGTGCTCCTCGCCTTCGAGGCCGAGCTCGAGGGCATCACCACCGAGGATGTGGTCCGCGACGTCCTGGCGGCGGTCCCCCGGTCGCGCCGGTCCGAGCGCGAGGCCCGATGAGGGTCGAGCGGGAGCTGCTCGGGCGCCTGGGGGGTCTGCGGCTGGCCCAGCCCGGCCTGGCCGCGGGCCCGCAGCTCGGCGATCGACGCTCCGGGTTCCGAGGTCGGGGCATGGAGTTCGCCGATCACCGCCCCTACCGCCCGGGAGACGATCTGCGGTTGGTGGACTGGAACGTGTACCGGCGTCTCCGGACCGTGCTGGTGCGGCTCTTCCACGAGGACCGCAACGTGCACGCCGGGGTGGTCCTCGACGCCAGCGCCTCCATGGGGACCGGCACCCCGCCCAAGGCGGATCACGGGGCCACCCTGGCCGCCGCGCTCGCCCTGGTGGGCCTCACCCGGCGTGACACGGTCACCCTCTCCCTCGCTGGGGGCACCGCCCGGCGCTCCCGCCTCCGGGGCCACCAGCTCGCCAGCTTCGCCGCGGTGCTCTCCACCCTCGAGGCCGCCGAGCCGGACGGGGTGCCGGATCTGGCCCAGGCCATCCACCGCCTCACCGACCGGGGCCGCCTGGATCGGGCCGTCCTCATCTCGGATCTGCTGGTGGAGCCCGAGGTCCGGCTGGCGGCGCTCCGGGCCCTGGCCTCGGCGGCGCGACGGCCGGTCCTGCTCCACGTCCTGGCCGCCGACGAGCTGGAGCCCGACCTCTCCCGAGGCCTGGAGGCGGTGGATGCCGAGACCGGCGAGACCGTCCACGTCGGGGCGGGCGCCGTGAGTGCCCGGGCCTACGCCGATGCCCTCGCCGCGTACCTCCGCTCGGTGCGGGAGCGCTGCGCGGGGCTCCGGATCGGCTACGTGCTGGCCCCCACCTCGGTCCCGGTGCGGACCCTGGTGCTCGACGCGCTCCGGCAGGCCCGGGTGGTGGAGAGCGCGCGGGGAGCGGGGCGGTGAGCCTGGCGGCCCCCCTGGCCCTGGTGCTGCTGCTGGTCGCGGCCCCCCTGGTGTGGGCCTTCCTGGCCCGGCGCCGGGCCCCGCGTCGGGTGGTGGGCAGCGTCATCCTGCTGCGCGCCGCCATCGCCGAGGCCCGGACCCGCATGGTGGCTCCGCGGCTGCGCCACCCCCTCTCGCTCCTGCTCATGCTCCTGGCCCTCGTGGCCGCCGTGGCCGGGCTCTCCGGCCCGGGCTGCGGCGAGCGCCCCGATGGCCTCCTGGTGGTGGTCGTCGACCCCTCGGATCGCATGGGCCGCACCGTTCGGGAGGGGGGCCGGACGGTGCTGGACGTGGCCCGGGAGGCCCTGGACCCGCACCTGGAGCGGCACCGGGGGCCGATGGTGCTGGTGCGGGCCGGGCCGGTGCCCACCGTGCCCGTGGGGAAGACGGGGGATGCCGGGCCGGTGCGGGCGGCCCTGGCCGAGGTGACGCCGGGCGGCGACGCCGATGTGGAGGCGGCGCTCGCGCTCTCGGCCACCTGGTGTGCCGATCCCGCGGCCGATCGCCTGCTGTGGGTGTCCACCGCGCCCATCCCTCCGGGGGCGGCGGGGGACTGTCCGGCGCGGACCCTGGATCTGCCGGCCCCGCGAACCGACCTGGGGATCGCCGCCCTGGCCGTGCGCGAGGGCGATGCCCTGGGCCTCCTCGAGGTGGGGGTGGCGGTGGCGGGGAATGCCCCGGAGCCCCGCTCCGTGCAGGTGGCCGTGCGTGCGGACGGGCGGCTGGTGGACCGCTTCACGGTCGATGTGCCGCCGGAGGGGGTGGGGTGGTCGCTGCGCCGGGTCGAGGCCGCTGGCGATGCCGTCGAGGCGGCGCTGCTCGACCACGCCGACAGTCGACCCGCCAATGATCGGGCGGTGGTGGTGCGGACGCCGCGGGTCCCGGTCCGGGTGGGCCTGGTGACCGATCACCCGCGGGGCTTCCTCGCCACCGCCCTCGGGCTCCACCCGGGGGTCGACCTGGAGGTGGCCCCCCCGGCCACCGCCGAGACGCTCGGCGCTCGCGACCTGATCGTGATGGAGGCGGTCCCGGACCCGCTCCCCACCGCCCCGCTGGTGGTGGCCTTCGGCGCCGAGCCGGCGCGGGCCCTGGGGCTGGGGGCCGGCACGTCCCTCGAGGCGCCGCGCCTGACGCGCTGGGCCTTCGACCACCCGCTGCTGCGCTACGTGGACCTGGACGGGGTGGTGTTCCGGCGGGCCGTCCCCCTGGTCCGCCCCGGCGATGGCGAGGCCCTCATCGATGTGGAGGGTCGCCCGGTGGCGGTGACCGGGACCGCCGCCAGTCGCCGGGTGGTGGCCCTGGGCTTCGGACCGGGAGACACGGATCTGCCGCTCCGGGTGGGCTTCCTGCACCTGCTGGCCAACCTGGTGGAGGCGGCGGATCCGGGCGCCGAGGCGCCACCCCCCGCCCGGGTGGGCCGGGTGTGGGCCCCCGCCGACCCGGCGTCCCGCCTGGTGCCCCTCGATGGATCGCCGGTGCCCGGGTGGGCGCCCATGCCGCCCGCCGAGACCGTGACGGTGGTGGATCCCGAGGGCAGCGAGGTGGCGGTGGTGGCTCCCGGGCCTCCCTCCCCGGACGCCCTCACCCCGCCGCCGGGCCAGCGTCCGCCGGTGGCGACGGCGGCCGGGGCGGGGGGGGTGCCCTGGTGGGTGTGGGCCGTCCTGCTGGCCCTGGGAGCCTTGCTGGCCGAGACGGCCCTCACCGCCGGCCTGGGGTGGGCCGGGCGCCTCCTCGGAGGGGCCCGGTGAGCCTGGGAGCCCCGCTCTGGCTGCTCCTGCTGGGGGTCGTGGCGGCGCTGGTGGCGGTGGATGCCCTGCGCCCCTGGCCCACCACGGGCCCCCGGAAGGCGCTGGCGGTGGCGATCCGCAGCCTCGTGGGGATCCTGCTGGTGCTGGCCCTGGCGCGCCCCTCGGTGGTGCTGCCCGCCGGCGAGGCCCGCACCGTCTTCGTGGTGGACACCTCGGCCTCCCTCTCCGACGCGCGCCTGGCCGAGGCCCTCGACCGCGCCGAGGCCCTGCGCGGCGAGGGGGCCGCCGCCCTGGTGTCCGTCGACGGCGCGCCCCGGGTGGTGGTGCCGCCGGGGGCCGAGTGGGTCCGGCCCGTTCGGGAGGTGGCGGTGAGCCGGACCGACCTGGGTGCCGGCATCCAGGCGGGGCTGGGCCTGGTGGATCCGGCCGCCGGGGGGCGGATCGTGCTCGTCACCGACGGCGTCGACACCGGGGGCCGCCTGCTGGAGGCCGCCGCCACCGCCCGCGCTCGCGGGGTCCCCGTCGATGTGGTCCTCCTCCCCGAGCCGCCGGCCGATGCCCGGGTGAGCGGGCTGGACCTGCGGGCCCCGGTGGTGCGCCCGGGCGAGACCCTCTCGGCCGACGTGACCCTGCGCGGGGGGACCGAGGGCGAGGCGGCGGGCCTGGAGATCCGGGTGGACGACGCGGTGGTGGCCCGGCAGCCGGTGGTCCTCCCCGGAGCCGGTCGCCGGCGCGTGGCGGTGGAGCACCCCCTGCCTCCCGACGTGGCACCGGGCGCCCATCGCCTGGAGGTCCGGCTCGTCGACGCCGCCTCCAGCCGCCAGGCCGACGACGACCGGATGGCCACCGGCTTCGCGGTGGGGCCGTCCCCGCAGGTCCTGCTCGTGACCTCCGAGCCTCGCGAGCTCGAGGCCATGGGGCGCGCCCTCCGCGCCGAGGGGATGGAGACCACCATCCTGGGGCCCGACGCCCTCTCCCCGGACCTGCTGGTCCGCACCGATCTGGTGGTGCTCGGCGACGTGCCGGTGGCGGGCGGCGCGGCCGTCGACGAGGTCCTGCCCCCCGACTTCCTCGAGGCCCTCCGGCGCTGGGTGAGCGCCGGCGGTGGGCTCGTGACCCTGGGTGGCGACCGCACCTATGAGCTCGGAGGGTGGGGGGACTCCCCCCTGGCGGCGGTGGTGCCGCTGGATCTGGCCCCGAGCGCCGAGGATGTGGAGCCTGCGGTGGCGCTGGTGCAGGTGCTCGACAGCTCGGCCAGCATGGGGGACTGGACCGGGTACCACACGAAGATGGCCCTGGCGAACGAGGGGGCGGTGGCCTCCATGCGCCTGCTCCGGCCCAAGGACTTCCTGGGCGTGATGGAGGTGGACACGCGGGTTCGGTGGGCGGTGACGGTCCAGCCCGTGACCGATCCCCTCCGTCTGTCGGCGGCGATCCGCGGGATCCAGCCGTCGGGGGGCGGGATCTACACCTACACGGCCCTGGTGGCGGCCGAGGCCGCCCTGCAGGAGGTGGCCACCGAGCTGCGCCACGTGGTGCTGTACGCCGATGCCCAGGACCTGGAGGAGAAGGTGGACGGCCTGCCCTTCGGGATGGGGCCCGGCCCCAATGTGTGGCAGGTGGCCGGACGGCTCGCCGAGCAGGGGATCACCCTGTCGGTCATCGCCCTCGGGGATCCGCGCGACCAGGACGTGGCCGTGATGCGGGACCTCGCCCGGATCGGCCAGGGGCGCTTCCACATCACCCGGGAGCCGGAGGAGCTGAAGGCCCTCTTCGTGGAGGAGACCCGGCAGGTGGTCCAGTCCGTCGTCCACGACACCCCCTTCCGGGCGCGCCGGGTCCAGGCCCATCCCATCGTCGCCGGTGTCGACGTGGGCGGGGCCCCGCCCCTGCTCGGCTACGTCGAGGTGGAGGCCCGGGAGACCGCCACCACGGTGCTCGAGGGTCCCGGCGGCCTCCCCGTGCTGGCGACCTGGCGCTACGGGCTCGGCGCGGTGGCGAGCTGGTCCACCGACCTGGGCTCCCGGTGGGGGCGTCGCTGGATCGAGGCGCCGCTCTACGCCCCCCTGGTGGTCCAGCAGGCGCGGTGGGCCCTGCGCCCGCCCCTGTCCCGAGGCGCCGGGATCGCGGTGAGCCCGGCCGACGGGGGCATGCGGGTGGAGGTCCAGCGCCGGGATGCCCGCGGCCTCTCCCTGGATGATCCCGGCCTGGCCGTCGAGGTGGTGGACCCCCAGGATCCGGGCGCCGAGCCGGTCCGGCGGCACCTGCACCTGGAGGAGCCGGGCCGGTGGGCCGCCCGGGTGCCGGCGCCCCCGGGGGCGGCCCGCCGGGTGCGGGTGGTGGTGCCCGCGGCCGAGGACCGGGTGGTGGGGGAGCAGGAGGTGGTGGTGCCCGAGCCCCTGGAGCGCGGCGCCCCGGACCGGGCGCAGCTCGTGCGGGTGGTGACGGTGACGGGCGGGGTCGTCGACCCGGAGCGGGCTGGCCCACCATCGACGGGGCTGGGCGCGCCCCGTCCCGTGGCGTGGCTGCTGCTGGTGCTGGCGGTGCTCCTGCTGCCGCTGGACGCCTGGCTGCGGCACCCGGCCCGGGGCTGATCGCGGAGCGGCGCGGCGGGGGGCCGGCTCCGGCCGGGCGAGTCAGTGCGAGAGGTCGGGGAGGTGGCGCTGCAGGCGCAGCCGGACACACCGCCCATCGTCGAGGGCCGCCAGGCTCCCGCCCAGCGTCGCCGTCCGACCCACGAGCGGGAGGAGGACCTCCTCGGCCAGGACCGGCCCGGCGTCTCGCCGCAACACCAGGGTGGGGTGCCGGGACAGGTCCAGGCGCAGGCCGACCCGCACCGGGCCAGGCCCGGCCGCCGTCCACGTGAGCAGGGTGTCCACCAGCGCGAGGATGGGCCCGGCGTCGCCCGCGAGACGGAGGGTCTCGAGCTCCTCGACCTCCAGGTGCGGCAGGGCCTCGCAGGCCTCCCGCACCACCGAGGTGAGGCTCTCGGTCGGGGCCTGGAGGGCCGGACGCAGGTGGTCGAGGGCCCGGTCCAGCCGCTGGACCAGGACGCGCGGGTCGGCGAGGAGCGCGGTGTCCTCCTCCCAGAGGGCGGCGCAGACCGACTCCAGCTCGGCCACCGCGTGGGGGCCGCTCGTGAGGGTCACGGGGGCATCGAGCAGCCAGACGGTGCCGCGGTCGTCCCGCATGACCATGTCGATGGCCGAGGCCGTCAGCTCGAGGGAGCCCATGGTCGCGTCGAGGCGGATGGTCCGGTGGGCGCCGGGCGCGGCCTCCACGACCGCCACCAGCCGGTCCAGCTCCACGCCGCGCGGGCCCACCGGGATGGTGCGCCCCACCAGCTCTTCGAGGGCGGCGTTCACCGCCACCACCCGGCCCGCACGCTCCAGGAAGGCCGGCTCGCACAGCCGCGCCACCAGGGTGCGGAGGCTGGACGGGCGGTGCTGGGTACCCTGACCGGGCTTCGTGGGCCGATCCTCGCGGACCTGATCGATCTCCTGGGCGCGGAGCAGGGTCGGGTCGGGCTGGTGGGCCATGGTCGTTCTCGGATCAGGGGATGGAGGAGCGCAGGAGGGACGACGGAAACGACGGGGAGAGGCCCGCCGGGATCAGCAGCCGCCGCAGTAGGTGGGCGGGTCGTCGTGGGGGGGCAGGTCCTGGACGCTGCTGGCGCCGGTGAAGTCGAGCATCCAGTTGTCGAGTTCGTCGTCCCAGGCGTCGCACTGGGCCTGGGTGGGGGGGTAGACCATGCCGGCGGGCCCGCACCACTCGGGGCGGGGCGGGGCGTCGTAGGTGGCCTCGATCTGGGAGGGCGACAGGCCCTGGGGGTGCAGGGCGACGGCCCAGTCGAGCTCCATCGGCTTCCAGACCCAGGGATCGTCCTCCCAGAAGGGGCCGCCGGCGACGGCGGGGAGGGAGACCAGGGTGAGCAGGGCGAGAAGGCGCGACATGGGGGCTCCAGGGTGGGGGGTGGTTGCTTCGGGTCAACGCAAGGGTCGTGCCAGAGAACCTGACGATCCATCTTCTCGTATTCCCTACCCCCGACGGGGGACGTTGCCGGTCGCGATGAACCCGGTATCGAGCGTCACGTTGCGAAAACCGCAACGATTGCGCGCAACGGTTGCATCCCCGCAACCTTTGCGGGATGCTGACGCCATGCGAGACCTGACCCGGCGCTACGCGGTGGTCCGCCCTGTCCCGGGGGTGCGGACGGCCCGGGTGGTGGTGGCGCGGGACCGGGCCCTGGGCGGCACCGTGGTGGTCAAGACCGTCCCGGTGGAGAGCGAGCTCGGTGGGGAGATCGGCGCCGAGGCGCTCCGGCTGGAGGGGCTGGACCACCCGCACCTGGCCCGGCTGGTGGAGCGGTTTCACGGCCGCACCGACGCCGAGGGGACCGCGGTGGCGGGCCTGGTCGTCCAGTGGGAGGACGGCCGACCCCTGCCGGCCTGGGTCCGAGACCGCCCCGCGCCCGACCCGGGACCTTGGATGGGCCCCCTGCTCGACACGGTGGAGTACCTGCACCGCTCGGGGTGGCTGCACCTGGACCTCAAGCCCGCCAATGTGCTGGGGACGGCGCGGGGCCCGGTGGTGCTGGACCTGGGCTCGGCCCGGCGCCTGGACGGACCCGGGGCCTCCGCCGGGGGCACCCTCGGCTATGCGGCCCCCGAGGTGGTGGAGGGCGCGGTGCCCGCGCCGGGCTCGGACCTCTACTCCCTGGGGGTGTTGCTCTACGAGGCCCTGACGGGGCGTCGTCCCTTCGTCGAGACCGGCAGCGCCCTGCGGCGGGCGGTGCTGTCCGGCGAGGCGGTGCCGGCCCGGGCGGTGGCCCCCGAGCTGGACCCGGCCCTGGCGGCTGTGCTGGATCGGCTCCTGGCCCCCCGGATCGAGGATCGGCCGGGCAGCGTCGGCGAGGTCCGCCAGGCCCTGCTGGCGGCGGGGGTGCGGCTGCCCCGGCCGGTCACGGGCGCGCCGCCGTGGACCGGCCGGGCCCGCCCCCTCGAGGAGCTGGTGGCGGCGCTCCAGGAGGACGGGGCAGACGGCACTGCCCTGGCCTTGGTGGGCCCGGCGGGGATCGGCCGCAGCCGCCTGGCCCGGGCGGCCCTGGCCCGGCTGCCCCTGGACGAGGAGCGGACCGTCCAGGACCTTACCCGGGGGGCCGACCCGGTGCGCGGGCTGCTGGGCCTGCTGGCCGTGCTCGGGGCGCCGGGCGCGGACCGCTTGGATGACCCCGAGCTGCTGCGCTGGCTGGCCCGCCAGCGGCGGCTGGGGCTCAGCGTCTTCCTGGGCCGGGTGGAGGAGCTGCTCGGGCGTGAGGCCCGCGCCCTGGCCGCCTTGGTCCCGGCTCTGGTGCGGGCCGGCGTGCGGGTGCTGGCGGCCTCGGACCGGGTGCCATCCTGGGCGCGCCCCTTCGCCGTGCCTCCGCTCCCCCTGGCCGAGCTGCGCCGGGTGGCGGCCAGCCTGGGGCGGCGGCCGGGCCCGGCCCTGGAGGCGGATCTGCGGGCCGCCGTCGGCCGTCCGGGGGTCCTGGTGGATGCCGCCGCCGCCGGAGCGATGGACCCGGCCGCGCTCCCGGCGATCATCCGGGAGAACCTGAGCCTCCTGGCCGCCCTTCCGTGGCCCGCGCCCGCCGCCCTGCTGCGCTTGGAGCCGATCGGGGCCGTCGCGCCCGTGCGCGAGGCGGTCCGGGTGGGGCGGGTGGTGCGCCGCGGGGCCCGCCTGGTGGCCATGGCGTCGTGGCCCGAGGGCCCCC
>CAZPJM010000182.1:0-9760 GCA_964586865.1 uncultured Enterobacteriaceae bacterium
GGGCCGCTCCGCCGGTCGGCGGACCCGGGCCGGCGCGTCCGTGTCGCGGCCGGTCGCCTCCGGCTCGGCCTCCTTGTCCTTGCGGCCGAACAGCCCGGCCCAGGCCGGCACCCCCAGCAGGAGCACCGCCGCCCCCACCGCCAGCGCCAGCCGGCCCCCCCGCGAGGGTGGGGTGAGCATCAGAAGTCCACCACGGCCGGATCGTCGCGGTAGGGGCCCCGGGGGAGCACCAGGCGGGCGCCCGGATCGGCGTACAGCTCCAGGTAGGTCTCGTAGGCCGCCGAGACGCTGCGCACGTAGCGGCGGGTCTCGCGGAAGGGGATGTGCTCGACCAGGCGGTCCATGGGCATCTCGCGCCCCGTGCCCTCGAGCCAGGACGAGACGTTGAACGGCCCGCCGTTGTACGAGGCCACCGCCAGGGGGAAGGCCCCCCCGAAGCGGTCCAGCAGCCGGCCCAGGTAGATGATCCCGTAGCCGACGGCGAAGACCGGGTCCTCCAGGTCGCCCGTGAGGAAGTCCTCATCGCCCTCCAGGTCGGCGATGAGCCGGCCGGTCCGCGGCATGATCTGCATGGCGCCGCGGGCGCCCACCCGAGAGACGGCGATGGCGTCGTAGCGGGACTCCACCCGCATGATGGCCATCACCAGGTAGGGGTCGACGTCGTGCTCGCGGGCGTGGGTCCAGACGTAGCGGTCGTGGGCCAGGGGCCAGCCCAGGCGCCGGGCCTCGCGGGAGAGGGCCGGGTCGGGGATCTCGTCCCACATGCCGAAGGTGTAGCGGTCGGCGTGGTGGTGGTCCCGGGCGGCGTAGAAGAGGGGCCGCCAGTCCGCGCCCCGGGCGCTGATCCGGCGGGCCTCGGGGTGGAGGGGGTGCCGGGGGTCCCGCCACGCCTCGCGCCAGGTCTCGTGGACCTCGGAGAGGAGGGGGCCCGAGAGGTCGTACAGGCCGGCCTCGGCCAGGTCGTGGATGGCGGACCACTCGGGCCAGGCCTCGCCGTGGCGACGCGCGAGGCGGCCGAGGGCGGCCCGGCCCTCGTCGGGGTCGAACAAGGAGGTGCGCCGGTAGCTGGCGGGGGGAAGGCCCACCGGATGGAAGGCGTCCGAGTCGTGGACGGCCAGCTCGAGGCGCGTGGCCGAGGCCGCCTTGAGCGGCCAGGTCAGGGCGGCCCAGGGCGAGAGATCGGGCTCCAGGACCCGTGGCCGGGGCAGGGGAGAGACGGGGATCTCGTCGGCGATCCGGGCGAGCGGGGGCTGTGGGGCCGGATCGGGGGGCGGTGGGCCCGCCCAGCGGCCGGTCCGGTCCCAGGGGGGGCCGGCCCGCTCGACGTGGCGCTGCCGCAGGAGCAGGGCGTACCAGCCGCGGGGGTCGTCGCGGAGGATGGCGGCGCGGTCGGCCTCGGCCCGGTCGTGCTGCCCCAGGGCCTCGAGGGCCTCGGCCCGCCAGTAGCGGGCGTTCTCGACGTAGCCGCGGTCCCGGGCGATGACCTTGTCGAGGCGCTCCACCGCGCCCTCGTGGTCGCCGGCCAGGTGCGCCGCGAACCCGCCGTACAGCCAGCCCCGCCGGCCGGTCCAGCCGCCGCGCTCGGCCTGGACGTCGAACTGGTCCCGGGCGGCGGCGTACTCGCCCGCCAGCATGGCGGTGCGGCCCACGACCTCCTCGCTGCGGCGCCACCGCCGGTGGCGCGGGTGCGCCCGCTGGGCCTCGAGGGCGACGGTCAGGCCCTCGGCGAAGCGACCGCCCCGGGTGAGGGCCTGGTAGTGCTTCCAGGCATCGTCGGGGTGGCCGGTCTCCTGGTGCTCGCTGGCGTAGAGCGTGGCGAGGGCGTCCCAGCGGTGGGTGCGCCAGGCGAAGGTGGTGGCCTCGCGCTCCACCCACGCCGCCACCGTGGGGTCGTCGGCGCTCCGCGCGACCAGATCCTCGAAGAGGGCCCAGGCCGCGTCCTTGCGCTTGCCATCCCGCAGGGAGACCGCCCGGCGCATGAGGCTGGCCACGTCGTCGGGGACGGCCGCGCCCTCGTGGCCCTCGGCGGCGAGCCGCTCCAGGAGCGCCTCCGCGACGCGGCCGGTGAGGGGGGCCTCGTGGTCGACGGCCAGATCCCGGAGCAGGGGGATGGCCCACTCGGGGTGGCTGGTGCTCCACCGGCGGGCGATGGCCAGGTCGATCTGCTCGCGGATGGCGTCGTCGGGGTGCTCCTCGTCGTGGGCATCCGCCACCTCGCGGGCCTTGGCGGTGCGGCCCGCCGCCACCAGGGCCCGGGCCATGAGCCTCTGGCAGGCGGCGTCGAAGCGGCCCCCCGGGTCGGCCTCACGCAGGGTCTCGCACTCCCGGTACGCCACCCAGGGCTTGCCCCGGCGATGGTCCTGCTCGGCCTCGTAGTAGGCGCCCCACGGCGCCAGCGCGCCCCCCGACAGGCGAACCCTGGTGAAGCTCTCGCTCGCCAGGTTGTGCAGCCCCTGCTCCCGGTACAGGAGGCCGGCCACGAAGCTGGCGAGGGTGCGCTCCCGGCCCCAGCGGCGCTCCTCGGCGATGCGCTCGGCGTCGTGCAGGGCCCGTCGGACGTCGCCGTCCTCGAGGTGGGCGCGCACCGCGGCGAGGGGAGGGGTCGGCCCGGGGGGGGCGCCCGGCGCCACGCTCGGGGCCCGGTCCCAGAGGGTGCCGCTCACCGGACCATGGGGCGCCATGTCGGCCTGGAAGCCACCCAGGCGCGAGACCCGCGCCGCGGGGGCCGGTGGGGCACCCACGGGGTCGATGGCCCGGGCCGGAGCCGCGAGCAGGGCCAGCAGGGGGGGGAGCAGGCGGAGGGGGCGCACGGAGGGACCGGGAGCGGGCGGGGAGGCGGGGCGAAAGGCCGCCGGGGAGGCCTTCAGTCTCACCCGTTCGGACGCCCCTGCCAACCCCCGAGGCGGCCTCGTGTTCCCCGCGGTAGGATGGGGCATGTCACGGCGTGCGCCAGTCCCCGTGCCGCGGTCGGCCCCACCCCCGGAGGTCCCCTGGGTGAGGGTGGACGGCGAGGGCCGCATCACCGAGGCGGGCCACGGGGCCACCGGACTGCTCGGTCCCCTCCACGCCGGGCGATTCCTGGCCGACGCCCTGATCCCCGACGACGGCGCCCACTTCCGCGCCTGTCTGGCCGCTGGCGGGCTCGGCCTCGACGAGCGGAGCCTGCGGACCCGCCGGGGTGGCCTGGTCCGGGTGTGGCGCGGCGGCGAGGGCCGGCTCCACCTGGCCGATGACGCCGCCCGGGAGGCGGTCCAGGCCTCCTGCGTGGCCGAGCGATGCGATCGGGCCAGGGCCGAGCTGGCCGGGGCGGTCGCCCGGGATCTGAACGACCCCATGTCCGTCGTGCAGGGGCGGCTGGAGCTGCTCCTGGCCCTCCGCGAAGCCACCGGCGAGGGCCCGGACCGCCACCTCGAGGTCGCCCTGGGCCATGCCCGCCGGGTCTCGGCCACCCTGCACCTGCTGCGGCTGGTGGGACGTCCGCCGCCCGTGACCCTGGGGGCCGTGGCCCTGGGGGACCTGCTCCGCGAGGCGGTGGGCGAGGCGCTCTCGGGCCCGGAGGCCATCCAGGTCCAGCCGGCCGACCTGCGGGCCGCGGGCGAGCGCGATCTGCTGACCCGGGTGTTCGGGGTGCTGCTCCTGCGCCTGGCCGACGCCCGTGGCCGCGGCATGGTGACCGGCGTCCGGGCCATCGCCGAGGCCGGGCCCGCGGGCGAGGTGGCGGGGGTCCGCGTCGACCTGTGGGCGGCCCCCCCGGGGCGCCCTCCCGACCTGGACGGCCCGGCGGTCCCGGCCCACGGCGACCCTCGGCTGGACGTGGCGGTGGCCTGCCTCGTCCTGGACCGGGTGGGCGGGACCCTCGAGCCCCTGCGCCTGGGCCGGGGGCTGCTCTACCGGGTCGGCCTCCCCCGGGCGGCGCCGCCGCTGCCCCGCCTGGAGCCCGGCCCCCCCGTCCTGGCGGTGGGCCCGCTGGCCGCGCCCCTCGCCGAGGCCTTCGGCGAGCGCCTCTCGCTGCGCGGGGTGGAGGACGCCACCTCGGCCCTCCGCGCCCTCGATGGCGCGCCCCACGCGGGCCTGCTCACCGAGCTCCACCTGCCGGGGGTCTCGGGGCTGGCCCTGGCCCGCGAGGTCCTTCGGCGTCACCCCGAGCTGCGGCATCGGGTGGTGCTGGTCTCTCGGCAGCCCCCGGCCCACGCGCTCCAGGGGGTGCGCCACTGCCGGCCGCCCCTCGACCTGGGGAGGGTCCTGGACGGGCTGGGCCTGGGGCCTTGACCCGAGGGCCCGCCTCCGATAAGCGGCGCGGCGTTCCCACATCCATGAGGCGTCCCATGGCCCGCAAGTGCGCTTTCACCGGCAAGCGACCGAACGTCGCCAACAAGGTGTCCCACTCGAACCGCAAGTCCAAGAAGCGGCAGCTCCCCAACCTGCAGGCCCGGCGCCTGTGGTGGGCGGAGGGCGAGCGCTTCGTGCGCGTCCGTCTGTCGACCCGGGCCATGCGGACCATCGACCGCAAGGGCCTCCAGGCCTACGCCGACGAGGTCGGCCTGGACCTGTCCCGGTTCTGATCCGGGCCGGGCCGGCGCGCTGGCGCCACTGCAAGCGCCACCGACCCCCGACATCGCCGGCCACCCGGTGACCGGCGGCCTCCCAGGCCCACCCGGGAACCAGCCGGCCATCCTCCCCCGCCCGCCCCGGCGCGCGGGGGTCGCTGCGTTGGAGCGGTCGCCCCGGGGTCCAGCGCCCCCCGACCTCCCGCTGGGGAGGGTGGGGAGAAGGGAGGCGCAGGTTGTCCGAGCTGGTGACGACCGGCCGCGGGTCTCGTGGATCCGGGAGAGGGCCGTTCACTCTCACTGGGGATGAACGCCCCTGACACTTCGGGGGGAGAGGCGAACCTCTCCCCCCGTGGGGCGCAGGGGTGACCCTGCGGTGCCTGGCGCGGTCGGTGGACTAGAGCTGGTAGTCGACCACGGTGGAGCCGCGATCTTCGGGCTCGGGCCGATCCTCCACGGACTCGGGAGGCGTCGGCGGCACATCGATGCGCAGCGGGATGAGCGAGCCGCGCTCCTTCTCGGAGTCGCGCTCCCGGCGGATGCGGTCGATGATGTACGCGTCGAGCATGAGCACTCCTGGCGTCTGTCTGGAGGATAGCACCGGCCTGCAGGGCGACAACCCTCCCCCTCTCTTCGGTCCTTCGCGTCTGTCTTCCATGCCACCAGCCTCCGGTCGAAGGGACGGACGGGTCTCCCCGAACCTTCATCCCCGCGCGCCGGAGGGCTGTCAAAGGCTGTCGTCGTCGGTCCCGGGCCCGGCCAGCGCCCGTCGGGCCGTCACCTCGAGGGTCTCGTGGAGGCGGGCCGCATCGTGGAGTCCGGCCGCCTCGAGGGCTCGCCGGTGGGCCGCCAGGACCGCGTCGTCACCCCGGGCCACCGGCCCGGTGAGGGCGGCGAGGGGATCCGGATCCGCGTTCTCCACCGAGCGACGCACCAGGGGCAGCAGCAGGCCCACCGCCTGCTCCGGGGCCACGCCGGCGGCCTCGAGGGCCCGGCGGGCCTCGTGGAGCAGGAGGGTGGCTCCATTGCCCGCCAGGACCGCGGCCGCGTGGTAGAGGCGCCGGTCGCCGGGGACGGGGACGGCGCGCAGGCCCAGCTCACGGGCCAGGAAGGTGGCCATGCGCAGGCCCGCCTCGTCGCCGTCCACCGCGGCGGGGACCCCGCGCAGGTCCGGGACCGCCACCTCGGGTCCGGGGAAGGTCATGAGGGGGTGGAGGCTGCCGTGACCCGGGCGACGGGCCAGCGGGGCCAGGTCGGTGGCCCCCGAGGTGTGCAGGCGCACCGGACCGGGCGGGACGCGGTCGGCCACCCGGCCGATGGCGGCGTCGGGGACCGTCAGGAGCACCACCGCGGCCCGGCGCACGGGACCGTCGTCCAGCGGATCGCCCCGCCCGCGCAGCGTGACGGCATGCCCCGCCCGGGGGAGGAGCCCGGCCAGGGTCCGCCCCAGGCGTCCCGGTCCCACGATCACCACGTCCATGCGGGCGCTCTACTCCGGCGCCGCCGCTCGGGCCCCCCGGTCCGTCCGGGCGTGCTACCGTCCGCCCTGCGCACCTGGAGGCCCCGTGGCGCTGGTGGAGGTCCGTTCCGACGCGGACGATGGCGTGGTCGTGCTCACCCTGAACCGCCCCGAGCGCCGGAACGCCCTGTCCGGGGAGCTGGTCGAGGCCCTCGCCGCTGCCCTCTCGGCCGCCGAGGACGATCGGTCGGTCCGGGTGGCGGTCCTGACCGGGGCGGGCAAGGCCTTCTGCGCCGGCGGGGACCTGGCCGGCGGCCTGCAGGCCGAGGGGGGTGCCGTCCACGCCCACCGCACCCGCGGGCGCTTCGCCGAGCTCCTGCGGGCCATGCACCACAGCAGGCTGCCCATCCTGGCCGCGGTCAACGGCGATGCCCTCGGCGGCGGCCTGGGCCTGGCGGCGGCCTGCGACCTGGTGGTGGCCGACGAGGCGGCCCGCTTCGGCACCCCGGAGATCCGCCTGGGCCTGTTCCCGTGGATCATCCTGGCCGTCCTCCAGCGCAACGTGGGCCGCAAGGACCTGATGGAGATGGTCCTGACCGGCGACAAGCTCGACGCCGCCGCGGCCCGGTCGCGCGGCCTGGTCAACCGGGTGGTGCCCGCGGGCACCGCTCTGGACGCCACCCTCGAGCTGGCCGGCACCATCGCCTCCCGGGCGCCCCTCTCCCTCGAGCTCGGCAAGGCGGCCTTCCACGCCGTCGCCGACCAGGACCTGGACGACGCCCTGCGCTACCTCAACACCCAGCTCACGCTGAACCTGCTCACCGAGGACGCCCTCGAGGGCGTCGCCGCCTTCCTCCAGAAGCGGTCGCCCGCCTGGAAGGGTCGCTGATGCAACGAATCCTCCTGGCCGGCCGCGGCGAGCTCATGCGGCGGCTCATCCGCACCTTCCGCGAGCGCGGCGACGAGACCGTGACCGTGTTCAGCGAGCCCGAGGTCGAGCAGCCCTGGGTCGACGAGGCCGACTACGCCGTCTACCTGAACGGCGCGACGGTCGAGGACACCTACCTGCACGCCCAGCGGATCATCAGCGCCGCCCACGACGCCGGCGCCACCATCATCCACCCCGGCTACTGCTTCTTCGCCGAGCGGGCCGACTTCGTGGCCTCCGCCAACGCCGCCAACCTGCGGGTCATCGGCCTCTCCCGCGAGGATCTGGAGCGGGTGGCCGATCGCTTCGCGGTCCGCGAGGCGGCCGAGGCCCTCGACATCCCGGTCATCCCGGCGGTCCCCGTCCCCGAGGGCGAGGATGGCCTGGCCCAGGCCGCGGGCCTCGAGCTGCCGGTCTACGTCAAGGCCGTGGCCGGTGGCGTGGTGCTCCGGGCCGACGAGTACGACGACCTGCCCGGCATGGTCCGCGAGGTCCGGCGCCGGGCGCGCTTCATCGCCGGCAACGACGCCGTCTACCTCTCCGCCGGTCTCCCCGACGTGCGCCAGCTGGCCACCACGGTGGTCCGCGAGCCCGGCGGCCCGGCCTACGCCCTCGGTCACCACGACAAGAGCGTCCAGGTCCGCTTCCGCTCCTGGCTCGAGGAGCTGGGTCCGGCGGTGGTGCCGGCCGAGCAGGGCCGCGCCATGGCCGACGCCGCCCGCAAGCTCGCCGATGCCCTCGAGCTCGGCGGGATCCTGCGGGTGCGCTGGGCGGTGAACGACCGGGGCGGGTGGTGGCTGCTCGGGCTCTCGGGCCGCCTGACCACCGGCTACTCCCTCACCGAGCAGGTCTTCGACGTGGACCTGGTCGACACCCAGATCCGCCTCTCCAACGGCGAGCCGCTGGGCTGGGGCGGCGCCGAGACCACCCCTACCCGCCACGGGGTCCAGCTCCGCCTGCTGCACGTGGATCCCCGCGACGGGGTCTCCCGCCCCGAGGGCGTGCTGGAGCGCCTGGAGCTGCCGGACGGCGTCTTCGCCGAGGTGGGGGTGGGTACGGGCCAGCCCTGCACCCCCGAGACCGAGCCCCTGCTGGCCACCCTCGTGGTCACCGCCCCCACCCGGCAGGCCGCCCTGGTCAAGGCCCGCAATGCCCTCGAGAACGTCGTCGTCGAGGGGGTGGCCACCAACCTGGAGGTCCTGAAGCGCGTGGTGGCCGATCCCCGCTTCTGGCAGGGGAAGTACGACGTCAACGTCGTCGACGCGCATCTCGGCTGACCCGGGGCTCCGCGGCTCGCCGCCGCCGGGCCCTGCCGGTCGGGCTTGACGGGTGCGGGGCGAACCCCTACGAGGGCCCGGTCCCGGACCGGCCTGACGGCCCTTCCCAGGGTCCGGGCGGGGAGCATGCCATGTCGGGCTACCGGCCCCAGCGCATCGCCGAGCTCATCCACCGCGAGCTGGCCACGCGCCTGCCCGGGGCGCTGAAGGACCCGTCCTTCCCCCCCATCAGCATCACCCACGTCGAGGTCTCCGGCGATCTCGGCGTGGCCCGGGTGAGCTGGTCGCCCCTGGGCGGGGCGCCACCCTCGGACGACCTCATCGACGCCATCGACGACGCCGCCCGGCGTCTGCGCGGGCCCGTGGGTCGAGCCCTCCGGACTCGCCACGCCCCCGAGCTGCGCTTCGAGCTCGACGACCACACCGACGAGGCCGTGCGCCTCACCCAGCTCCTGGGTCGGATCGGCGAGGAGCTCGCCGAGAAGGACGCCCGCGCCCAGGACGGCGGCGACGACGGCGAGGGGGGGAGCGCGGGATGAGCCTCACCCCCGCATTCCTGGTCGTCGACAAGCCCCCCGGCATCACCTCCCACGACGTGGTCGACGTGCTGCGGGCCGTGACCGGGATCCGCAAGGTCGGCCACACCGGCACCCTCGACCCCTTCGCCACCGGGGTCCTGCCCCTGGCGCTGGGGACCGCCACCCGTCTCATCCAGTTCCTGGACGAGTCGGTCAAGGTCTACGACGCCCTGATCCGCTTCGGCGCCGCCACCGACACGGGGGATCCCACCGGCGAGGTGGTGGAGGAGCGGCCCCTGCCCACCGCCGACGAGGCCGAGGTCCTGGACCTCCTGGACGCCTTCCGGGGCGAGCGGGAGCAGGTGCCGCCGCCGTACAGCGCCGTCAAGCACAAGGGCAAGCCCCTCTACTGGTACGCGCGCCGCGGTCTCGACGTCCGGGTGGAGCCCCGCCCCATCACCATCCACGACATGGATCTGCTCCACTACGACGGCGCCACCCTGCGGGTCCGGATCACCTGCTCCCGCGGGACCTACGCCCGGGTGCTGGCCCACGAGATCGCCGAGGCCCTGGGCAGCGCCGGCCACCTCGAGGCCCTCTCGCGCACCCGCAGCGGCCCCTTCCACCTGGGCGATGCGGTCGACATGCCCACCCTCGCCGCGCTGGTGGCGGGCGAGCCCGGGCACACCTGGCAGGAGGTCCTGCTCATGCGCGGCCGCCGCGAGGAGCGGGTCCCGTGGCGACCTCGCCAGGCCGTGCGCGAGGCCCTGGGCGAGCGGGTCCGCCGTCCCATCGAGGCCCTCTCGCACCTGCCCATCGCCGATGTCCGCCCGCCCGATGCCGAGCGGATTCGGCGCGGCGGCGGCCTGCCGCCAGCCCCGTCCGGGGTGGGCACCGGGGAGCGCTTCCTGGTGGTGTGCGGCGCCGATCTGGTGGCCGTGGCCGAGGGCGGCGTCCAGGGGCCGAAGGCCGTGCGGGTCCTCACCTGATCGGCCGAACCTTGACGGCCCGGTGCCCATGGGTGATGGGGC
>CAZPJM010000183.1:0-9691 GCA_964586865.1 uncultured Enterobacteriaceae bacterium
GGGCGCGGGGGGGCGCCCGCGCTGGCCGGCCTGGGCGCGGTCCCTCCAGGCCGCGGGCCACCGGGTGCAGCACGTCTTCGAGCCGGACCGGCCCCTGGAGCCGGCGGCGCTCCCCGACCGGCTGGTGGTGGTGGGTGGGGGGATCTCGGCGGCCCAGGTCGCTCTCCGACTGGCCGCCGAGGGCCGGACGGTGGACCTGGTCTCGCGGCATGCGCTGCGCACCCATGCCTTCGACAGCGATCCGGGCTGGGTGGGGCCCAAGCACATGCGCCGCTTCTCGGCCGAGCGCAGCCTGTCCAAGCGGCGCGCCATGATCACGGATGCCCGCCACACGGGCTCCCTGCCCCCGGACGTCCACCGGGCCCTGCGCCGCGCCATCGACGCCGGCCAGGTGCGGCTCCACGTGGGCGAGCCGGTGCCCGACGCCCCCGAGGCGGGCCTCTCCCTGCGGGTGGGCCGGATCCGGCTGCGCCCCGAGGCCCTGCTCCTCGCCACGGGCTTCGAGGGGGCTCGACCGGGGGGGACCCTGGTGGAGGATCTGGTCCAGACCCACGCCCTGCCGTGCGCGGCGTGCGGCTACCCGGTGGTGGATCGGCACCTGCGGTGGCACCCGGCGGTCCACGTGACAGGGCCCCTGGCCGAGCTCGAGGTGGGGCCCGTGGCACGCAACATCATCGGGGCGCGGCGGGCGGCGGAGCGGATCCTGCCGGTGGCGAAGGCGAGCTGAGGTCGCCCTCCACCCCGGCGACCCAGCGCGTGGCCCGGCCGAGCTCGGTGGCCCGGTAGGCCCGGAGGTCCGGGGGGACGAAGGGGGCGAGGATGCGGAGGCCGAGGCGCGCGGCGCCGCTGCCGCCCACCACCGCGAGGCGGTCGATGCGCGGGAAGTTCTTCCACCGGAACCGCAGGCCGGGCACCAGGGTCCGACGATCGACCCCCTGGAAGCCGTCGAGGACCTCGACCATGGACCCCCGGCCGTGCAGGTCGAGGAAGGCCTCGAAGCGGCCCGTGAGCTCGCTGTACTCGGCGACGGTGAGCCGACCGCTCGGGCGGACGACCACATACCGGGCCTCGTCATGGGGCTGGAAGTCCAGGGGCATGGCGCCATCCTGGCCCCACGGGCGGCTGGCGCGCCAGCTTGCACCCCGTCTTCTGGCGCCCGGGCGCGCCGGGTCCGGGAAAGTGGGGCGTGGCTTGGGCCCGGCCCTCCGCCGCGGTACCGTGTGCCCCCGGGGCGCGCTCCACCTCCCGTCGCCCGACCCGCAGGAGATTCAGCATGATGCTCGGCCTCGACGCCACCTTCGACGCCCCCGCCCCCGCCGCCGAGGATCCCTCGACGGACCTGGGCGCGCTGTACGCCGCCGACCGGGAGCAGCTCGCCGAGCTGGCGGACCAGGTCGCGGCGGTGGCCGACCAGGAGGGGCTGCGCGACTACGGGCGCTTCCGGCTGGCGGTGCTGGCGGTGGACAGCCTGGGGATCCGCACCGAGGACGAAGCCGGCCACCACACCGTGGCGGGGGGGCGGGCCGCCGGCGCGTGGAGCCCCTCGAGCCGCGTGCTCGCCGTCGGGGCCATCCTCCGGAACCAGGGCTACAAGGTCGCGCCCCAGGACGTGGACGGCGCGGCCATCCTCGCGCTCCCCCTCGCCGAGGACCTGAAGCCCTACAACTGCTACGTCGCCAAGGCCAAGGTCTCCACGCCGCGGCGCCGCGGCGGCCCGGTGCCCAAGGAGTACGTCTTTCTCTGGCTGCTCTGGGACGGCGCCCAGCGCCTGGGCGTCCCCACCCGGAGCGGCCAGGTGCTGGTGCCGCTCTCCGACCTCACCTCGGCGCCCGATCGGGGCTTCGCGCTCGTGGACCGGGTGCTCCCCGCCTTCACCCTCCAGAACCCCGAGCCGCGCACCTTTCCCATCCACGGCCACGAGGATCGGGTCCTGCCCTGGAGCCAGCACCCCGACGCCCGCGCCTGGCTCGCCTACTACCCCTCCCTGCACTTCCAGCACCAGGTCCGTCACGCCCGCGAGGAGCTGGCCTCCACCGGCATCCAGGAGGGGCTCGACGGCCTCCTGGCCCTGGGCCTGCCCGAGAAGGAGCTGGTCGACACCCTCCTGCGGTCGGTCCAGGCCCACATCGACTACCAGGAAGGCCCGCTGCGCGACCTCTACGACATCCTCGAGGACCGCACCGGCGACTGCGACCAGATGTGCCTCGTCATGAGCAGCCTCCTCGTCGCCGCGGGCTGGTCGGTGGAGGATCTCCGCAGCTTCCAGTGGCCCGGCCACCTGGCCCTCGGCGTGCGCGCCCGCGGCGAGACCGGGCCCGCGGGTGTCTTCGTCGAGGTGGACGGTCAGCGCTTCCACGCCCTCGACCCGGCCTTCATCAACCGGGTCGATGGCGCCCTGGTGAGTGAGTGGGGCCAGCTCAACGACCGCTACGCCCGGCTCAACTTCACCCCCGGCCGCCTGGCCTGAGCTGGCCGCCCCGGCGGGCCCACGGGTCCCCAGCGGGCGCACCAGGACCGATGGAGGAGAGGATGTCGCCGCGACCGGCCCTGCATACCCGGCGCCTGCGCCTGGACCGGCTCGTCACCCCAGATGACCAGGCCCTCTTCGCCCCTCGCTCCCATCCCCATGTCCGGCGCTTCCAGGGCTGGTCGCCCGCCTCCCTGGACGAGGCCCGGGCCTTCATCGCCCGCGACGCGACCGTGGCCTTTGGCACCGTCGGCACCTGGACCCAGTGGGCCATCCGGGATCGGGAGGACGGTGTCCTCATCGGCGATGCGGGGGTCTGCGTGGGGGATGCGGGCCGTCAGGCCGAGGTCGGCTGCTCCATCGACCCGGCGCTCCACGGCCGAGGCCTCGGCACCGAGGCCCTCACCGTCGTCCTCGACCACCTCTTGCGAGAGATGGGTCTGCATCGCGTCCACGCCTCGGTGGACCCGCGCAACCAGGCCGCCCTCGCGCTGCTGGAGCGGCTGGGCTTCCGCCGCGAGGCCCTGCACCGCAAGAGCCTGTGGTGGCGGGGGGCCTGGGTCGATGACGTGGTGCTCGCGCTCCTCGCCGAGGAGTGGCTATAGGCTCCCATGGCCTCCTGGCTTCCCTGGGTCCGCTGGCGCCACGCCCGGCTGCGCGCGCAGCCGCTGCCCGCGGCGTGGGCGGGCATCGTCGACGAGGTCCTGGCGGCCCACCCCCTCGCGCCCGAGGAGCGGGAGCGGCTCGATGGGCTCGTCCAGATCTTCCTCGACGACAAGGACTTCGAGGGTCTGGGCGGGCTCGAGATGACCGATCGGATCCGCCTCACCATCGCCGCCCACGCCTGCCTGCTGCTGGTGGGGCTGGACGTGGACGTGCCCTACCCGGGGCTGGTGGCCGTGCGGGTCTACCCCAGCGACTACCGGCTCGAGGGGCACCGGGTGGTGCGGGATCTGGCGGTGCCGGTGGACAGCCACCGGCTGGGTCAGTCGGGGCCCGACTCCGTGGTGCTGGCCTGGAGCGCCGTCCGCCAGGGGATCGCGGTCCCCGACGACGGCATCAACCTGGTCTTCCACGAGTTCGCCCACCAGCTCGACACCCAGGACGGATCGGCCGACGGGGCGCCGGTGCTGCCCGCCGAGCTGTACGCCCCGTGGGCCCGGATCCTGGGCGCCGCCTTCGAGGAGCTGGAGCGGGATGTGGCGGCCAACCGCCGGACCGTCCTCGACGCCTACGGGGCGACCGATCCGGCCGAGTTCTTCGCCGTGGCCACCGAGACCTTCTTCGAGCGACCCCGCCAGCTCCGGCATGAGCATCCCGAGCTCTACGCCATCCTGTCCGGCTTCTACCAGCAGGATCCGGCGGCCCGTCGGGCGCGGGCGCGCAGCGGGGGCGGGTAGGGGAGGGGGCGGTCGTGCTCCGGGCGAGGGATCCGCACCCACGGGTGGCGGCCAGGCCCTTGCCCGGCGCATGGCATTTCGTTATTCGGCGAACACCGAAACGAGGTGAGCATGGACGGTGCATGCTGTGAGGGACCGGTGGGGTCGCTATCCGTGGATCCCGCTCTGGATCAACGGCTGGCCGGGTACTTCAAGGCCCTGGGGCACCCGCACCGGCTTCGGATCCTGCGCTTCCTCCTGGCCCAGCAGACCTGCTTCGCCGGCGAGATCGCCGAGCAGCTCCCGGTCGCTGCGTCCACCGTCAGCCAGCACCTCAAGCAGCTCAAGGAGGCCGGCCTGATCCAGGGCGAGGTGGACGGCCCCCGGCGCTGCTACTGCGTCGCGCCCGACGCCCTCGACGAGCTCAAGCAGCTCGTCTCGACCCTGTGAGCCCCTCCCCGCGCCCCGCCCCCGAGGTGAACATGCGCTTCGACAGCGTTCTCTTCCTGTGTGTCGCCAACTCGGCCCGGAGCCAGATGGCCGAGGGCCTGGCCCGCAAGCGGTTCGGCGACGCGGTCCGGGTGCAGTCGGCGGGCAGCGAGCCCTCCCGGGTGAACCCCTACGCCCTCCGGGCCCTGGCCGAGGTGGGTATCGACGCCGCCTCCCACACCAGCAAGCACGTCGACACCATCGATCCGGACGGGGTCGACCTGGTGATCACCCTCTGCGCCGAGGAATCCTGCCCGGTCTTGCTGGGCGAGGCCCGCCGGCTGAGCTGGGCGATGCCCGACCCGGACCGGAAGGACGAGGATCTCACCGACGAGGAGCGGCTCGCCCACTTCCGGCAGGCGCGGGACGCCATCGCCATGCGCCTCGAGGTGCTGGAGGCGCTGCGGGACGGCCCGGCACCCCTGGCCCCCACCGAGTTCCACGCCAGCATTCGCGTCCCCGACCTGCCCGCCGCGGCCCGCTTCTACACCTGGCTGCTCGGGGTGGAGCCCCGGGCCTGGACCCACCGCTACGTCACCTTCGTGAGCGAGAGCCTCCGCACCAACTTCGTGGTGCTCGTGGACGACGGGCGGGAGCTTCACCACGACACCCTCTACCACCTGGGGGTGGAGGTCCCGGATCGGTCCGCGGTGGTGGACGCCCACCATCGGGCCGTGGCCGCCGGCTTCCCGATCCACAAGCCCGCCCGCACCACCTGGATGGGGACCCCCCTCCACGAGCTCTGGCTGAAGGATCCGGGGGGCAACCTGGTCGAGATCTACGCCCGGCTCACCGACATGGAGCACGCCGCCATGCCCGCCGATCGCGCGCCCACCTTCCTGGTGGAGGCCTGATGGCCACCTGGCACGACGGGCAGCCCCCGCCCCTCGCCGCGCCCACCCTGCCCGACCGCCCGCGGAGCACCCATCCCCCCCGGGTGCTCATGCTGTACGGCAGCCTGCGGGAGCGCTCCTACTCCCGCCTGCTGGCCGAGGAGGCCGCGCGCATCCTCGAGGGCATCGGCTGCGAGGTCCGCTGGTTCCACCCCCACGACCTGCCCGTCAAGGCGCCCGGCCTCGAGGAGCACCCGGAGGTGGTGCGGCTGCGGCGGCTCTCGCTGTGGTCCGAGGCCCAGGTCTGGTCCTGCCCCGAGCAGCACGGCACCCTCACCGGCGTCTTCAAGAACCAGATCGACTGGATCCCCCTGTCCATGGGGGCGGTCCGGCCGACCCAGGGCCGGACCCTCGCCGTGATGCAGGTCAACGGCGGCAGCCAGTCCTTCAACGTGGTGAACACCCTGCGGGTCCTGGGGCGGTGGATGCGGATGATCACCATCCCCAACCAGTCGAGCGTCCCCAAGGCCTACCAGGAGTTCCACCCCGACGGCCGGATGCGGGACAGCGCCTACCGGGACCGGGTGGCGGACGTGATGGAGGAGCTGCACCGGTTCACCTGCCTCACCCGGGACCTGCGCGACGACCTGGTCGATCGCTACAGCGAGCGGCGGGAGGCGGCGGCCAGGCGGCCGCCGGGCGAGGACCGGCCCCAGGACCGCATCGGGTGAGGACGCCGCCGGCCCGCGCCAGCGGCGTCCGGGCATCGGGTCTCAGGGGGTGGCGTTCCGCTCGTAGGCGCCCAGGTCATTGCAGGCGGTTCCGTCGCCGTCGCCATCGGCGGGGCGGGCGTAGCCGCGCTGGTCGACGCCCGCGGGCGCCCCGCAGGCGGCGTCGACGGCGGGGTTCGGGACGGTGATGCCGAAGGGGAGGCGGGTGACCGTCGGAGGGAGCGCATGGGTCAGGGTCGGGCCGCCATTGTCGGCGAGCGGCGAGACCACCGGGTTCGTGAAGAGGAGATCTCCGGGAAGCCGGCAGGAGGAGGACTGGGCGAGGTTGGTCCAGCCGGCGGTGGCCACCCCGCCGAAGGAGCACCTGCCGTTCTGCGTGAGGCTCATCTGCATGAGGACGGCGTTACCGGGACCGGTCCCGGCGACGATGAGGGGCGTGGACGGGCTGGAGCCCCACAGGGTGGCGTTGAGAAGCTGCGCGCGGGCATAGCTATCGAGATGGATCCCACTGTCCGCCAGGGGCGTGGTGTTGCCGGAGAGCGTCGAGTTCGTGAGGGTGACCCGGGCCAGGGAGCTGCCTCCGCCACCGCTCATGTGAAGGGCCGCTCCGAGGGCGTCGGCACTGTTCCGGTGCAGCGTCGAGCCGAGGACCTCGTGGAAGCCCGAGCCTCGAACGTCGATCCCGCCCCCGCGGACGCCTGCGTGGTTGTCGACCAGGTAGGTGTCCTCGACCTTCGAGGAGCCGTCGGCCATGGCGATGGCACCCCCGGCGTTGGCGCCTTGGTTCCGGTCGAAGACCGACGCCAGGATCTCGAGGTCGGCGCCCCGAGCCGCGATGCCACCGCCGTCACCCCAGATCAGGGGGCTGGTCGGGACTTCGTTGAGGGTGAAGGTGCTGTCCCGCACGCCCAGGCTGATGGGCGAGCCGCTCGGTGCGGCTTCCCAGTGGATGGCCCCGCCGCTGCCGCCGAAGTCGGTTCGGTTCTCCGTGAAGTCGGTATCGACGAAGCCGCCGGAGACGTTGAAGCCGTGGACCGCCCCCCCGTGGGACATGGCGGTCACGGCGGTTTCGTTCCGGGTGAAGGTGCTCCGCGTGACATTCAGGTTGCTGGGCGTGCTGTTCGAGAAGGCCAGGATGGCTCCGCCGCCGGCCAGGGCCGGCAGGATGGGCCGGCGGATTGTCGGAACCCAGGTGGAGGGCGCCGTGTGGGACACGTTCTCCTCGAAGGTGCTGTCCCACACCGAGAGGTCACTGTCCTCGGCGAGGATGGCGCCACCGGCGTGGTCGGCCTCGTTCCTCGCGAACAGGCAGTCATCGACGGTCGCCGCCGTCCCGCCCGTCAGGTAGATGGCGCCGCCGGCCTCGGTATGCAGGTCGGTGAAGTCGGTGGTCTCCGCCAAGAAGGTGCCCCCCTCGACGTAGACGCTACCCCAGCCGACCCTGGTCCGGGCATCGGTCACCGTGGAGTCGCGGATCACGATGGTGGAGTCGTAGGCGTGCAGGGTTCCGCCCTGGTTGGCTCCCCCACCCGCAGGAGTTAGCCGGTTGCCGCGCAGGATGGTGTTCTAGATGGATGCATCGCTCCGGAAAGCCCGGATGGCGCCACCCTGTGAGTCGGCCAGGAAGTCGCGAACGATCGAGTTGCGCACGTGCAGGGAGCCGATGCTGACGAAGACGGCGGCGCCCAAGCCCGCCGTACTCCCGACGTAGCTGGGGTACAGCTCGCATCCATCGATGGTGAGGTGCGCGCAGTGTCGACGTGGAACAACCGCGCCCGGACCGTGGTCGTGATTTCGGCGCCCTGGAGGCAGCGCACCGTGGTGTCGGCATTGGTGATGCGAAAATCGCCTTCTGCATCCGACGAGGAGCTTCCCCGGACCGAGAGCGTGTGCACCCCCGCCGGCACGTCGATCACCACCGGGATGCCGTCGTGGTTGGACTGCATCACCGCGGCGCGGAGGGTGCAGGGGCCGGTGGGCGAGCCGCTGGTGCAGAGGCCATCGGTCAGATCGTAGTCGGGGACGTCGGCGGTGCTCGTGACGGTGAAGGCGTGAGAGAGGAGGCTCAGGAGCAGGGTGATCATCGGGTGACCTCGGGGTCGGGGGTTGGGGCCCGAGGGGACCACGACCTCGCCGCCACGAAGGTGACGAAACGGCGACAGTATCTCGTGGTCCCCGGAGGGCTCACCCAGCGGCGTCCTCGGGCAGGACCACGCGTCGGCCATCGTGGCTCTCGAGGATCCACCGGCCGCCCTCGCGGTGGGCGCGGCGCGGGGCCAGGGGCACCTTTCCGAGCCCGCCGGGAAGGTCCACCACGTACTCGGGCACCATGAGCCCGCTCGTCCATCCCTGGAGGGCCCGCAGGATCTCCAGGCCCCGCTCGAGCGGCGCGCGGAAGTGACCGGTGCCCTCGGTGTAGTCGCAGTGGAACATGCGGTAGGGGCGGATCCCCATGGCGAGCAGGCGCCGGTTCAGGGCGATGACCACCGCGGGCGTGTCGTTGACCCCCCGCAGGAGCACCATCTGGTTCGACAGGACGCAGCCCGCCCGGCGCAGGCGGTCGGCGGCGGCGGCGGCCTCGGGGGTGCACTCCCGGGGATGGTTGAAGTGGGTCATGACGTAGATCGGCGCGTGGCGGGACAGGACCTCGGCCAGCCCCTCGGTGATCCGCTGCGGCAGGGTGGTGGGGTTGCGGGTCCCGATTCGGATGACGTCGACGTGGGGGATGGCGCGGACGGCGGCCAGGACCCCGTCCAGGGCGGCATCACCCAGGGTGAGCGGGTCGCCTCCGGACAGGACCACATCGCGGATCTCGGGGTGGGCGCGGATCCACGCGAGGGCCTCGCGCCGGGCCGCGAGGGTCGGGGCGGTGCCGGCGGTGCCCACCTTGCGGCGGCGGGTGCAGTGGCGGCAGTACACGGCGCAGTGGTGGGTCATGTAGAGGAGGACGCGGTCGGGGTAGCGACGGGTGAGCCCGGGGGCGACCTGATCGGCGTCCTCGTGGAGGGGATCGGCCACCTCGCCGGGCCCGCGGTGGAGCTCCCCCAGGGTGGGGATGGCCTGGCGCCGCACCGGGCAGGCGGGATCGTCCGGGTCCATGAGGCGGGCGTAGTAGGGGGTGATCCCCAGGTGGAAGCGCTCGGCGGTTCGGGAGACGGCGGCGCGCTCGTCGTCGGTGAGGGGAAAGACGGCCTCGAGATCGGCCAGGGTCCGCAGGCGGTTGCGGCTCTGCCATCGCCAGTCGTCCCACTCGCGGGCCGGCACGTGATCCCAGGCGGTCACCACCTCAGGCCCCCTCGGCGCGGGCGGCCCGGGCCCGGTCCAGCGCCGCTCGGGCGGTCTCGACCAGCCAGGCCTCGGCCCGGCCCCGCGGGTGGCGGAGCCGATCCAGGACATGGCCCCGCTCGGCGAGCCAGAGCTGGCTCACGAGGGGACCGATCTCGGGGTAGACCTCGTCCAGATCGCCCACGGGGCGCCCGCCGACCCGCTTCAGGTAGGGCACCGCCGCCAGGTTGCGCACCGGCGCCAGCACGGTGGTGGTCACCAGGTGGTCGTGGGTCTCGATGACGGGCCACAGGGCGGCCAGGGCCAGGGCCGCGCCCCACCGCCGGTGGAGGGGGCCCCCGCGCCGGACGGCGAGCTGGTCGTAGTAGGCGAGTCGACCGGCCAGCAGGCGGTCCAGGTCATCGAGCCGCCACCGCACGCGGTCGCGCCGGGCGAAGATGGGGCCGGCGCGGAAGACGGGGTCGGGCAGGACGATGGCGAAGCCCTGCACCCCGTCGGCGTCGGCGA
>CAZPJM010000184.1:0-3379 GCA_964586865.1 uncultured Enterobacteriaceae bacterium
GTCTGGGCGGTGGCCGCGGCGTCCAGGGCGGCGGCCACCCGTCGGCTGCGGGCCTGGTCGCGCCGCAGGCGGGCGGCGTCGAAGTCCGCCTCGGTGAGCGCCCCCTTCTGGAACAGGGCCTCCTGCCGCGCGAAGTCGGTCTCGGCCTGCGCCGCGTCCCGCTCGGCCTGGGCCAGCGCCTCCGAGGCCGCCCGCCGGCCGACCCCCCGGACCCGTCCCAGCCGCGCCTCCGCCTCGTCCACCGCCGCCTCGGCCTGGGCCAGCCGGGCCTGGGCCTCCTCGTCGGCCAGGCCGACCAGCAGGGTGCCCTCCGGGACGCGATCGCCCTCCTGGACGGGGACCTGGGCCACGGTGCTCTGGACCACCGCGCCCAGCACCGCGCGCCGGGGCCACGCCACCCGGCCGGTGACCAGCAGGGTCTGGGTGAGGGGACGGCGGACCGGCGTGAAGCCCTCGACGCGGGGGCCCTGGCGGGCCTGGAGGGCCCACGTGATGCCCGCCGCCCCGCCGAGCACCGCCAGCAGCACCAGTCCGACCACGATCAGGCGACGACTCATGTGAGGAGGACTACCACGTGGGGGTCGGTGTGCCGGTGCCGCGCGGCGTGGCGGGCGCGTCGGGGCGACCGGACCCGGAGCATGCTTCGCCGGGTCAGCGATCCGCCGTCAGGTCCTTCAAGAGACGATCGAAGCTTCGGCAGGCCTCCCGGAGCGTGTCCAGGTCGGCCTCTCTGGCCAGGTCGGCTCGCTTGGTGAGGTCGAAGCTCGAGAGGTGGGCCTTGGCGGCTCCGGGCTCCGCGCTCTCTGGCTTCCCCGGGAAGGGGGGCACTCCGCATCGCCCGCAGGCACCCTCGTCGGCCACGAGCCAGGCCTCGAACTCCCGGACCGCCAAGGCGAGGACGGCGGGCGGTCGTGTGGTTCCATCCAAGGCATCGTCCAGTGCCGCCCGGCGCTTCGACTGGCCGTCCTCGTCCACGAGGACGACGGCCAGGTGGGGTGCCTTCTGGTTCGGTGCGTAGGCCAGCAGCTTGCGGAGTCGGCGCGGCCCATGCAGGTCGGAGCCGCGAGCGAGCCGTCCGCCATCGATCCGGTTCGGGGCGACGAAGAGAATGGCCTGCTCGGGCATGTTGCGGGCCTTGGCCAGGGCGCGGCGCACCAGTAGGTGACCCGGGCCCAGCTCCTCCTCCGTCAGGGTTTCCAGCGGGGCCGGAGCCGGTAGAGAGGTCGGCCTCGAGCCGCGATCCTCCCCAGGGCCCTCTGCCAGCAGCACCACCCGGATCGCGCCCGGATCAGACACCGCCGACGCCCCCGAGGCCGCCGGAGAGCCACGCCTCGCCCAGGCTGTCGTCGAAGGCCTCCAGGTAGGCCGCCCAGTCGGGCTCCCCCGTCGGGGCGCGCTCGACGAGGACGGCGCCGGAATCACGGTCGCGGCGCATGAAGCGGACGGCCTCGGCGGGGACGGCGTTGAGGACCAGCGGGCTGTGGGTCGTGAGGAGGATCTGCAGCGGGTCCTGTTCGCGCATGGTCAGGTGGGTGACGATCTCGAGGACGCGGCGCAGCAGGTAGGGGTGCAGGCCGTTCTCGGGCTCCTCGATCCCGACGAGTCCGAGCCGGTCGGACTGGTAGGCCAGGGTGAGGAGGGCCAGCGTGAGCAGGCTGCCGTCGCTCACCTGATCCGGGGTCAGCTCCTGTCCGGACCACCGGTCGTAGAAGGCGAGGCGGAGTTTTCCGGTCTTTCCGTCGGGCTTGGCGCTCATGTCCCCGATGCTGGGCACCAGCTCACAGAAGGCCTCCATCAGGGCGGTCCGCCGGCGCGTGGCCATCGAGGCGATGACCTGGGCGATGTTGTCGCCGCTGGCGCTCAGGGAGGCTGCCTCCATTGCGTCCTGCGGTCGCCGAAGGGCCGTGGGCCGGAAGGCGTGCCGGGTGGCGGCCTGCCCCCACCGGTGCATGTCGTCCTGCGGTCCGGTGGTCCCGGCCCGCCAGAGCCACCGGTCGCCCTGCCGTACCTCGATCGAGGCGTCCCCCGTGGTGCGGTGGGTCCGGTCCGCGGCTGCCAGCGCGGTCCTGGTCAGCCCCTCGAGGGCGGAGGTCTTGCCACAGCCGTTCGGCCCGACCAGCACCGTCAGAGGCCCGAGCTCGAGCGTGAGATCCTCGAGGGCCCGGAAGTTCCTGAAACGGACAGCATCGATCATGATCCGCTCCCGGGCAGGTCATAGCGCACCGCCCATCGGCACCGCGAACCGTTACGACACCCTCCCGCCCCGGAGGTCCCGTGCCCGAACCCGGTTCCACCCTCGCCGTCGTCGGTGTGAGCGGCTTCGTGGGCAGCCACGTGGCCGCGGCGCTCCTCCGGGCCGGCTGCACCGTCCGCGGCACCCTCCGCGACCCGAACGGGCCGTCCCGGGGCTGGCTGGAGCGCGAGGTGGCGTCGCAGGCCCGCCACGGGGCCCGGCTGGTGCTGCTGCCCGCCGAGCTCCGGGACCAGGACAGCCTGGTTCGGGCCACCCGCGGCGCCGACGGCATCCTCATGTGCGCGGGCACCGAGCGGCAGGCCCCCGAGACCGTCGACCTGATGGTGGACGCGGCCCGCCATGCCCTCGACGCCGCCGAGACCCACGGCATCGAGCGGGTGGTCTTCCTCTCGAGCACCGGCTCCACCAACCCCCCGGACGGCGAGCCCGAGGTCAAGCACGAGGACACGGCCTGGTCGGATCCCGACCAGCAGGTCGCCGACGGCAAGTACTCCCCGGCCGCCAAGACCCGCATGGAGCAGACGGCCCTGTCCCGGATGGCGGCCGGCGGCGGCGTGCCCCGGGTGGTCATCCTCAACCCGAGCCTCATCGCCGGGCCGGCCTTCCAGGACGACCCACCGTCCCACCTGGGCTTCTTCCGGAGCATCCTGGCCGGCGAGCGCTGGGCCGACGGCGCTCCCGACGGCTCCATGTCCATGATCGACGTGCGGGATCTGGCGGCCATGCACCTCGCCGCCCTGGACCAGCAGCACGCCCGGGGGCGGATCTTCGCGGTCAAGCGGAGCTGGCACTGGCAGGACATCCTGGAGGCGCTGGGTCGGGTCCACGCCGCCTACACCCCGCCCCCCTGGCCCGCCGACCGCGAGCGGTCCCGCCCCACCCGCTTCGACTTCGGCCGGCGAGATGCCCTGGGCGTCGAGCTGCGCGGCCTGGACGCCATCCTGGAGGGGGTGGTGGGCGAGCTGGACCGGCGGGGCCTCCTCCCCCGAGCGGGGTGAAGAGGGCCAGGGACGACACCCTGGGGTCGGGCCCGTCTGGTAGGGTCCGTTGCCGGCTTCGCAAGCGGGTTGGCGCCTGGCTTCCACCCCACCGGGGAGTCCCTCATGGCTACCGACCTGGCTACCG
>CAZPJM010000184.1:3479-9590 GCA_964586865.1 uncultured Enterobacteriaceae bacterium
TGGCTACCGACCTGGCTACCGGCCGACCCTCCCGGCTCCCCCTCGGGGCCTGTCTGCTCCTTCCCCTCCTCCTCGGCACGGGCGGCGCCCCCCGGCCCGCGGGGGGCGGGATCGGCACCGGGACCGCCTCCTCCGCGGCCCGATGCACGGCCACGGTCCTCCAGGCCTCCTCGGCCCTGCCCGCCGACCCGGTGCCGGTGGGGGCCAAGGGCACCTTCGACGGGTCCATCTGGGTCGAGGTGGACCCGGGAGAGGGGGAGTGGCTCGCGCTGGCCCTCACCCCCGATGCCGAGGGCCGGGCCACCTTCCCGGCGCCCTACCACGCCTCGGGGCTCGGTGGGGGGCGGGTGAAGGTCCGGGTCCGCTCCGAGGGGACGGTGTGCCCGGCCGCTCCCCTCACCGTGGAACGGGTCCGGAGCCCCGAGGGGGCCTTCGCCGACCTGCTGACGGTGGCCCAGAGCAACCTGGACGCGGCGGCGGCGCGCTACGACCTGGACCGGGAGGCCCTGCAGGCCGCCTGGGATGCCCGCGCGAACACGGTGGATCCGACGGTGCCCCCGCCGCTGCAGACCCTGGTGCTGGCCCAGGCCCTGCTGGACCATCCGGAGGTGGACTTCGACCTCCGGGACCTGCTGGAGAAGGGTCACCCCGGCCTGGACGCCGCCGCCAACCAGGAGATGCGTCGAAGCTTCGACGATCTGGCCACCCGCTCCGGGATGCTCGAGCTCTTCCGCGAGCTGGGGGAGCGGCTCCGCACCCGGCCGGGACGGGTCCTCGAGGGCTCCCGCTGGGACCCGGCGAACACGATGCGGCCCCGCGGCGTCCAGTTCAAGCTCGACCTGCGCACCGCCGAGCAGCTCAGCCAGGCCATGCAGGAGGCCGAGGAGCAGTGCGGGTACTCGAAGCGCGCCAGCAAGCTGGTCGGGGACGTGGCCGCCATCGCCGGGTACACGAAGAACGCCTATGTGGCGGCGGGGGCGGTGGCGTTCACCACCGTGGGGCAGGTCTCGGTCTCCCTCGCCGACATGGACTGTGCGCTCCTGCCCCAGAAGCTCACAGCCGTGCGCCTCGGCGCCCGCCCGCCCCGCTTCGAGGACGAGGACGATCCGGACCGGGAGCGCCCGGTGAAGGTGCTGGTGACCGCGGAGAGCGGCAGGCTCGACGCCGGCAAGCTGGCGGCCGACGCGGCCCAGGGTCTCGCCGGTGCCGTGGACGCCATGACCGGTCTGTCCAAGGCCCGAAAGGCCGCCAAGGGCTTCGACCAGCCCGTCTCCGTGCGTGGGCTGGATGAGGTCATGGACAACCACCAGGTCAAGCACAGCCTGAACACCTGGGCGGGCAAGGAGGTCGGGGACGGCTCGCAGGGGCTCGTCGAGACCGGCCCGTACCAGTGGTCGTGGATCGACATCTCGAAGGACGAGTACAGCCTCCTCCTGGTCCCCCCCGAGTCCGCCGTGATCCGCGTGAAGTGTGGCGACACGTGGTGCCTGAAGGCGAAGAAGCCGGGCATCACCTCCTACCGGGTGGAGCCCAAGCCCTCGGCCTTCCCGTCCACCGCCCCCATGCCCACGGCCAGCGAGATGGTGTCGGTGCCGCGGATCCTGGTCTCGCTCGCGACGAATCACCCCCGGGTCAAGCGGAAGGGCCCCAAGGGCCGCAAGGTCACCTTCCGGGTCCGCAACGCCGACAATGCCGCCCTGAAGTGGTTCGCGGAGACGCCGAAGGGCCGCCTCCCCCTGCGCAACCTGAGCTTCCACACCCAGGGCGGCGGGGCCGCGGCGCTCATGGGCGCCACCTCGAGCCCCTCCGGGCTCACCCGTGGCTACGTGATCTTCGATGTCCCCAAGGACGAGGATCTCTATCCCTACCGCGTCGTGGCCGAGGCCGAGACCCGGCAGGGGCTGCGCGAGGAGCTGTTCGCCCTCCAGGGCGAGGCGGCGCGCCGGACGGGCGAGGTCACCTTCATGTGGGGCGATCCGCCCGATGATCCGCTGGGCTGCCCGTGCACCTGGAGCGGCTCGGGCAGCTACAGCTCCAGCCACACCACCAGCTTGAGCGGAGGTGGGGGCGGGGCGCAGGTCTCGGGCGGGGTCGGGCGCGGGGGGCGGGGCACCAGCCTGTTGTTCTTCAGCGAAGGCGACGGGGGCAGCGCCGCCATCAATATCGGCAGCGACGGGACGCCGGCGCTGTCCATGGGGGTCCCGGGGGATCCGGTGTCGCTCATCGTGGAGCTGTCCGGCTCCGGGAGCACGGATACCCACACCTGGAGCGTGCAGGAGAACGTGGACGTGGTGGACGGCTGCGTCTCGGGCAGCGTCTCCGCCCAGTGGAGCTGGGCGGGCTTCGGCGGCGCCGGCCAGGGGAACGCCGAGGTCTCCTTCTCGGCGCCGCTGGACGCCGATGGCGCCGTCTACTGCCAGCCCCGCTGAGCCGGGGCTACCCCGCATCCCTCATGACGGATGCGGGCTACTCGAGCGGCAGGCGGTAGAAGAGCTGGGCGACCTGATCGACGAGCTCGACCTCGTGGGCGTCCCGGGGGGCCGGGCCGATCCGCTCCATGGCGGCGGTGGCCGCCTTCTCCACGCAGCGGACGAGGGGCTCGTGCTCGATGGCGTCCTGCCAGGCCTTGCGCTTGACCTGCAGGACCTTGCCCTCGGACGAGTATCGGATGTCGAACCAGAGGGTCCCGTCCGCTTCGTCCGGGTCGGCCTCGGCCTGGCAGGCCTGGACCGCGGGGAGGGACGCCTCGCGCACCTGCTGGATGAGGGTGAGGGTCAGCCAGGTGCCGCCGCCCAGGGCCGGCGGGGGGTCGGGCAGCTCGCCGAGGATTCCCGAGATGCCCAGACTGGGCTTGCCGGTCCCCGGGGTTCCGGGGGACTCGGGCGAGAGGCTGCCGGCCCGGAGGGGGATGGCGGGCACGAAGGGGCGCACCTTCTCGGCGACCCGGTCGGCCGGCCAGGGCAGGGTGACGGGCCCGTCCGAGACGTCCACCATCACGGCCACCCGTCCGGTCCGGTCGAGCGCGCTGGCCACCTCGGCCACGTCTGCCCACCGGGTGGCCGCCTCGGCCCGGAAGGGGAAGCCGGGGGCCTCGCCCGGGGACACGTCCGAGGTGGGCAGGGTGCCGTCCAGGGTGCCGTCGGCGGACAGGGCGGCGCGGGGCTCCCCGCCCTCGCGGACCGGGCCGATGGGCCGGGCGGGCCGCTTGGAGCGCGGGTCCACCGGCATCCAGATGCGGTCGTAGCCGGCCGCCTGCACGGTCTGGACCACCGGCTCGAGGATGGCGGTGGGGGTTCCCCGATCCGCCGCGATGAGGACCCGGGGCAGGGGACCGCCCTGGCAGCGCTCCCGCTGCCAGTCCCCGGTGGCCATCCCGCGGGCGACGAGGAGCTCCTGCAGCGGTTGGATGCGTCCATCCTCCAGATCGGCCCAGCCCTCGGCGGAGAGGGGCGCGACGATGCGGTCGTCGATGGCCACGCCCTCCTCGGTGAGATGCAGGGCGGCCGGGGACATGGCGCCCCGCTTGATCTCCTTGCGCCAGACGCCGTTGGGGATGGCGTCGCCCTCGATGCCGGCGCACAGCATCTTCGACGGGAGCTTGCGCGGGCCCGGCCCGTCCGGCAGCACCCAGAGGGCGCTGTTCAGGGGGATCTCGCGGGCATCGGCCACCGCCGCCAGCTCCACGTCGAGGGTGGGCTTCTTGCCGCAGCCGACGAGGCCCACGAGGGACAGGACCCCGAGGGCTCGCAGGGGCGGGAGGGGGGATCCCCGGACAAGTCGGGCCGCGCACATGAGTCCTCCGAGGCTCGGTTTCGCGGCACGCTAGCAGAGGGGGCCCGAGGGGCGGGCGCGGCGCGGGTCACCGGAGCTCCAGCTGCACCACCTCGGCGATGGGGGATCCGTCGGTGAGGACCAGCCAGCCGACGCAGACGGGCAGGGTGAAGCGGCGGGGGCCGGCGCTGCCCGGGTTGACCCACAGCACGCCGTCGCGGGTCTCCACGAGGGGCTTGTGGCTATGACCGCAGACCAGCACCCGGACGCCCTCGGCCACGGTGGCGTGCTTCCCGTCGTGGACGATCTGGATCCGGTGGCCGGCCAGGTCGAGGATCCGCTCGTCGGGGAGCTCCGCGATGGGCCCGTCCCGATCGATGTTGCCGCGGATGGCGTGCACCGGGGCGATGGCGGCGAGGCCCTCCAGCACCGAGGCCCGGCCCACGTCCCCGGCGTGGAGGATGGCCTCGGCGCCGGCCAGGGCCGCGAGGGCCTCGGGTCGGAGGAGGCCGTGGGTGTCGCTGATGAGGCCGATGCGCATGGGGGCTCCGGGGGCTGGCGACCCGGGGTCGCCGGCTCCCGTAAGACCCTTCACGCCGCGTCCGGGTGTCCCGGTGGGCCTTTCTGCCACCCCGGCCTTCGGCGTGGCCCACGCCCTCGGGGCCGGTGGTGGCGCCCCTGGGTCCTTCCGGCCATCCCAGGACTTGCCGGGGTTGGCGCGTCACTTCATGGTCTTGTCATGAGACATCCCCTCCTGCTGCTCGCTGTCATCGCTCTCGGATGTGTCCGCGAGACGGGGCTCAGCCGTCTCGACGACCCGGCCCCGGAGCCCGACACGGCGGCGCCCGACGACGGTCCGGACACCGCGGCGGTGGAGTGGCCGCGCTCCCTGACGGACACGGGCGAGCCCCCGGACCCCGACCCGGAACCGCCCGACACCGATCCGCCCGACCCGGATCCCCCTTCCGACCGGGTCCGCACCGCGGGCCAGGAGCACTGGCTCGCCTTCATGGAGAACCTGGACCTGGGTGTCAACGACGCCCCCCGCTTCCGGGTGGTCCTCCGCGCCGAGGATGGACCGGCCACCGGTGAGATCGCCATGCCCGCCATCTCCTACACCCAGCCCTTCGCGCTGGCGGCCGGTCAGGTCGAGGAGATCGCCCTTCCCGACGTGACCCTGTACGAGGAGGGCTCCGAAGTCCGCGGTACCACGGGGATTCGCGTGACCTCCGATGCGCCGGTGGAGGTCTCGGGGGTCCACTACCGCCTCTACTTCACCGAGGCCTCCATCGCGCTCCCCACGGCCGAGCTGGGCCACGACTACCGGGTCATCGCCTCGACGGACGAGGCCGGCGGCGACCCCTCGTCCTTCGTGGTGCTCGCCACCACCGACGAGACGGTCATCGAGATCACGCCCAGCGTCCTGACCGAGGGGCTGAAGGCGCCCGGGATCCCCTACACGGTCACCCTCGCCGCGGGCGAGACCTGGCAGGTGCAGTCGGGCGAGGACCTCTCGGGCACCCGGGTCCGCTCGGTGGACGAGCTCCCCATCGCGGTCTTCGGCGGGGCCAAGCAGGCCGACATCGACTGTGACGAGTTCGCCGACAACCACCTGTGGGACCAGCTCTACCCCATCTCCCGCTGGGGCCGTCATTACCAGGTGGTGCCCTTCAGCGAGAAGGAGCGCGACACGGTGCGGATCGTGGCCCACACGGACGGCACCCGGGTGCAGCTCGACTGCGGCACGCCCACCACGCTCGACGCGGGCGAGACCCTCAAGGTCCGGGTGTCCACCGCCACCGCCATCACCGCATCGGCGCCGGTGGGCGTGGCCCAGTTCGCCCGCAGCGGCGGGTGCGACATCCGCATCGACGAAGTCCCCGAGGTCACCTCCGATGGGACCGTGGTGGGCTCCTTCGAGACCGAGGTCATCACGGGCGATCCCAACATGCTGACGCTGGCGCCCACGGCCCTGACCCGGACCTCGAGCCTCTGGAAGGCGGTCGACGACAACACCTCCCTGCAGTGGGCCACCCTGCATGCCCTCGGCGTGTGGGCGCCCTCCGGCGGCCCGCTACGTCTCGACGGGGATCGGGTCGACGCCGATCTGGTGGATGGCGCCGGCGCCTTCCGGGTCGAGGAGGGGGTGCACCGGGTCGAGGCCGACCAGGGCGCACAGTTCGTGGCCTATGGCTTCGACCAGTGGGACGCCTACACCTACCACCTGGGCTACGACTGCGTCGACTGCCTCGGGGCCCTGACCGAAGCGCCCGACTGCGACTGAACTAGCAGTCTGTGACGCAAACTCCCGTCGCCCGGCCCGCCCGCCGGCTTCTCAGC
>CAZPJM010000185.1:0-9583 GCA_964586865.1 uncultured Enterobacteriaceae bacterium
GCCACCATCGATGGTGGCGGCGAAGCTGTCGTGCATGCCCCGGGCCGGCGTGACGAAGGCCTCGCGCTCGGCCGCCGAGAGCTCGATGACCTCGACCCCGAAGTAGGCCCAGTTGTCCATCATCATGCCCTCTTCGGCGCGGATCATCTTGCGGCCCTTGGCGCCCAGGTCCTTCACGTTCATGAGGGCCTTCTGCTCGGTGGGAGTGAGGCCGTCGAAGAACTTCTTCGACCAGACGATGGCGGCGGGCTGGTAGATGTGCCGCGTGACCGTGAAGTAGCTGAGCGGCTCGGCGAGGCCGCCCGCCTGCATGAAGAGGGCCGTGTTGTCGAGGCCGTCGATGACGTTGCTGTTGAGGGCGGGGAGCACCTCGGTCATGGGCTTCTGCACCGCCACGGCCCCGTAGGTCTTGTACATGGCCATGTGCGCGTCCGACTCCTGGGAGCGCATCTTCAGCCCCTTCAGGTCGGCGGGGGTGCGGATGGCCTTCGAGCGGGTCCCGAAGGAGCGCCAGCCGTTCTCGCTCCAGATGGCCAGCACGAAGCCCCGGCGGTCCAGCACCGAGGCGAAGTCGTCGAAGAGGTTGTCGAGGACGTAGTCGGCCTCGGCATTGTTGTTGAACAGGAACGGCAGCTCCAGGAGCTGCAGCGTGGGGATGTTGCCCCCCTGCGAGATGGCGCCGGCGGTGGCGCCGCAGCCCTGCAGGCGCTCGCCGGAGCGGGTCTCCTGCACCATCTCGACCTCGCCCATGAAGCCGGCCGGGCGGTTGATCACGTTGATCGAGCCGTTGGTCTCGGCCTCGATGCGCTCCTCGGCCTCTTCCAGGAGCTTGCGCCAGGGCGAGCCGTTGGGCGCCAGGCTGCCGATTGCCAGCTCCTTCGGGCTCTGGGCCTGGACGACGGTGGAGGTCGCGGTCACGGTCAGGGCGGTGGCGGCCGCGGCGACGAGGGCCAGGGTGCGCTTCATCGGAGACTCCGGGGGACCGGGAGAGGGAAGGGATGGGTTGGAATCAGGACGCCCGGGGGCGAGGGTTCATTCCCCCGCCGCCTCGAGGGCCTTCTTGTCGAACAGCTCGTTCCGCTGCTCCTTGAGGCGCTTGGCCTTCTCGACCTCCATGCGGTTCTCGGGCTCGAGCTCGGGCACGGTGGACAGGTCGAAGGCCAGGACCGTCTCGATGTCGGCGTCGAACTGCTTCACGTCCTGGGCGGCGACGGCCAGGTTCTCGGCCCGGAGGACGTAGGAGCCCAGGTAGCCGGGGCTGCCGGCCAGGGTCTTCTCGAAGTACTCGGCCGACTTCTCGAGGTCGCGGCCCGCGAAGCTGGGGACCACCGAGTAGAAGGCGCCCCAGTAGCGGGCCGGGCCGTGGAAGAAGTAGTCGGGCTGCAGCTCCTCGACCCGGCCCACGTAGGCCTTGACGGTGGGGAGGTGCTTGATGGACTTGGCGATGCCGCTGGCCTTGGCCCACTTGCCGAGCGCCGAGGCGGTCCAGTAGGTGCAGGGCACGTCGTCGACGGTGAGGGACTCGGCGGCGTCCTTCTCCTTGTCGCCGTCCTCGATGCGGGTGGCGAAGCCCTCGTTGATGGCCATGCAGCGCTTGCCCCACTCGATGGCCTTCTGGTAGCGCTCGAGCTGGAGGTCGCCGGGCTCGGTGTAGGCATCGGCCAGGAAGTACCAGCCGCGCGCCACCCGGGCGAGGGTCTCCCGGTCGCTGGGGTTGGCCTCGGCGATGGCCTCGTAGGCGGCGATGGCCTCCTGGAGCTTGGCGGGCTCGGCGCGCTGCTCCCAGAGGGCCTCGGCGGCCGCGGCGTCGCCCTCCGAGCTGGTGGCGCCGGTGTCCTTGGCGAGGGTCTCGTAGGTGCCAGGGTTCTTGCCGCCGCAGGCCACGGCCAGCGCAAGGGAGAGGGTGAGGGCGATGCGCGTCATGACGCCTCCATGTGGCGGTCGACCCCGCCATGAGCCGCCGTCTCTACAAGCCGGCCGCCCCGTTGTCAAACCGGTGTCGGCCGGGTGAGACGCCGCCTGCGAGCGCGGGGCTCAGGGTCCATGAACCGGCCGGCGAGGCCAGGGGGAGACAGGGTGCCACGGCCCGTTGCTGCGTGCTGGGGCCTGGGCTACCAAAGCGCCCGGGCATGCCCGCCACGGGCCTCCCGGCGCTCCACGGAGGCCCCATGCTCCAGGCCGATCCCCCCCTCGCCCTGACCTTCGACGACGTCCTCCTGGTGCCCCGCGCCAGCTCGGTCCTCCCGGCCGAGGTCGACGTGGGGACCCGCCTCACCGAGCGGCTCACCCTGCACATCCCGCTGGTGGCAGCGGCCATGGACACGGTCTCGGAGAGCGCCATGGGCATCGCCATGGCCCAGCAGGGTGGGCTCTCCATCCTCCACAAGAACATGTCCGTCGCGGCCCAAGCCGGCGAGGTGCGCCGCGTGAAGCGCGCCATGACCGGCGTCATCGAGAAGCCGGTCACCGTGGGCCCCGATCAGACCCTGGGCCACGCCCGGGCCATCATGCGGGAGCACACGATCAGCGGACTGCCCGTGGTGGACGGCGACCGGGTCGTGGGCATCCTGACCAACCGCGATCTGCGCTTCGAGCGCGACACGGGCCGCCGGATCCGCGAGGTCATGAGCACCGAGCTGGTCACCGTCCCACCGGGCACCGGGCCGGAGCGCGCCAAGGACCTGATGCAGCAGCACAAGATCGAGAAGCTGCTGGTGGTGGACGAGGGCGGGCGGCTCGAGGGTCTCATCACCATCAAGGACGTGGAGAACCTGACCCGCTTCCCGAACGCGGTCCGCGACACCCGCTCCCGGCTGGTGTGTGGCGCGGCGGTGGGGGTCGGGGGCGACCGGACCGAGCGGGTGGCGGCCCTGGTCGAGGCCGGTGTCGACGTGCTGGTCATCGACACCGCCCATGGCCACAGCGCCGGGGTCCTGGCCGCGGCCGAGCGGGTGAAGGCCGACCACCCCCACATCACCCTGGTGGTGGGCAACGTGGCGACCCCGGAGGCCACCGCGGCCTGCATCGATGCGGGCGCGGACGTGGTCAAGGTGGGCATCGGCCCCGGCTCCATCTGCACCACCCGGGTGGTGGCCGGGGTGGGCGTCCCCCAGCTCTCGGCGGTCCAGTGGTGTGCCGACGTGGCCCACGACCGCGGCCGGACCATCATCGCCGACGGTGGCGTCAAGTACTCGGGCGACGTGGCCAAGGCGATCGCCGCTGGCGGGGATGCCGTCATGATGGGGTCCCTCTTCGCGGGCACCGATGAGGCCCCCGGCGAGACGGTCCTGTACCAGGGTCGTCGGTACAAGGCCTACCGGGGCATGGGCTCCATCGAGGCCATGCGGGCGGGCTCCAGCGATCGCTACTTCCAGGAGTCCGAGTCCGACGACCCCGAGGCCGGCACCCGGCGCAAGCTGGTCCCCGAGGGCATCGTCGGTCGGGTTCCCTACAAGGGCCCCCTGCAGGAGGTGGTCTACCAGCTCGTGGGCGGCCTGCGCGCCTCCATGGGCTACTGTGGGGCGGCGTCGATCGCCGAGATGCAGGCCCACGCCCGCTTCGTGCGCATCACCGGCGCAGGCCTCCGCGAGAGCCACGTGCACGACGTGGTCGTCACCGAGGAGGCCCCCAACTACCGCCGCACCACCTGACCTCCCGGTCGCGCGGCGGTCCCCGCACCAGGAGATCCCCATGGACAAGGTCGTCGCCACCGCGGCGGAGGCGGTCCGCGACATCCCCGACGGCGCCATGCTCATGGCTGGCGGCTTCGGGTTGTGCGGCATCCCCGAGGCCCTCATCACGGCGCTGCAGGCCCAGGGCGCGAAGGACCTGACCGTCGTGTCCAACAATGCCGGCGTGGACGAGCTCGGGCTTGGTGCCCTCCTCCAGACGCGCCAGATCCGGAAGATGATCTCGTCCTACGTGGGCGAGAACAAGGAGTTCGAGCGCCAGTTCCTGGGGGGCGAGCTCGAGGTGGAGCTGACCCCGCAGGGCAGCCTGGCCGAGCGCATCCGGGCGGGGGGCGCCGGCATCCCGGCCTTCTACACGCCGTCCGGCTACGGCACCCGCATCGCCGAAGGCAAGGACGTCCGCTACTTCGACGGGCGGCCCTACATCCTGGAGCGGAGCCTCTTCGCCGACTTCGCGCTGGTGAAGGCCTGGAGGGGCGACCGATCGGGCAACCTGGTGTTCCGCCGCACGGCACGGAACTTCAACCCCATCATGGCCACCGCCGCCCGGATCACCATCGCCGAGGTCGAGGAGCTGGTCGAGGTGGGGGAGCTGGACCCGGACCACATCCACACGCCGGCCGTGTTCGTGCAGCGGGTCTTCCACAACACCGACGTCGTCAAGCGCATCGAGAAGCGCACCACCCGGGAGGCCTGAGATGGACGCTCGCACCCGTATCGTCAAGCGTGCCGCCCGCGAGCTGCGCGACGGCTACTACGTCAACCTGGGGATCGGCATCCCGACGCTGGTGGCCAACCACGTCCCCGACGACATGGACATCATGCTCCAGTCGGAGAACGGCCTGCTGGGCATCGGCCCCTACCCCACCGACGAGCAGGTCGACGCCGACCTGATCAACGCCGGCAAGGAGACCGTCACCATCGCCACCGGCGGCAGCATCTTCGACTCGGCGGACAGCTTCGCCATGATCCGGGGCGGTCACATCGATCTCGCCATCCTGGGCGCCATGCAGGTGAGCGTGGACGGCGACATCGCCAACTGGATGATCCCGGGCAAGATGGTCAAGGGGATGGGCGGCGCCATGGACCTGGTGGCGGGCGCACGTCGGGTGGTGGTCACCATGACCCACACCACCAAGCGGGGCGATCCCAAGATCCTGCCGGCCTGCACCCTGCCGCTCACGGGCAAGGGCTGCGTGGACCTGATCATCACCGAGCTCGGCGTGTTCGAGGTCGAAGGGGGGCTGCGGCTGATCGAGGTCGCGGATGGCGTCGACCTGGACACCATCCGCAGCAAGACCGGCGCCCCGTTCACCGTGGCGGACGAGCTGGCGACCCACGGCGGCTGATGGCGCGGTGGCGAGCTGCCGGGGCCCGGGGCGTCGTGCGGGACGGCGCCCCGCGCAGGCTCAGGCCCGGGCCTTGACGGCGCGACGCACCACCAGGAGCCCGCCGTTGGGACCCGGGACGCCGCCCTTCACGAAGAGCAGGTTCTTGTCGGCGTCGACGCGCTCGAGGGCCAGGTTCTGGACCGTGACCCGCTCGGAGCCCATGTGGCCCGGCATGCTCTTGCCCTTGAGCACCATGCCCGGAGTCAGGCGGGTACCGATGGAGCCGCCGTGGCGGAAGAACTCGTGGGTGCCGTGGGTGCGGATGAAGCCGCGGAAGTTGTGCCGCTTCATGACGCCGGCGAAGCCACGGCCCTTGCTGGTGCCGGTGACGTCGACCTTCTGGCCGACCTCGAAGACCTCGGCCAGCGAGAGGGTCTGACCGACCTGGTACTTGCCCACATCCTCGCTGGAGAGGCGGATCTCCTTGACGTAGCGGGGGGCCACGCCCTGCCCGGCCTTGTCGAAGTGGCCGCGCTGGGGGCGGGTGATCCGGTGGGACTTCTGGGTGCCGAAGCCGATCTGGATGGCGTTGTAGCCATCGGCGCCATCGGCGGTCTTGACCTGCAGCACGGTGCAGGGACCGGCCTCGATGAGGGTGACGGGGACGACGGCGCCGTCGTCGCGGAAGAACTGGGTCATGCCGACCTTGCGGCCGATCAGGCCCATGGACTCGTTGGCCATGAGGGACCTCGCATTGGAAGACCCGCGCGGGGCCTTCTTACGGGTGACGGGTGTTGAACCGGCGCCGTGTATCGGTTGGCCGGCGGGGGTGCAAGAGAGAAGGCCCGCCGGGTCCGACGGGCCTCGAAGGGGGCTGCGCTTGACGTCGGCGCGCTCGACGTCGGCGCGCCGCGAGGCTCAGAAGGTGTACTTCATGAAGCCGGTGGCGTTGATGCCGAGGTCGAAGCCGATGACATAGGCGATGTCGGCATCGATGCCGATGCTGAAGTGGGACAGCTTGGTGTAGTACTCGAGGGTCGGGCCCGCGAACACCGGGAAGTGGGGGGTGTTGTGCACGGTGGGCTGAGCACCGCCCCACTCGCTGACCACGTCTTCACGGTAGGCCTGCTCGTTCATGACCAGGGGGGCGAACATGATCCCGCCGCCCACCCGGAAGCCGATGCCCAGCCGCCGCGTGGGGTAGCCGCTGAACTCGTAGGCCGCGGTGAGGGAGTAGGTGCGGGTGTCGCCCTGGATCAGGTCGCTGGGCGGAACCCCGAGGTCGGGGTCGACCTGCTGCTGGTAGGGCATGCCGTTGTGCACGCCCTGGCTGAACTGGACCTCCCAGGCCATGGAGCGACCCGGCTCGTCCACGAAGTCCTGCCCGACCGTCAGGCCCACCAGGGTGCCCGGGCGCAGCAGGGCGCCTCCGCCCGGCACCGTGCCGTAGCGGAGCAGGTAGATGGCCGTGCCTGCGTTGGCCCGCAGGAACCAGCCCCGCTCGATCTCCCGGACGATCTCGTCGGTGGCGATGAGGGAGTCGGCGTTGCCCTTCTTGCCCTTCTTGCCACCGCCGTCCGAGTCCAGGTCCTCGATGTCCTGGGCGTGGGCCGGCATGGCCGTGAGGGCGGCGGGGGCGGCGAGCGCGATGAGCAGGGGGAGGTGCTTCATGGACCGGGCCTTGTCAGGAAAGGAGAGGGCGCCGCCGGGGGGCCGCGACGCGGACACCGGTGTGTACCACATCCGGTGCGCACCCGAAACCCCGAATCCCAACGGGGAGTCGGTGGTGGAGGGGATCGGCGCGCGGGGGATGTCAACGGATCGTCCAGGGTCGCGAGACGCGACCGATCCCACCTGGACGGTCGCCCCGAACGCACGACGCCCCCGCCGGATGGGCCCGGCAGGGGCGTGATCCTCGCGGGCGTCGGGTCAGCCGGCGGAGAAGATGAAGGGGTAGGAGACGATGACGATACCGCCGCCCTTCGGCTTGGGGAACTGCATCCGCATGAAGCGGCCGACCACACAGTTCTCGACCGAGGGGGTGTTCATGGTGGTCGACTTGATGTTGGCCGACGACACCGAGCCGTCCTTGGCGATGATGAACTTGACCACCAGCTTGCCCTTGAGGGCGGGGTTCTTGGTCAGCTCGCGCTGGTAGCAGTAGCGGATCTGGTTCATGTGGCGCTTGATGACCGCGTCGATGAGGGAGCGGTCCAGGGCACCCAGGATGATGGGGTCACCACCGACGGCGCCGATGGCACCCTCGCCCTTGGCGCCGAAGTTGCCGCCACCGCGACCGTAGCCGGAGGCGCCGGAGCCGAGGCCCTTGGTGCCGAGACCACCCAGGCCATCGGCCGTGCCGCCGCCGCCGAGGCCGGAGCCGCGCGAGCCCAGGCCGCCGGCACCGATCTGGGTGCCCTTGGCGCCGATGAGGCCGCCGATCCCGGAGAGGGTCGAGGCATCGACCGCGCCGCCGAAGCCGTCCATCATGCCGCCCTCGCGAAGGGCGCCCAGGACACCGGCGTCCTCGGCGATCTGCTTGTCCAGCTGCTGCTTCTGCATCTGGACCTTGTTGCCCTTCGCCTTCTGCATCTTGGCGTCCTTCTTGCCGACCTTGCCCTCTTCGCGCTTGGCCTTGGCGCCTTCGCCGGCATCCGGGTTCGCCTTGGGCTTCTTGCCCTTGTCCTCCTCCTTCTCGTCCTTCTGGAGGAGCATGTCGACGAACCGCTCGTCGATCTCGACGTAGTCGGACTCGGGGGGCTTGGGCAGGAAGGCCACCAGCAGCAGGAACATGAGCCCGATGAAGGCGGAGAGCGCCAGGATGCCCAGGAAGAGGAAGTCGATGGTGTCGATGATGCTGGCGGCCACCCGACGGCCGGGGTGGACCATGTGGCTGTAGAAGGCGGTGCCGTCCACATCGACCATCAGCTTGACGTCATCGTCCATGGGGACGAGCCAGCCGCGACCGCCCTTGCTGGCCTTGCCGCGGGCCACGAGCTCGTCGAAGGTGAGGCGCTCCTCGCCCACGTCGGCGAAGCCACCCCAGCCCTCGGCGATGTCGGCCACGTACTGGTTGCCCTGCCACTTGAAGAGCGTGTGCTCCTGGCCGGCGGGGAGGGCCTGGTCCGGGGTGTAGAAGTCGTTCTTGTACTGGGCATTGACCTCGGACCACATGGGCGGCGCGAAGGGCAGCACCACGGCGAGCGGAGCGGGCACCCAGCCGATCTCGACCCCGATGAAGGACCACCGGTGACCGGTGGTGGATCCGATGGTGATGGGCTTGCCACGCTTGCGGTAGTGCTTCGTGTCGAGAACGATGCGCTCCCACATCTGGTTGACCTCGAGCACCTTGGGGGCCTTCTTGTCGATGCCCAGGTTGCTCTGCGAGGTGCCCGAGCGGAGCACGAAGGACTGCACATCCTCGGTGTTCTCCACGTACTCGGGCTGGTCGTCCTCGGGGGTGCCCGGATCGGTGGGCTCGTCATCGTCGACGAGGGCGCCGGCGGCCGTCACGACCTCCTGCGGCATGCCGACCACGTGGGTCGCCTCCTCGTCGTCGAAGGCGTCGAGGGCCTCGAAGCGCAGCACGAAGGTCAGCTCGCCGAGCTGGAACCGGTCACCGGTCTGGACGGGGGCGTTGTGCACGCGCTCGCCGTTCATGTAGATGCCGTCCTCGGAACCGAGGTCGAGCAGGCGGACGGAGCCGTCATCCTCGATGTTGATGACGGCATGAAGGTCGGCGAGGGACTCGTCGTCGATCGAGAGCAGCGCGGTCTCGCTGCTGCCGATGGTGACGCTCACCTCGCGGGACTCGGAAGTCTTGACGAGCGTGTCGCCCTTGTAGACCTCGAAGGTCAGGGTCGTCGCGTTCTGGGTCGCCATGGAGCGGGCCTCCGGCGGGAGGGGTCGAGAGAGGGGGGGCGGAGAGGGACGGGCCGGAGGGGCCTCACTTCACCTCGTCGATGGACTCCTTCATCTCCTTGTTGAAGTCCTCCCGCAGCTTGATGAGCGGCGGGAACTGGGCCTTCTTGCGGTCGATGAGGAGGGAGCCCTGGGGCTTGACGAGCTCGCCCGAGACGTCCACGCCCTCGAAGTCGATCTCGGTGCGCTCCTTGTACTGGACACGGCGACCGTCGTCGTCCTGGGCGAGGGCGACGCCCGGCAGGGCCAGGCCGAGCACGGCGAACGGGATGAGCAGGCGGGTCATGGAGCCTCCGGAGGGCGGGCGGGAGCGTCGCAGTATAGCGGCTGGGGACGCGCCCGTAAGCGGGTGAATAGTGCTGTGTGACGGCGACGGACACAACCACCACGGGGTCATGTTCCCGTCAATCGCCCGTGACAGCGGTCCGGTGCCGCGGGTTCCGTGCCGACGTCAAGGGCGCGCAAAGCGTCTCCATGCGGGCCCCGTCGCGGAGGGGGGCGTCCGGCGGTCGCCGGTCGCGGCGCGGGGGCGGCCGCGCCCTCGGTGACGCCTCGGCGACGCCACCGTGTCCGCGCCCGGGACCGGTCCGTGGATCCGGGGCGTCCCGGATCGGGACACCCCCCAACCCGGCCCGCGGCTAG
>CAZPJM010000186.1:0-6512 GCA_964586865.1 uncultured Enterobacteriaceae bacterium
GACCACCGAGATCTACACTCTTTCCCTACACGACGCTCTTCCGATCTCGGGGCGGGGCGTCGGCCGAGCCGTCGGCGTGGACGCGGGCGGTGGAAGGCTCCGGCGGGGCCGGGGTCGGGCGCCACACCGGCGGAGGCTCGGGGGCTGGCGGGTTCACTGTCTCGGGGCGCTTCACATTGGGGCCGCCCACCCACACGGTCGCGGCGCTCCCGGCCTGCCGCGGGACCGCCGGCAGGCGCTCGGCGAGCAGGGGTGCCACGTCGACCGGCACCCCGCGGCAGGCCAGGGCGGCCAGGCTGCGCTTGAGGGCCACGTCGCCGTCGGTGCGGCCCGCATCGCCGTCGAGGGCGATGACCTCGATGCCGTCGAGGCCTCGGGTGCAGCGCTGGACCAGCTTCGAGAGCACCCCCTTCGGGCCGCACTCCACGAAGGTGCGGATCCCGTCGTCCACGAGGCGCTGCACGATGCCCACCCAGTCGACCCGGGCGGTGATCTGGCGCGTGAGCAGCTCGCGCACCGCGTCGGGCTCGGCGGGGTAGGGCGCGGCGGTGACGTCGGAGAGGACCGGGGTGCCGGGGGCGCGGAGGGTCGCCCGGGCCAGGGCGGCGTCGAGGGGCTCGGCGGCGTCCGCCACCAGGGGCGAGTGGAAGGCGGCGGAGACCGGGATGGGCATGGCGGAGAGGCCGGCCTGGGCCAGGGCGTCGACGGCGCGGTCGATGCCCTGGCGGCTCCCCGCGATGACGGCTTGGGTGGGGTGGTTGCGGTTGGCGAGGACCACGTCGTCCAGGTCGGCGACGGCGGCCTCCACCGCGTCCAGATCGCCGCGCACGGCGGCCATGGTGCCCCGGTCGGACCCGTCGCCGGCCATGGCCTCGCCGCGGACCCGCGAGAGGGTCCACAGGGTGGCCTCGTCGAAGGCGCCGGCGGCGTGGAGGGCCACCAGCTCGCCGTAGGAGTGGCCGGCGAAGGCCTCGGCGCGCAGGCCGAAGCCCTCCAGGGTGCGCCAGAGGCCGACCTCGACGGCGCCGAGGGCCGGCTGGGCCCACTCGGTGGCGGTCAGCGCCTCGCGCTGGGCCTTCCGCTCGGCATCGGTCCAGGCGGGGGCAGGGTGCATGCGGGCAAAGAGGCTCCCCCGACCGGCGTCCTCGAGGGCCTGCTCGGCGCGGTCGAGGGCCTGGCGGAGGGCCGGGTGGCGGAGGGCGGCGGTGCGGCCCATCCCCACGTACTGGCTCCCCTGGCCCGGGAAGAGGACCGCGACACGCCCGTGATCCGCGTCGGGGATCCCGTAGCGCACGCCATCCTGGGCGCGAGGCGCTCCCTCGGCCACCAGGGCCCGGGCGGTCTGCCAGCGCGCCTCGAGCGCCTCGTGGGTGCCCGCGGTGAAGCCGATGACGTGGGCATCGGGGGACCAGTCCGCGAGCACCGCCCGGGCGGCGTGGGCCACCGTGGGCGCGTCGGCGGAATGCTCGCGCAAGGTGTCGAGGCGCGCGATCAGGGCCTCGGGAGTGGGGGCGCCGACCAGGAAGAGCTCCTCGACGGCGGGCAGCGAGACCACCTCGGGGCCGGCGGCGTACTCCTCCACCGCGAGGTGGTAGTTGGTGCCGCCGAAGCCGAAGGCGCTCACCCCGGCCCGGCGGGGGTGGGGCCCGGTGTGGACCCAGGGGCGGGCCTCCACGTTCAGGTAGAGGGGCCCGTCGTCGAAGTCCATCTTCGGGTTGGGGGCCGTGATCTTGGCGGTGGGAGGCAGGACCTTCTGGTGCAGCGCCAGGGCCACCTTCATGAGGCCGGCGGCGCCGGCGGTGGCCTTCGTGTGGCCGATCTGCGACTTCACGCTGCCGAGCGCCACGTGCTTGCCGTCCCGGGCGCTGTCCCGGAAGAGCGTGCGCAGCCCCTCGAACTCGGCCAGGTCGCCGGCGCGGGTGCCGGTGCCGTGGGCCTCCATGAGCTCGATGGACTCGGGGGTGAATCCGGCCTCGTCCCAGGCCCGACGGACCGCCTTGACCTGGCCCGAGCTGGCCGGCGCGTAGATGGACTTGTTCCGACCGTCGGAGCTGGTCCCCACGCCCTTGATGACCGCGTAGATCCGGTCGCCGTCGCGCTCGGCGTCCGAGAGCCGCTTCAGGGCGAACAGGGCGACGCCCTCGGCGATGACGATGCCGTCGCTGTCGGCGCTGAACGGCCGCGCATCCCCCTCGCGGGACAGGGCGGGCGTCTTGCTGAAGCACATGTACATGAAGATGTCGTTCAGCGTGTCGGTGCCGCCGGTGAGGGCCAGGTCGGTGCGGCCCGCCTGCAGCTCGCTCACCGCGTAGTGGAGCGCCCCGAGCGAGCTGGCGCAGGCCGCGTCGACGGTGGCGTTGGTGCCGCCCAGGTCGAGGCGGTTGGCGATCCGGCCGGCCGCCACGTTGGCCAGCATGCCGGGGAAGGACTGCTCCTGCCAGGTCGGGTAGAACCGCGCGATGTCCTCGACCACCCGGTCGATGACCCCCTCGGGCACGCCCTGCCGGGCCATGGCGCGGCGCCAGGTGGGGCCATGGAGGCGGGCCGAGAGGTCCACCACCAGCTCATTGGTGCTGGTGTGGCCCAGGATGACGCTCGTGCGGTCGCGGTCCCAGCCCTCGCCGTCCGGGTCGAGCCCGGCGTCGCGGAGGCATTCCCGGGCCACGATGAGGGCCAGGAGCTGATCCGTGTCGATGGCCTCGAGGGCCACGGGGATGACCCCGTGCTGCATGGGGTCGAAGGGCACCTTGTCCAGGAAGCCACCCCGGGTGGCCCAGGTCTTGTCCGGGGTGGCCGGATCGGCGTCGAAGTAGTCCCGCGGCGACCAGGAGTGGTCGTCGGGGATGTCGGTCAGGCAGTCGACCGCGTCGACGATGTTGCGCCAGTAGGTCTGGAGGTCGGGCGCCCCCGGCAGCAGGGCGGACATGCCGACGATGGCGATGGGCTCGGAAGACTGGGACATCAGACCCTCGGGGGAAGGGGGCGCGGGACGAAGGCGTGGGCCTCGGGTCCCGGATCCACGCCCTGACGGAGCAGGTCGCGGGCGCGGAGGAGTGCGGCGGCGCCGCACAGCAGGTTGGCGGCCACCACATCGACGTGGCGCGCTTCGGGGCGCTCGAGGAAGCTGCCCCGGGTCCAGGTGTTGAAGGCGCCGATGGCCGGGCCGCACCAGACCTGGACGTCGGCGCGGCGATCGGCCTCTCCGGCGATGGCCCAGCGGCTGGACAGGCCCAGGTACCAGCGGAAGACGAGGGCCATCTTGTGCCGGGGGTCGCGGGCTGCCCGCTCGAGCTGGGCCGGGTCGCGCTCCCGGAAGAACCCCTCGCAGGAGGCCCACACCGCGTCGACGGGCTGCCGGAGGATGCGGGTCTCGAGCTCGTCGCGCTCCTCGGCCGTCAGGTCCTCGAGGCGGTCGCAGCGCCGATACCAGCGGCGGAGCTTCTCGGCCCGCTGGGCGAACAGCGTCCCTCGCCGGAGGACCTGCACCTCGGCGCCGTGCTCGAACATGTCGCCGGCCGGTGCCATGGCCACGTCGGCCAGACCGGCCTGGGCGAGCATGGTCTTGACCATGGGGCTGGTGCCGGCCTCGACGCAGGCCTGGTTGATGGTCCCGGTCAGCACGTAGCCGGCGCCGAGCTGGAAGGCGGCGGCCACCGCGGCGGGGGTGCCGAGGCCGCCGGCGGCACCGATCCGGACGGGCTCCGCGAGGGAGAGCTCGGCCTGGATGCGGTCGCGCAGGTCCTGCATGAGCGGCAGCAGGACCGGTAGCGGGCGCCGGTCGGTGTGGCCGCCGCTGTCGGCCTCGGCGGTGAGGTCGTCGGCCATGGGCACCCGGGCCGCCAGGTGGGCCTGCTCGGGGGTGATCCGCCCCGCATCCAGCAGGGCCCGCAGCATGCGCTCCGGGGCCGGCCGGAGGAAGGCCTCGGCGACCTCGGGACGGCTGATCTTGGCCAGGACCCGGTTGCGACGGAGGATCCGCCCGTCGGCGGCCCGCACCAGCCCCGACGCACGGTACTGGACCAGGGGGGCCGTGAGCTTCATGAAGGCCGAGGCGCTCACCACGTGCACCCCCCGGGAGAGGTACAGGTCCACCGTGTCCTGCTCCGCGCGGGGGTCGGCGGGGCTGTGGATGAGGTTGAAGCCGTGGGGGAGGCCGCCGACCTGGGCCTGGATCCGAGCGACAGCCTCCTCGATGCGGGGGAGGGGCAGTCCGGCGGCCCCGAAGAAGCCCATGAGGCCCGCCCGGGCCATGGCGACGACCACCTCGACGCTGCCGATGCCGTTGGCCATGGCGCCCGCCACGTAGGGGGCCCGGACGCCGTAGGCGCGCAGGAAGGCGGGGTCCCCCAGGCGCCCTGGCGTCAGGGGGGCGACCCACGCCAGCAGCGGAAGGGCGTCGGTGCCGGCGGGCTGGGGGGCCGGCCCGGTCAGGATGGGTGCCCCGCCCCACGTCCAGGCCAGATCCGAGCCGCGCTGGACCACCGCCACGTCCCGGTCCAGCTCCTGCAGGGCCGTCAGCAGGCCGGACCGGTCGGTGGATGCAGGCGCATCCCCGAGCAGGTACCAGCCTTTCTGCAGGTCGGACATGGGTGGGTCTCCGGACCGGGCTCGTGGGGCGGACCGCGCCCACTAACCGTTCGGGCGTGCCCTGTGATCCGTGTTCAGCCCGTTGTCAACTGGCCCGTCGGCCAGTCTGGCCTGGCCGATCGGCCAGCCCGACCCTGGTGCGGAGGGGTCGGAGGACCGTCGGCGCAGGGTGTCACGATGGGTTGCAAGTCGGGCGCAAGAGGGGGTCCAGGGAGAGGATGGGGCACCGAGGATCCGCTGCGGGTCGAGGTCGTGGGGGCGGCAGGGGGAGACGGGTCGCCCGGGTGGGGTATGGAGGTGCGCTGCCCCACCCCCGCGTGCCCCCGGAGTCGTCCGCCCCGATGGATACCCGCACCGTCGGACCCGGAGCGCTCCTCGGGCTGGTGGCCGGCCTGCTCATGCTGCCGTTCGGACAGCGCCGGCTCCCGGCGTGGCTCGTGCCCGAGATCCCGATCAGCACCTCGCTGCTGGTGGATCTGGCCGGGCTGGTGCTCGGGCTCGTGGTCATCGTCCTCGCGGGAGCCCTCTCGGCCGCCCTCAACCCGAGCCACCCGCGGCGGTCGGCGACCATCGCCGGGGCCCTCGCCGGCATCCCGGGGCTGATCCTGTGCGGCCTGCCCGGCGCGGCGCTCCTCGGCTCGGCCGAGGTCCTCTCCCTGGAGCAGGCCCCCGCCTCGCTGCCGGGCGTCCTGGCGCGTCAGGTGGCCGGCCTGGTGGGGGGCGTGGCGGTCACCGGGGCCGTGGGTCCCCTCCTGGCCGGCGCCCTCGGGTGGGTCGGCGGGCGGGCCGTCGCGCCGGCACCGCGGTCCTCCTCCCCGGTCCTCCGCCTGCCCTCGGCCCAGGCAGCGCTCGGACTCATCCCCCTCATCGCCATCGGGGCCATCACCACCCGCTCCCTCGCCGATCTGGGGCTCGAGGTGAGCGCGGTCCAGCCCGGCCTGGGCCTGCTGGTCATCGCCCCCGTGGTGGTCCACGCGGTCTTCGTGGCGGCGGGCCTGGCCCACCTGGTGGCCGAGGGCCTGTCGGCGTGGCGGGCGGGTCGTCGTCCGATGGGGGCGGCCCTGCTGGGGGTGGGTGTGGCCGAGGGGATCGGCTGGGTCGGGGCCACTGCCTGGTACGTCGGGGCGGAGCCGCCGGTGGTCGTGGCGCCGCTGGGCGCCGTGGCCGGGATCGGCGTGGGCGTGTGGCTGGCGGGCCGCCGGCGGGTCCGGCTGCTCCGCGGGCATCGGCCGTTTCGCGAGCTGCCGGCCCGCGCCATGCTGTTCGGCCTGCTCGCCAGCTTCACCCTGATGTTCAGCGTCTCGGCCGGCTTCGGGGCCGCCAAGCTGGGCATCGTGAGCCTGGACTTCCTGGCGGGGGCGGGCCCACGCCCCGACTACGCCGCCCAGGTCCGCGAGCTCATCGACCTGCATCGCTGGTGGTTCGCCGCCATGCTGGCGGCGCTACCGCTGTGGTACCTGATCCTCGTGGCGCCGGTGACCCTGGTGCGGGCCTTCCTGGCCTGGCGTCAACGCGTCTCGGGGTGAGCCTCCGCGGGGGAGGCTTCTCCGGCCCTCGTGACCGTCCCCATCGTGACCATCCGGATCGAGCCGGACTCGCGGCGGTCCTCACGGCACGGCCTCCACGGCCTCCACCTCGCCGGGGAAGGCCTTCTTCAGGGTCCGCTCGACGGCCCCCTTCAGGGTCAGGACGCTCGCGGGGCAGCTGGCGCAGGCGCCCTCCAGGCTGACGTAGACGATCCCGTCGGCGACCCGCTGGAGCTCGATGTTGCCGCCGTCCCGATGCACGGCGGGGAGGACCTCGGCCTCCAGGACCCGCACCACCGCGGCCTCGAGGGGGTCGTCGCGCTGGGGCCCGGCGTCGCCGTCCACCAGGGCCCCGCCCAGGAGGAAGTGTTCCCGGAGGCTCGCGTCCACGTGGCGGTC
>CAZPJM010000186.1:6612-9529 GCA_964586865.1 uncultured Enterobacteriaceae bacterium
CCAGGGCCCCGCCCAGGAGGAAGTGTTCCCGGAGGCTCGCGTCCACGTGGCGGTCCAGACGGTCCCAGCCCACCTGGCGCTCCCGCTCCAGGGTGAGGGTGGCGCCGCGCAGGAGGACGCTGCGGACGTCGGGGTGGGCGAGCAGCCGGCGCGCGAGGAGGGGGGGCGCCACGTCCTGGCGGGTGTAGAAGGCGGGTCGGCCCCGGTGGAGGGGACGATCCACCTTGTAGAGCCGTCCGTCCGGGTTGGGGGTCTCGCCCGCGTGGACGGCCAGGGAGAGGACCACCTTCCAGCGTCGGCCGTCGTGGTCGAGCTCCAGCCCGGCCAGCCGATCCCGATCCTCGGGGCGGACCCACAGGCCGTCCTCGAGCCGCTCCCAGGTCTCGTCCGCGTCGTCGCTCGGAGGAGGGGCCTCGTCGACGGCGGCGAGCCATCCGCCGTCCTCGGGCACGGCCCGGAGGCGGAGCTCGGTGCCGGCGGGGAGCCGCTCGAGGCGGGCCCGCCCCCCCCGGGTGAGGGAGGGTGCGCCGGGCTCGCGCACGGTGAGGGGGCGCCGCAGGCCGAGGGCGTTCATGAGGGTGGAGAGCACACCCATGGGTCAGGCTCCGGGCAGGAGGAGGATGTAACGCGACCCACCGGTCCGCCCCGGCTCATGCCCCCGACCGCGGCGAGGGACCGGGCCCGAACCATTTTCGACCGACCCGTCGGTATGTCCTGTCGGGAATCCCGGAGGATCTGCCATGTACCTGTGACCTGGCGGGATGGGCGCCTTGCGCGCCTCTTTCGGGTCGGTGGAGGGGGCCGCGGCGACCTTGTGGGTTGGCCCACGGCGCGGTGTCCGGTAGAACGCGGCCCGAGAGAGCCCCCGGAGGTCCCGTGAGGACTGGCAAGCAGCTGATGCGGGCCACGAAGCCCTTCGCCCGCGAGATCCCCTGGCGTTCCTGGACCGGCCTCGGCACCAGCCTGCTGGTCCACGGGAGCCTGGTCGCGGCCGTGCTCCTGATCCCGGCGTGGTGGGGCCGGCTGGCCGCGAGCATCCTGCTCGGCCTCTCCATCGTCCGGCTCTTCGTGCTGTACCACGACTACTGCCACGGCGCGATCTTCCGCCAGAGCTGGCTCGGCAAGCAGGTCATGAACCTGGTCGGCTGGTACACCATGGCCGTGCCCAGCGTGTGGCGCGAGACCCACAACTACCACCACCGCAACAACAGCAAGCTCACGGGGAGCGCCATCGGCAGCTACCCCATCGTCTCGCTGGGGGTGTGGAAGGTGCTCAAGCCGACCCAGCGCCGCCAGATCAAGATGATCCGCCACCCGCTCTTCATCCTGGCCGGTCTGGTCACCTCCTTCTCCCTTGGGATGGGGATCTCCCCCTTCCTGCGCGACAAGAAGAAGCACTGGACCGCGCCCGTCAGCGTGGTCATCTGGTGGTCGACCTTCCTGGCGGTGAGCCTGCTGGTCTCGTGGCAGACCGGCCTGCTGCTCATCCTGCTCCCGGGCATCATCAGCTTCGCCGCCGGCTCCTACCTGTTCTACGCCCAGCACAACTTCCCCGACGCGCGCTTCCGGGGCCGTCGGGAGTGGGACTTCCAGGCCGCGGCCCTCGAGTCGAGCAGCATGTTCGACATGAGCGCGCCCATGCACTGGTTCACCGGGAACATCGGCTACCACCACATCCACCACCTGAACCACACCATCCCGTGGTACCGGCTCCCCGAGGCCTACAAGGCCATCCCGGAGCTGCAGCAGGCCGGTCGGACCTCGTGGTCGCCGCGGGACGTGGCGGCCTGCCTGCGCTGCCACATCTGGGACCCGGAGCGGGGTCGGATGATCAGCTTCGCCGAGGCGGACGAGGCCCTCCAGGCGGCGCCCCTGGCCGCCAAGTAGTGGACTTCCCCCACGACGATCCCCTCTCGGCGTGGGCCAGCTGGTTCGCCGAGGCCGAGGCCCACGAGCCCGACGTACCCAATGCCATGCAGCTCGCCACGGTGGGGCCGGAGGGTGCGCCGCGGCTGCGGACGGTGCTCCTGAAGGGCGTGGACGAGGCCGGGCTGGTGTTCTACACCAACCTGGGGAGCCGAAAGGGCAGGGACCTCAATGAGAATCCCCGCGTGGCCGTGACCTTTCACTGGAAGAGCCTGGAGCGGCAGGTCCACGTGGAGGGCCGGGTGCGTCCCGTCTTGCCCGACGAGGCGGACGCCTACTTCGCCACCCGCAACCGGGGCAGCCAGGTGGGGGCGTGGGCCAGCGATCAGTCCCGCCCGGTGGAGAGCCGGGCGGCGCTCCTCGAGGCGGTGGCGCGGCACGAGGCCCGCTTCGAGGGCCGCGAGGTCCCCCGGCCCCCCTACTGGAGCGGCTTCCGGATCGTGCCCGACCGGTGGGAGTTCTGGCAGGGTCTGCCCGATCGGCTCCACGATCGGTTCGAGTTCCTCCCCGAGGGGTCGGGCTGGTCGCGACGGCGCCTCCAGCCCTAGAAGCGCGTGCGGGAGAGCGCCTGGGCGGTCCCTCGCGGTCCGGCCGGGCCTCGATTCGTGATACCCGTCGGGGACGGGAGGACGGATGGGTGCCCTGGATGGGCTTCGGGTCCTGGAGCTGTCGCGGTTCCCTGCCATGACCTGGCTGGCGATGGGCCTCGCCGACCATGGCGCCGAGGTGCTCCGCGTGCCCCTCGACGGGCCTCCCCTGCGCGCTCCCTGGATGCGTCGGGGCCGTGCCGCCCTCCAGGTGGACGTGGCCAACGCCGAGGGGCGGGCGGCGGTGCAGCGGCTGGCCGATCACGCCGACGTGGTGCTCGACGACCTGCCCCCCGACGGCTTGACCGGCGGCTGGCGGCCGCGCGTGCCGCCGGGGGCCATCCGGGTTCGGCTCCCGAGATCGGAAGAGCACACGTCTGAACTCCAGTCACGTGAAACGATCT
>CAZPJM010000187.1:0-9469 GCA_964586865.1 uncultured Enterobacteriaceae bacterium
CAGGTCCCCCGCCGCCGAGACGGCCTCGCCAGCCGCACCCAGCATGGCGGCCGCCTCGCGGGCCGCCCGAATCCGATCCCGGGCCGCCGCCACGGCCTCGGCCGCCCCGTCGATCGCAGCCTCGGCAGCCGCCACCACCTCGGGGTCCGGGCCGGCCGGGGCGTCGTCCGCGGGCTCCCCGCCGTCCAGCGCGGCGTCGAGCGCCGCCTCGGCCGCCTCCAGCTTCTCGACGATCTCGCCGGCGATGCCGTCCAGGGCCTCCCAGATCTCCACGGCCCGATCGGCGGCCCCGAAGACCTCGTCGGCCACCTCGCTCTCCGCAGCGATCCGCGCCGCCTCGTCCACATCGCGGAGGGCCGCCTCCGCCTCCCCCACCAGCGCCTTGGCCTCCTCGCGCAGGCGCACCACCTCGGGGTCGTCGCTGGCCTCCACCGCCGACGAGCGCCCATCCCAGGCCGCGCGCGCCCGATCGGCCTCGCCCTCGCAGCGGCCCGCCGCCTCCTCGGCCTCCCGGGCCGCCGCGTCCAGCTCCTCGCCCGCGGCCTCCGAGGCCGGCTCGCCCTCGTCGGAAGGCGCCGCATCGTCCGGGGCCAGCTCCACATCCGCCACCCGGGGCTCCTCCAGGAGCGAGCCCATGAAGGCCGGCAGATCGTCCCCTTCGAGATCGCCGTCGAGCACGGCGTCGAGCGCCTCGAGGATGGCGCCCGGCGCGGGCCGATCCGCCGGTCCCGGCACCAGCAGATCGCGGAGCACCGACACCAGACCCTCGGGGAGATCGCCGGCCACCTCGTCGAGGATGGCCCCGGTGCCGGCCTCCTGGGCCTGCTCGAGGACTTCCTCGGCGTTCCCCAGGTAGACGGGCTCCCCCAGGATCAGCTCCGTCAGGACCAGGCCCAGGCTGAACAGGTCGGAGCGCACATCCTCGGAGGCCCGCTCGAAGCGCTCGGGGGGTGCGTACCGCAGGCTCGCAGCCTCGGGCAGGTAGGTCTCGTCGGCGTGGAAGCGAGAGAACTCGGGCTGGAGGACGCCGTAGCCCACCAGCCGGACCCGCCCGTCCGCATCGACGAAGACCCGCCAGGGGGTCAGGGCCCCGTGCCCGGGCACCCCCTGATCGGCGCCTGCCTCGCTGGCCTCGTCCACCACCGCCACGGCCTCGCGCAGCAGCTCCACGCCGGCCCGCATGGGCATGAGGGCGTCCATCTCCCGGAGGATGCGCTGGATCTCGGCGACGGACCAGGCCTCCCCGGTCCGATAGACGAAGATCCCGTCGTCCTCGATCCAGTCCTCAAGCTCGGCGACGCCCGACACCATGGGCATGCCCAGAAAGGAGAGGACGGCGGAGACCCCGTCGTGGAGGACCGGCTCGTCCAGATGGGCCTCGCCGAACCAGAGCGCCGTGGACAGGGCCCCGTCCTCGGCCTCGAGCTCGATGACGTCGGCGGCCGGCCCCCGCAGGCCGTTGCCGGTCGGACGCTTGTTCCCGAACAGCCCCATGGAGGCGCCTCCCTCGTGACGGACGGCCACGGTAGCAGAGTGCAGGCGGCCCGTTGCCGCCCCTGCCCACCCGCACCCCGGAGCACCCGAGATGCCCGTCCACGTCGAGTCCCACGGCCCGGTCACCACCGTCATCCTGGACCGCCCGGCGGTGCGCAACGCCGTGGATCGCGCCCACGCCGAGGCGCTGGCCAGCGCCTTCCGCGCCTTCGACGCCGACGAGGAGGCCCACGTGGCGGTCCTCTTCGGTGCGGGGGGCCACTTCTGCGCGGGCGCCGACCTGAAGGCCATCGCCGAGGGACGCCCCAACCGGGTGGCCGCCCACGGGGACGGTCCCATGGGGCCCACGCGGATGCGCCTGTCCAAGCCGGTCCTGGCCGCGGTCGCCGGGAGCGCGGTGGCGGGCGGGCTCGAGCTCGCCCTGTGGTGTGACCTGCGGATCGTCGAGGAGAGCGCCACCTTCGGGGTCTTCTGTCGGCGCTGGGGCGTCCCGCTTATCGACGGAGGGACCATCCGCCTGCCCCGACTCATCGGCCGGAGCCGCGCCCTGGACCTGATCCTGACCGGTCGGGCGGTGGGCGCGCGGGAGGCCCTGGCCATGGGCCTGGCCAACCGGGTGGTGCCCGACGGGAGCGCGCGCGCCGCCGCCGAGGCGCTGGCCCACGAGCTGGCGGCCCTGCCGCAGATCTGCATGCGGGGGGACCGGGCCAGCGTGTACGCCCAGGAGGACCTGCCCTTCGACGAGGCCCTGCAGGTCGAGCTCCAGCACGGCCTGGAGGCCCTCGACGCCGAGTCGGTGGCCGGCGCGCGACGCTTCGTGGACGAGGACAGCTAGCCGGGCAGCCGGCCGCCCCCGCGCTCGCTACCAGTCGGTGCCCAGGTAGATGTAGCTGGCACCGGCGTACGAATCGGCACCGTAGGAGCCGACGACCACATCGCCGTAGTCGTCGCCGTTCACATCGGCGGCGGTCAGGTAGATGCCGTAGTAGGCGTACTGCTGGTCCGGGCCCCGCATCTCGACGTCGGCGTCGGAGTCGCTCCAGGTGTCCTGGGCCCAGAACTCCTCGTCGAGGGAGTAGATGTAGGCCGCACCATTGTAGGTGCCCCCGCCGGTCGTCATGCGGTACGCGCCGACCGCCATCTCCATGTCGCCATCGTTGTCGATGTCGGTGAAGGCCCCGCGGTCGCGGCAGAGGTAGGCGCTCGCCCCGCTGCCCTCGATGGTCACGTCGGCCCGGGACGAGGCGCGTCCGCTCGAGAGCTGGGCGCTGTCGCCGAGCATGATGTAGCAGACACCGGCGTTGCCGTTGCCACGGTAGTGACCGATGACCAGGTCGTCGTAGCCGTCGCCGTTCAGGTCGCCGGGGACCGTGGCCGAGTAGCCCATGTAGTCGAAGGTGGCGTCACCGGCGTACTTGATGCTGTGCATGTCCTCGAGGACGTTGACGCCGGTGTAGCCCGAGCCGGTCCCGTAGAGTCCGTACACGGCCCCGGTGTAGCCGTTGGCACCGTAGGCCCCGACGAAGAGGTCGACGCGCCCGTCGCCGTCCACATCGCCCGAGTCCACGGAGCCGCCGAACCCGCCCACGTAGTCGTAGGCCTCCTTGCCCACGAGCTGACCGAACGCGCTGATGTCGACGATGTCCTCGTAGCGGTTGCCGGAACCGGGCACGACCCAGATGCTCCCGGCGCCGTAGTTGCCGTCGTGGCGGTAGAGGTAGCCGCCCATGAGCACGTCGGAGAAGCCATCGCTGTTGACGTCGCCCGCCGGGGCGATGGTGGCGCCCAGGTAGATGGAGCTGCCCGGACCCTCGAAGATGACCCCGCCATCGGTCTCGGCGTTGACCAGCTCGGCGTCGAAGTCACTCCGCTTGCCGTACACCAGCACCACGCCACCGCTGCTGAAGCCCCTGGAGCCATCGTAGGCGTAGGCCCCCATGGCGAAGTCGCTGTAGCCGTCGCGGTCGATGTCCCCCACGCCGCTGACGTGGCGCCCCAGGTAGTCGTAGGAGCTGTCGAGGCCCCAGTGCGGCAGGTCCTCGGAGGCGATCTCGCGCTCGGTCCAGGTGCCGTCTGCCGCCCCGTAGAGCAGGTAGCCGGCCCCGCCGTAGAAGGACGAGGCGCTCGAGCGGTAGGCCCCCATGGTCAGGTCGTCGTAGCCATCGCCGTTCACGTCGCCGGCGTTCTCGACCGCGTAGCCCAGGTAGGCGCTGTTGTTGGGGCCCTCGACCTTGAGCACGGCCTTGTCCACCGTCGTCCAGTCCGTGTACCAGCACTGGTTGCCGTCGCCGTCGCAGTTGTTGTCCAGCCCATCGCGGCAGATCTCCTCGGTGCCGGGAGTCTGGAGCCCACCACTGGCCGCCGGATCGTCGTTGCAGTCGTCGTCGAGCTCGGCGTAGCCATCGGGCAGGTAGCAGGCATCGATGGGACGATCCGCGTTGCCGTGGCCGTCGCCGTCGTCATCCCGGTAGAAGACCCGGTGGTCCTCGGCGTCGGGCTCGTCGACGACGCCGTCACAGTCGTTGTCGATCCGGTCGCAGAACTCCAGCGCATCCGGGCTGACGAAGCGGTCGAAGTCATTGCAGTCGCCGCCCACCTTGATCCAGCCAGCGGGCCCCTCGCACTGGCGACGCAGGAGGGTCCGGCTCCCGAAGCCATCCTCGTCGAAGTCGGCGTACCAGGTGGGGGCGTCCTCCGGATCGTCGTCCACCGCGCCGTTGCAGTTGTCATCGACCCGGTTGCACAGCTCCGGCGCCGTCGGGTAGACGTCGGGGTCGTCGTCGTCGCAGTCCGAGGCGTCCGCCACGTAGCCCTCGAGCCCCACGTCCGCGCAGGCCGTGGCGGAGCCCGACTCGGCGGTGCCGTAGCCATCCCCGTCGTTGTCCAGGAAGAACACCACCGCATCGACCGCGTGACCGTCGTCGATCACCCCGTTGCAGTCGTTGTCGAGCCCGTCGCAGAACTCCATGGCCCCGGGGTAGACGTTGACGTTGTCATCGTCGCAGTCCCGGGTCTGGTCACGACCATCGCCGTCATTGTCGGAGGCGCCGCAGCCAGCGAGGAGGGCGAGGGCGAACAGGGAGGTGAGATGCTTCATGGGGTCCTTCCGGGGAGGGCGGACGGGTCCGTCCGAGGGAGGAGGAGAAAAGAGCCTACAGGCCGGTGCCTTCGAAGAGGTACGACTCGCCGCGATAGGAGTTCAGGCCGTAGGCGCCGGCCACCAGGTCGTCGAAGCCGTCGCCGTTGAAGTCGCCGGCGCCGACGCCACGACCCAGGTAGACGAAGCGCTCGTTGGCGGGACCGTTCACGATCGTCGAGAGGTCGCCGTCGGTGGCGTTGAAGTCGCCGACAAGGCCCGCCTCGCCGGTGAGGACGTGGAGGGTGCCGTTGTAGGTCCCGCCGTCGACCGAGGCGAAGTAGCCGCCGATGGCCACGTCATCGATGCCATCGCCATCGAAGTCGCCATGGGTCGGCGCGTAGCGACCGAGGTAGGCGCGGCCCAGGCCCTGGATGGTGATGTCGGAGTCGCTCATGCCGAGCTCACCGGGGCGGGTGGTGCCCCCCAGGTAGATGTTGAGGGTCCCGTTGTAGCTGGCGCAGCCGTAGCAGCCGACGCCCATGTCCATGTAGCCGTCGTCGTTCAGGTCGCCGACCGCGCCGACGCCGGAGCCGGCGTACTGGAAGCTCGACTCGCCGTGGAAGTGGCTGGTGAGGCTGCTCAGACTCTGGGCACCGGCCGGGCGGGTGGCCTCGCCCCACACCACCCAGGCCCCACCGGCGTAGGTGCCGCCGCTGGTGTTGGCCCGGTAGGCGCTGATGATCATGTCGCTGAAGCCGTCGCCGTCGAAGTCGGCGCCCTCGCCGAGCGTGTTGTCGTCGCCCATGTAGGCGAAGGACGAGGGCCCCTCCCAGTAGGCGTCGGCGTCGGTGGCGGTGGTGCTGCCGGTGAAGGCGTCGGCCTGCCCATAGACCAGGTAGATCTGCCCGCGGAGGGAGCTGCCAGCCCGGCTGGCGCCCGCCATGAAGTCGTCGTAGCCATCCCCGTCCAGGTCGCCGGCGGGGCCCTGGGAGTAGCCCAGGTAGTCCGAGGTGGTGGGGCCCTCCCAGTAGGGGTGCCGGGTGAGGGCGCCGCCCTCGAGGGGATCGGCGCTGCCGTAGATCAGGTACGTACGGCCGCGGTAGGAGTTCGCCCCGTAGGCACCCACCAGCAAGTCGTCGAAGCCGTCGCCGTTCACATCGCCGGCGCGAGCCATGTCGCGCCCCGCGTAGCAGAAGGAGCAGGTGCCATCGAAGGAGATCTCGCTGCGCGCGACCCGTTCGCTGCCGACCTCGTAGTCCTCGTTGCCGTAGACCAGGTAGGCCTGGCCCGCCCAGGAGGTCGTGCCCGTCTCGCGGTAGGCCCCCATGACCAGGTCCTCGTAGCCGTCGCCGTTGATGTCGCCGACGACCTCGGCCGAGTAGCCCAGGTAGGAGCTGCTGCCGGTGCCGGTCCAGGTGAGCGAGGCATCCTCGACCGACTCCCATGCGGTGACGGTGCACTGATCCAGGCTGTCATTGCAGTTGTTGTCCACCCCGTCCCGGCAGATCTCGTCCATGCCGGGGTTCATGCGCGCATCGGCGTCGTTGCAGTCCGAGTCGAAGGGCGCGTAGCCGTCGGGCTGGAAGCAGGCCGTGGTGGGCATGGTGGCGTCGCCGAAGCCGTCGGCATCGGCGTCCAGGTACCACTGGCGGGCGTCGATGGCGTCGGGCTCGTCGATGGTGCCATCGCAGTCGTTGTCGACCCGATCGCAGGTCTCGTCGGCCGCCGGGTTGACGAAGACGTCGAAGTCGTTGCAGTCGTCCGCGTCGGCGATGTAGCCGGGAGGGGCCTCGCACTCGCGCCGCACCAGGGTGGCGGAGCCGAAGCCGTCCTGGTCGTAGTCGGCATGCCAGGTGGGCGCGTCGACGGCGTCGTCGTCGATGCTGCCGTTGCAGTTGTCGTCGAGGGCGTTGCAGATCTCGTCGGCGGCGGGGTGGATGTCCCCGTTGTCGTCGTCGCAGTCGTCAGCGTTGGCCACGAAGCCCTCGGGGGCCGTGCACGCCGTGCGGACCAGGCGCGCGACCCCGTAGCCGTCGCCATCGCTGTCCACGTAGTAGGCCACGCCGCCCGTGGCGTAGTCGTCATCGACCACGCCGTTGCAGTCGTTGTCGATCCCGTCGCAGATCTCGACGGCGTTGGGATAGGTCAGGTTGTCGTTGTCGTTGCAGTCGACATCGGACACGAAGCCGTCGAGGTCCTCGTCGCTGGGCCCACAGGCCACGAGCAGGGCGAGAGCGAGAAGGGGGAGACGAGGGTTCATGAGGACTCCGTCGAGAGAGGCGGTGTCTTCGGGGGCAGGCCCCGTGGAGAGGGTCGGTGCGGTCAGGCCACGAAACGGATCACAAGCCCACGCCGAGGTAGAGGTACGCGGAGCCGGCCGAGCTGTTGGTGCCCGGGGCGCTCACCACCATGTCGTCGTAGCCGTCGCCGTTGACGTCGCCGCGGCGGGTCGGGAAGGCCTCGCCGAAGTTGGCGCCCGAGGTGCCGTGGCGCATGACCCCGGTGGCATCGTCGAGAGAGAGCTCCCCCGCGAGGTCCGGCCCGCCCGCGTACAGGAGCACCAGGCCATTATTGAAGATGGTGGAGCCCGAGGTGGACTGGTCGGCGCCCTGGGCGCCCAGGACCAGGTCGCTGAAGCCATCGCGATCCAGGTCGGCTCCGGTGCCGCCAAAGCCACACATGTAGACGGAGTTGCTCGGGCCCTGGACCGTGATGTCGCCGCTGGAGAGGGCCATGTCGCCGTCGAGGCGCTCGGCACCCCCGAAGAAGATGGAGCACAACCCCCGGTAGGAGTTGTAGCCGTAGGAGCCGACGAGGAGCTCGGGGTAGCCATCCCCGTTCACATCGCCGACGGAGGCCAGGGTGGAGCCGGCGTACTCGAACGTGTCCTCGCCCGAGATGGTGGCATCGGCGACCTCGCCGATGTTGGCGCGGCCGGAGGGCCGCGTCCCCTCGCCGTAGACCATGTAGACCCGACCGGCGCTCGAGCGACCGCGGGGATCGTGGTAGATGGCGGCCGAGACGTGGTCCTGGAAGCCGTCGCCGTCGAAGTCGTCGCCCGCGAAGGCGTTGCCGCCGAAGCCCCGGCCGTAGTCGTCGAAGCGTGCCTCGCCGTAGAAGCCCGGCAGGCTGTCCACGCCCTGGAAGACGACCCGCTCCCGGCTGCCCGGGAGCACGTAGACGACGCCGGTGTCGTCGCCCGAGGGGTTGTCGCCGTCGGTGGCCCCCATGAGCAGGTCGTCGAAGCCGTCACCGTCGATGTCACCCACGCCGCCAACGGCGTAGCCCAGGTCGTCGAAGGACTCCTCGCCGAAGAGCAAGGGCAGGTTGGCATCCACGTCGAGGACGCTGCCGGGCGCGTAGTCCTCGCCGCCGTAGACGATGAACACAGCCCCGGAGCCGCTGCCGTTGTAGTCGTGGCTGTAGGCCCCCATGGCCAGGTCCGCGAAGCCATCGCCGTCCAGGTCGCCCGCCGCGTCCACCGTGTCGCCCAGGTAGTCGTAGGTGTTGCTGGCCGAGAACATGACCCCGTCGGAGGCGGTGAAGGAGCCCTCGAGGCCCTCGCCGCCGAAGACGAGAACCGCACCGCCGCAGTAGCCGAAGGAGGTCACGCACACGCCGCTCGCCCGCATGTCCCGGGCGCCGAAGATCATGTCGTCGAAGCCGTCCCCGTTCACGTCGCCCACGAAGTCGACGTCCTCGCCCATGTCCGCGAAGTTGTTGGGACCGGTCCACTCGGCGACGGCGTCGTCCTCGCTGGTCCAGTTGCCGAAGTCGCACTGGTTGCCGGAGCCGTCGCAGTCGTTGTCGATGCCGTCGTAGCACTCCTCGCGGGCGCCGGGGTTGACCGCATCGTCGGCGTCGTTGCAGTCCGTCGCCAGATCAGGCGGGTAGTAGTACTCGGGCTGGTAGCAGGACGCGACCGTGTCGTCGGGGTCGGCGAAGCCGTCACGGTCCTTGTCGGCGTACCAGATGGTGGCGTCCACCGAGGCGCCCTCGTCGACGATGCCGTTGCAGTTGTTGTCGATGAGGTCGCACCGCTCGACGGCCTGGGGGTTGATCAGGCTCTCGAAGTCATCGCAGTCCCCGCCCACGGTGATGAAGCCCTCGGGCTGCTCGCACTCGAAGCGGACCTGGTCCAGGCCGCCGTAGCCGTCCTGGTCGAAGTCGGTGTAGTAGGCCACGGCATCGACCGCGTCTTCGTCGACGGCGTTGTCGCAGTCCTGGTCGATGCGGTCGCAGAACTCGGGCGCGCCCGGGTAGACCGTGGCGTCGTCGTCGGCGCAGTCGTCGGGGTTGGAGACGTAGCCGACCGGGGCGGCGCACTGGACCCGCGCCTGCTCCCACACCCCGAAGCCGTCACCGTCGCGGTCGAGGAAGAAGATCTGACCGCCCCGGGCGTAGTCGTCGTCCGTCACGCCGTTGCAGTCGTTGTCCTTGCCATCGCACACCTCGTTGGCGCCGGGGAAGACCGCCACGTCGGCGTCGTCGCAGTCCATCGAGGCGGGCACGCCGTCGCCGTCGGCGTCGGTCGGGCCACAGGCGGTCATGGCGAGCAGGATGAGCGGGGCGAGGTGCCGCATGGGTGTCTCCATCCGTCCACGGGACCCACGAAGGGTCAAGTCGATGTCAGCCGGGAGTGTAGACGAGTGACGGACCTGTGCCCACCCCGGGGCGCCCGGGGGGCAGCGGGAGGCCGCGCTCCGCAGGGCGCCCGGTTCGGCCCGAGGGCCGCTGCCAGCGCTGGAATCATCGAGGTGGGAGGCCGTGCCCCGCCCGCGGGGCGCGTCCGGGAGAATCCCCCTCGCGGGGATGCACACCACACGGCGCGCCGGGCCACGGCCGGGAGATCGGAAGAGCACACGTCTGAACTCCAGTCACGTGAAACGATATCGT
>CAZPJM010000188.1:0-9335 GCA_964586865.1 uncultured Enterobacteriaceae bacterium
TGACGACTTCTTAGCTGGGGTAGCGGCGACACCGAAACGCACCCTGACCGCCCGCAGCGCCACCCGCCCGCCCCCCGCAGCAGGCGCCGGACCCGTCGACCCGTCCGCTCCCGTCGCTGGTCCTGGCCCCCACCTCCCCCCCCGGTCCCCCGGTCTCCCTCCCCGGCCCGGTGGTGCGCCTGGGCCGCGACCCGGCCTGTCACCTCCGGGTGGACCACCCCAGCGTCGCGCCGCGCCACGCCCGGCTGGAGCGCTTCCCTTCCGGGGGTGTGGTGCTCACCGCCGAGGCCCACGGCGTCGCGGTCGACGGCCAACCCCTGGACCCGGGGGAGCGACGCCGCCTGTCGCCCGGGGCCACCCTGTCCCTCGGCCCCGACATCGCGTTCACCCTGGTCGAGGAGCCCGCATGATCCGCCTCGACTGCGCGGCCGACTCCCAGGCCGGTCCACGCGACGAGAACGAGGACGCCTGGTGGCTCCACGCCACACCCGCCGGCGGCCAGGTCCTGCTGGTCTGCGACGGGATGGGCGGGATGGGTCGCGGGGCCGAGGCCAGCCGCATGGCCATCGACGTGCTGGGGCCCCTCCTGGCCGGAGGAGGACCCCACAGCATCCTCCGCGCGGCCCTGGTCGAGGCCGACCAGCACCTGCGCCGGGCCCTGGTGGATCCCGGCCCGGGCAAGCCCGGGTGCACGGCGGTGGTGGCCCACGTGGACGATGGGCGCGCCTTCGTGGCCTGGGCCGGCGATGCCCGCGCCTACCACGTGCGCGGCGGCCGCGTCCTGGCGCGCACCACCGACCACAAGCTGGTGGAGGAGCTGGTGGCGGTGGGCGCCATGAACCCCGGGCGGACGGCCGACTCCCCCATCGCCCACGTGGTGACCCGCTGCCTCGGGGGCAAGCCGAGCACCGATCCGCCGGTGGATCCCCAGACCCTGGAGCGGCCCTGGCACCTGGAGCCGGGCGATGCCCTCGTCCTGTGCAGCGACGGCATCTCGGACGTGCTCTCCGATCCGGATCTGGCCTTGGCGGTGGCGGGAGGCTCGCCCGAGGACATCGTCCGCACCCTGATCCAGGAGGCGCTCCATCGGGGCACCGAGGACAACGTCACCGTGGTGGCGGCGGTCTACGGGGCGGTCACGGCGGCCCTGCCCCGCCCCGACACGCCCACCGTGCCGGCGGGTCGCGGGGCGCCGGGCCAGCACCCGGACCTGCCCGGCCCCCCCGAGGACCCCCTGCTGGACACGGTCGAGACCAAGGCTCCGGCGGTCGAGCCCACGGACGATCGGAACGCGCCCGACCTGCCCGAGGCCCCCGAGCCCGCCCCCCCGCAGCGCGCCTTCCTCGGGGTGGTGGTCGCCTCGCTGCTGCTGGTGATCGCCGCGGTGGTGGTGGCGGTCTGGTGGCTCAACGGCACCCCCGAGAGCCCGCCGCCGCCCGATCCCCCCGAGGCCCCGCGGTGAGGCGCCTCCGGCTCCTGGCGGCCGTGCTGCTGGCCGCGGTGGCCCTGGGCTGGCCGGGCCACGGGGCGCGTGCGGCCGACGGGACCGAGGTGGTGGTGGTGCTCGACACCTCCCGCTCCATGATCGGCAGCTATCGGGGCCTCCCCCCTGCCGATCCGGACCGGCGCGCCATCCTGGGCACCCTCCTCCTCGAGGCCCTCACCCGGGACACCGAGGATCGCTTCACCCTGATCTCGATGCACAGCCGCCCCGTCCCCGGGGGCGCGCCCGACGCCATCCGCGAGATCCCCTTCCTCCACTTCACGCCGTACCGTCCGGCCCTGGAGGCGGCCCGGGAGCAGCTCACCCGCTCGCCCCGGGTGGACCGTCTGCTGGTGTTCCTCTCCGATGGCGCGCCCACCGACCTGAACGCCCCCGAGGAGGGCCGCGCCCTGCTCGCCCCGGACGGGCAGGCTCCCCTGTTCGACGTGGTGAGCCTGGGCCTGCTCCCCGCCGCCTACCCGGACACGGCGGTGGAAGGCGCGGCCCGCTTCCTGCGTCCGCTCGCCGGCCCGGAGGGCAGCTACCGGCGCGTGGACGACGCCGCGGACCTGGTGGACGAGTTCACCCGCGCCTGGGCCGGCGTGCTCGGGAGCAAGGCGCTCACCGGCACCCTGGCCCCCGATGAGTCCCGCAGCTTCCGCATCGGCCGCTACGTCACCGAGGTCATGGTGGTGGTGGCCGGCCGGGAGCCCACCGGCCCGCTGACCGCCCGGCTCACCACCGATGACGGCCCGGCCGCCCCCAAGGTCGAGGGCGACAATGGCTGCGCCCGATGCCGCCGGCCCTTCACCCACTGGGCGGCGTGGCGCCTGCCTCACGATCCCGAGACCGAGGGCCGGGCCACCCTCACGCTGGAGCGGGCCCGTGGGCCTGCCACCTTCGGGGTCATCCTGCGCTACGACCTGGACGCCCGGGTCGAGGCCCCGGCCCGCGGGCCCTCCGGGGGCACGGCGCCCCTGCGGGCGTGGCTGTCCTGGCGCGGGGAGCGCTTCGACGACGCCCGCTTCTTCGAGGAGGACGGCTTCGAGGCCCGGGTCGAGGTGGGCGAGCGGTCCCTGGCCCTCCTCCCCTCCCCCGACGGCACCTTCCAGCTCGACCTGCCCCTCCCCGCGGAGCCTGCCGGCACCGAGGTGCCCTTCGAGGTGGTGTTCCGCAACGACTGGATGGAGGAGCGCACCCGTGGGCGGCTGACCCTGACCGAGCCCCTCGAGCTGGACCTCGCCCTGGACCCGCCCGCCCTGGACCTGGGCGCGTGGTCGGCCGAGACGGGGCCCACCGAGCGGTGCGGCACGGTGCGGATCGTGGGGGAGCATCCCGCCGACCTCTCCCTCACCCCCACCTTCCAGGGGGTGCCGGAGGAGGTGGTGCTGGCCGCCACGCCCCTCGACGCCACGGGCGCCCCGACCGAGGACGCCACCGCCGATGCCTGGCGGATCTGCCTGACCGCCCCGGGATGCTGCGGCGAGGTCGGGGTGGACGCCACCATCCGCCTGGCCGGCACCCACCCGCGTGCCACGCCGGTGGACCTGGGGCTGCCCGTCCGGGCCCAGGTGGCGGCCGCGGGCTTCTGGCCCTGCTGGGGCCCCTGGATCGGGGCCCTGCTGGCCCTGATCCTCCTCGCCCTGGTGGTGCTGGGCTTCCTCCGGGGGCACGACTTCGACCCGGACGCCACGGTCCGCATCGCCGGATCGGAGCGCAAGCTCCAGCGGGCCTCGGCGCTGGTCCTGCGGGAGCAGCCCCGGGGGCGGCGCGGCTTCTACCGCAACGCCCGCGCCTGCCTCACGGCCTCGGGCGAGTGGGTGGCCAGCCCGCGCCGGGCCGCGGTGCACCTCGAGGCCACCGGCCACGGGGCGCGCTTCCACCTGCGAGGGCCCCTCGAGCGCCGGGACCGACGGACCCGCACCTGGACCCGCCTCACCGAGGACGAGGCCCTGGACGGCCCCACGCCGGGCGTGGTCTACCGGGTGGGCGACCTCTACCTGCGCTTCGACTGACCCCCCGGAGGCTCCATGCCGGTTCCACGCGGCCTTGTCGGCGTGATCCACCTGCCGCCGCTCCCCGGCGATCCGGCCCCCGCCCGCGAGCCCTTCCTGGAGGCGGTGCGTCGGGACGCCCGGGCCCTGCAGGAGGGCGGCGTGGACGCCCTGCTCGTCGAGAACCTGGGCTCGGCCCCCTTCGCGCGGGGCACCGCCGACGATCCGGCCCCTCCCGCCCACGTGGCCGCCCTGGCCCTGGCCGCCGCCGAGGCCGGCCGCACCGGCCTGCCGGTGGGGGTGAACGTGCTCCGCAACGACGCCCGCGCCGCCCTCGACGTGGCTGCCGTGACCGGGGCCGCCTTCGTGCGGATCAACGTCCACACCGGCGCGGCGGTGACCGACCAGGGCCTGCTCCAGGGCGAGGCCTTCCACACCCTGCGGCGCCGCGCCGCCCTCGGCATCCCCCACGTGGCCATCCTGGCCGACGTCTCGGTCAAGCATGCGGCCCCCCTCGCCGCGCGGCCGCTGGGCGAGGAGGTCGGCGATCTGGTGCACCGAGGCCGGGCCGATGCGGTCCTGGTCACCGGGCCCGCCACCGGGCAGCCGGTGGACGCGGCCTTCCTCGAGGCGGTGCGCCACCACGCCGGCGAGACCCCGGTGCTGGTGGCCTCGGGCCTGTCCCCCGAGCGCGCGCCCCAGCTCTGTCCCCACGCCGACGGCGCCATCGTGGGGACCTGGCTCAAGCGGGACGGGGTCCTCACCGCCCCGGTGGATCCGGACCGGGTCCGTGCCCTGGTGCAGGCCACCGCGGGTCGCTGGCGGCGGTAGGGTCGCGGGGCGCCCCGCGCCCGGCCGGTCAGCCCGAGTGCCCCTCGAGGGCGCGGGCCACCGCACCGAGGCGCTCTCCCAGCCGGCGGGTGAGCTCGGCGCCGGCGTCGGCCACCCCCATGGCCACCCGGGCGGCCACGGCCGGGTGCTCCGCCAGCAGGGCGCGGAAGCGGTCGCGGGTCAGCACCAGGGTGATGCAGGGAGAGCGGGCCTCGACCCGGGCGATCTGCAGCGCATCCCGCTCGAAGGACAGCTCGCCCAGCACGCCCTCGGTCCGCTCCCCCAGCGGGACGCCGGCCCGGGTCACCTCGACCCGGCCCGCCACCAGCACGTGCAGGGCATCGGCCGTGTCGCCCTCGGCCACGATCCGATCGCCATCGCTGTACCGGCGCTCCTCGAGGTAGGGGGCGACCACCCGGCGCTCATCGGGGGAGAGCCCCGCGAAGAGGGTGCCGCGGACCTCGATGGACGGGGGCTCGGCCACGGGCGCGGTGCCCCGCGGGTTGGTGGGGACCTCCTCGCGGGCGGCCACCTCGGTGGGGGCATCCCCCTCCATGCCCAGCAGGACGGCGCTGATGTTGTCGGCGCACCGGGCCTGGATGCAGCTCCGCAGCAGCCCGCGCAGGCTGTTGTTCAGGTCCTCCGGCGCGATGCCCCGGGCGATGGCCTCGTCGTCGAGGGCCCCGACCACCCCGTCCGAGCAGAGCAGCAGGATGTCGCCGTGCTCGAGGCGCACCTCGGCCAGATCCACGTCGAGCTCGAAGGGCGCGCCGAGGGACTGGTAGAGGACGTGGCGCTCGGGGTGGTTCTGGTACTCCTCTCGGGTGATCCGCCCGCGGCGGAGCTTGAGCTCGGCCAGCGTGTGATCCTCGGTGAGCCGCTGGAGGGAGCCACCGCGGAAGAGGTAGGCCCGGGCATCGCCGATGTGGCAGACGTAGGCGTACTCGTGCACCACGGTGGCCAGCACCAGGCTCGCCCCCATCACGCTCTGGTCGCGGCGGGCCGCCTCTTCGCGGATGTGGCGGCTCGCGCGGTTGAAGACCGTCTCGAAGGTCTTGTGGAGGGCGCGCCGGTTCTCGGGGGTCCGGGCCCGCGCCACCGCCGTGTTCCGGTCGCGTATGGCCATGGCGTGACGCTTGATGACATCCAGGGAGACCTGGGCAGCCACGTCTCCGGCGCCGGGTCCACCCATGCCGTCGGCGATGGCGTACAGGGGCACCCGCCCCAGCCGGAGGACCGCATCCTCGTTGAAGGAGCGCACGGCTCCCGCGTGGGTTCCTGCCACCGCCTGGCGGATTCGCACCCCGGCCCTCCTTGCGAGCGGGCGTCACTCTACACGGAGTGCACCGGACGCGCCGGCACCGTCCGTCCGCATCGGCTAGGGTCGGCGTCATCGCCCGAGGGGACGCTGGCCGTGAAGAGCTGGACCCGTACGCTCAATCTCGATGATGCCCACACCCTGCTGGCCCTGGCCGAGCCCGGCCTCGACCGGGACGCCTGGACCGCGGCCTGCCACGACGCCCTGCCCGACCTGTCGGTGGCCCGACGGCGCGAGCTGGTCCGCCTGCTGCGCGAGGGCTTCCTGGAGTGGTCCGACGACGGCGCCATCGCGCCGGGACTCTTCCTCTCGGTCTACGACCGGGGCCCGGCCCTCGGCCAGATCGACCTGGTGGACGTCCAGTGGGCCCTCTCCCATCCCCTCACCCTCCTGGCGGTCGAGGCCCTGGTGGCGCCGGCCCTGGAGCGCCCGGACCAGGACATCCCCCTGGCCGACGTGGAGGCCCTGGTCGCCGAGCACCTGGAGACGGACTCGGCCGAGTCCCTCCGCAAGACCCGGACCGTCCTGCTCGGCGCCATGGAGGGGATCGGCACCCTCGACACCCGGGGGACGGGCCAGCACCGCAGCCTCGCCGCCGCCCGGGGCGCCCCCCACCCCCTGGCCTTCGGCTACCTGGTGCTGCGCGACCTGCGTGAGCGCAGCCTCGACGGCATGATGCGGGCCGAGGTCACCGAGGGCTCCCTGGGTGCCCGCCTGACCCGGTGCGGCGAGGCCCACGCCGAGCGCTGCCTGGCCTGGTGCGTGGATCATGGCCTGCTCGTCGAGGCCGAGGACGAGGTCCGCGCCAGCGAGGCCCTGGCCCCCCTGGCCATCGTCCGCTGATCACCCGGGCGCGGCGCCCTCGTCGCCGGAACCATCGCCCGCCGGATGGGCCGCGGGGTCCGGGCGCGCCGCCCCCACCCGCAGAAGGTGCTCGGCCACCAGGGCCGGCAGGCAGGCGGGGTCGAGGCCGTAGGCCCGCGCCACCGCCCGATCCAGCGCCGCCCAGGTCGCGCCGTCCGGAGGCCCCTCCCCCTCGAGCCGCCGCGCCGCCGCGGCCGCTTCCCGGAGCGCCGGGTGGTCGGGGGGCGGCACGGGCAGCCGCACCAGGTGGATGGGCAGGTAGTGCAGGGTGTCCGATCCGCAGGTGATGCCGTGGAAGACCGTGTTGTAGAGGGCGGTGGCCACGGTGCTGGCCAGCACCGCCAGCAGGGCGTCCAGCTCCAGCGCCAGGTCGGTGGGGAAGGCCACCGGGTAGACATCCTTGGTGACGAAGCGCCCCTCCCGGTCGGCGGCCGGGCGCAGGCGTCGGCCGTGCTGGCAGAGCACCACCTTGGGGCGCAGGAAGGTCTCGAGGGGGGGGAGCGCGTTGCCATGGTCCCGCCGGAGGGTCTCGTTGTCGTGGCGGATCCACCAGCCGGCCCACCGGATGCGGAAGCAGTCCACCTCGGTGCGGCGGGTGCGGGAGGGGCCACCCAGGTAGGGGTGGACGCCCGGACCCTCCGGCCGCTCCCGGGTGACGAAGCGCTCCCGCAGGCCCCGCGCGTGGAAGGAGCAGGTGCTCCGGACCGCGGCCACCTCGCCCAGACGGGGGCCGTCCAGCAGGGGAGACAGGCGGGGCCAGGTCCGCCGGGGCACGAACCACGGCGCCTCGCCCCCCAGCCGGTCCAGCTCGTCGGGCCCCACCCGGGTGGCCGGGGGCTCGGCCGGGGCGGGCCGCCGGTCGACCCGCGCCGCGACCCAGGGGCGCCGGGCTCCGTCCCGGACCAGGTGGAGGATGACGGGGTAGACGCCGGTGCCGGGAAAGGGGCGCGGCTCGGCCCGGGAGAGATCCACCACGCCCGCCAGGCGCCAGCCGTCGCGGCCGTCCTGGACCGCCCGACGGAACCGGGCGGCGTAGCGGGCCTGGAGGATCTTGTTGGGCAGCAGCAGCACCGCGTGGCCCCCTGGGCCGACCCGGCGGAGGGCCAGGGCGGCGAAGGCCAGGTAGAGATCCCAGGCCCCCACCAGGGTGGGGAGGGCCCGCCGCAGCCGCTCCCGCAGCGCCGGCTGCCGCGACGCCATGCGCTTGGCCTCCAGGTAGGGGGGGTTGGCGATCACCGCGCCGAAGCCGGCCTCGGGGTCGCGGGCATCGGCGAGGGCATCACGCGGCGAGAGGGCCAGCGGCGGCAGGGGCCCGCCCTCGGCGGTCTCCAGGGCCAGCTCCACCAGGGAGAGGCGCGCCGACAGGACGGCGACCGGGTCCACGTCCCAGCCCACCACCGCCTCGAGGGCGCGGTCGAGGGGCGCGCCCATGCCCAGGCGGGCCCGCACCACCGCCGTCAGCAGTCGGCCATCGCCACACGCCGGGTCCAGGACGGGACCCGGGAGCTCGGCCGGGAGGCGGGCGGCCATGAGGTCCGCCACGTCCTGGGGGGTGAAGACCTGACCCGCCAGGGCCCGGGCCGCCTTGCCGCGGGCCCGGTCCAGCGAGGTGGCCGGGCCGGCGGTGTCGAGGGGCCCGCCGTCCTCCAGCAGGTCGTCCCCCAGCGGCGCGTCGCGGATCTGGCGCCGGGCCCAGGCCTCACGCGGGCTCTCGCCCAGAGCCGGCCGCAGCGCCGCCCAGCGGCGTCGGATCCAGGTACGCCGGGCCGGCTCCAGCCCCGCGAGGCTCCCCCGGGTCGGCGGATCAGACCGCGTCGTCCACCCCATCGCCCACGGCGGCGGGCACGGTGGCGGGGTCCAGGCCCAGGTCCTGGGCGATGGACGCCACCGCATCCCGGAAGACGGTCACCCCCCGGAAGCGGTCCAGGAACCAGCGCTTCACGTCCTCGATCAGCGTCTCGAGCTCGTCTTCGTCGACCCCGAGCTCGCCCACCAGCCGCCCGATGACCTCGCGCTCGACCTCCGAGATGGCCCCGTCGGCCAGCGCCACCATCACGAGCGAGCGGACGTAGGCGGCACGGAGATCGCGGGTGGCGAGCGCCGTGTGGGGATGGGGCAGCCCGCCCTGGGGGAGATCCGCCTCGAAGGCGTCGATGAGGGCGAGTTCCTGGGGGTGGATGTCGCCATCGGCCCGGGCCACGGCGCGCATGCCGGCGGCGATGAGGGCGGCGGTGGGACCGTCGATGTCGAGGGGCTGCTCGGACCAGTGCATCGGGCCTCCGGAGGCTCAGCGCGCGGTGCCGTCGAGGGTGCTGGCGAGCGAGGCAGCGAGCTGGTCGACCGCGTCGCGCTGCCAGTCCGCGAACCGGCCGGGGATGGGGTTCAGGAGCTGGACGACCCCATGGTACTGGTCGCGGCCCTGCACGGGGACGCAGAGCACCGCCCGGGTGCGGAAACCCGTCTCGCGATCCACGTCGGAGGCGTGGCGCGGATCCTCGTGGACGTCGTCCACCACGATGGGGATCCCCAGGTCGAAGGCGGCCCCCACGATGCCGCGGCCGAAGGGGAGGGTGCGGCCCAGGAGCTGGTCGGCGGCCGGCCCGGCCACCGCCACGAAGGTGAGGGCCGCATCGTTGAGCTCGCCGCGGAGGACGCTGCCGGCCTCGCAGGGGACGAGCTGGAGGCACAGGTCCAGGGCGCGACGGCAGGCATCGTTGCCATCGACGGCCTCGGAGAGGGCCATGGAGAGGTCGAAGAGACGCTCGGCCAGGTCCTCGGGCGGGCCCGGGACCTCCCGCCGCGGCGGCGCGGCCCCGGGCGTCTCGGGAACCCGGTGGCCCCAGAT
>CAZPJM010000189.1:0-9267 GCA_964586865.1 uncultured Enterobacteriaceae bacterium
GCCCCCCGCCGCCGCCGCCAGCTCCGCCCTCCTCACCCTCGAGCTCTTCAACGAACAGAGCCCCCTCACCCGGGCCCTCTCCCTCATGCGCATCGCCTACGTGCCGCTGGTGGCGGTCATCTGGGTGGCGGAGGCCCTCCGGATGCCCGCGCGGATCGCCGAGGGCTGGCCGCCCTGGCCCTGATCGGGCCACCCCGGCCGCATGGAGCGCCGAACCGTGCTTGCACCGGCGAGCGGCAGCGCCCATGTTGCACCTCCGGCGGCGCGCGGGAGTCGGCATGGCCTACAAGCTGCTGAACGTGGAGGGCACGGGCGCCTACGGCACCGTCGTCAAGGCCCGCGACCTGCGCAACGACCGCCGGATCGTGGCCCTCAAGGTCCTGCGCGAGGATCACCTGGACAACCCCCGGGTCCTGTGCCGCACCCGCGACGAGGCCCGGCTGCTCTCGCTCCTGGACCACCGCCACATCGTCAAGGTGTACGGCCTGGACGAGTCGTGGGGGCGGCCGGTGATGGTGATGGAGTGGCTCGAGGCCTACAGCCTGGGCGACCTCATCGACACCCTCGGTCGCGGCCTGCCGGTCGAGGTCGCCTGCCAGCTCGCCATGACCGCCCACCAGGCCCTCGAGTACGCCTGGTCCACCCCGCAGGGGGATCCGCCGCGCCCCCTCGGCCTGGTCCACCGCGACCTCAAGCCCAACAACATGCTCCTCACCATCCACGGCGAGCTCAAGCTGGTGGACTTCGGGCTGGCCCACGGCGACTTCGACGGCAAGGAATCCCACACCGTCAGCATGGTGCTCGGCACCCGGGCCTACATGGCCCCCGAGCGGCTCGACGGCGCCGAGGACGCCCCCAGCGCCGACGTCTACGCGGTGGGACTCATCCTCTACGAGATGCTCCACGGCCGGGCCATGTCCCTCTCCCTCAACCCGCGCCACCACGCCGAGCGCCTGGCCCAGAAGCTCGACCGGCTCCGCCTCACCCACATCCCCGAGGCCGCCGCCCTGCGGCTGCGCCGACTCATCGCGCACCTGCTCGCCTACGAGCCCGAGGACCGCCCCAGCCACGCCGAGGCCGCCGAGGAACTGCAGAAGGTCATGGCGGTGGGCGCCCTCTCGCCCGATGTCCACGCCTTCGCCCGGCAGGTCGTCAAGCCCCTGGTGGCCGCCAAGCGGACGAAGATCCCCCAGGAGCACGAGGACTGGGAGGACATCGCCTTCCTCGAGGAGCCGGTGCCCGTCCTGGACCTGCGCGCCCCCACCGTCGATGTGGACCCCGAGGTCGCCGAGGCCAACGACGCGCAGATCCGCAAGATCCTCGGCGCCGTCTCCTGGTCCAACCACCTGGCCCGCCTGCGCCTGCTCCTGGAAGACCGTGCGGCCTGGACCCCGGCCCCCTTCCTCGAGGTGCTGGACCGCGGGATCGAGGGCGACGAGCGGGACTCCCGGCGCCTCGCCATGTGCATCAACCTGCTCCGGCAGCGCCCCGCCCCCGAGGTCGTGCGTCGGGTCCGCGCCCTGGCCCACGCCGACGACGACATGGTCGCCCGCACGGCGCGGCAGTACCTGGAGCACGTCCGGGCGCCGGCCAGCTGAGCCGGGGCCGACCAGGCCCACCGCGTTAATCGGCCCCCATGATCGCGTCCCTCAAACGGTTCTGGGCCCGCCACAAGCACCGCTACCAGGTCGCTGTCCAGCGCTATGGCTGGCCGGTGGTGGGTGTGGCCATCCTCCTCAACATCCTCAACATCACCCTGCTCGTGGTGCTGGTGAAGCTCGGCGTGACCATCGAGGGCGTGGGGGGCAACGCCGGGCTCATCGGGGGGGCCTGGGTGGCGAGCAAGCCCTTCCTGCCCGTGCGGCTGGCCCTCGCCGTCCTCATCGCCCCGCCCCTCGTCAACGGGGTGCGGCGGCTCCGCGGCCTCGACCCCCACCTGCCCCCCGTCGTCGAGGACCTGGACCCCGAGCCCGCCCCGGAGGGCCCCGATGGCCGCTGAAGCCGTGTGGATCACCCTGGACGGGCCCGGAAAGAACGCCCTGTCCACCCCTCTCATGACCGATCTGCGCGACCGCCTGCACGACGCGGGGGATGCGCCCATCCTGCTGACCGGCGCCGGCGACGCCTTCTCGGCGGGCCTCGACCTGCGGGAGCTGGCCTCCCTGGACGACGAGGCCATGACCGACTTCCTCGACCTCCTCGAGGAGACGGTGGGCGCCCTCTACCACCACCCGGGACCGACGGTGGCCTTCGTGAACGGTCACGCCATCGCCGGTGGCTGCGTGCTGGCCCTGTGCTGCGACCGGCGCATCGGGCTGCCCGGGCGCTACCGGATCGGCCTGAACGAGGTGCGCAACGGCCTGCAGTTCCCCCTGCGCACCCTCGAGATCCTGCGGCGGCAGGTGCCCCGCCCATCCTGGGCCCGGGTCCTGCTGGGCGCCGAGCTCGTGGACCCGGACACGGCCCTCCGGCTGGGCCTGCTGGACGAGCTGGGCGAGATCGACGCGGCACGGGCCGTCCTGGCGGACCTGGAGGGCCTGCCCCGCGCGGCCTACTCGGCCACCAAGGCCGCGCTCCGCCCACCCACGACGGTCGAGCCAGCGGCACGTCGGGCCTTTCTGGGCGAGGTCCTGCCCGCCTGGACCGACCCGGCCCTCAAGGCCCGCCTGAAGGCCCTGCTCGCCCGGTGACGGCCCGCTGACCGCCCGCCCTTCCCCGCCCCGGAGGGACCATGCGTACCCTGCCCCTCTTCCTGGCCCTGACCGCCTGCGCCTCCAGCAGCGGACCCCCCGACTTCGCCCTCGAGGACGTGAATCCGGGCTCGCCCAGCTACGGCGAGCGCGTCGGGCCCGCCGACCACGCTGGCGCCGTGAGCGCCTGGTACTTCGGCTGGGCCGACTGCGCGGTGTGCCAGTCCCACGTGGACCACCTGGACACCCTGCCGGATCGGGTGGGCGAGACCGCCGTGCCCGTGACCGTCCTGGGCATCAACGCGGCCGGCCGCGAATCCGGCAACGCCGCCATGACCGAGGGGCACACCCTGGCCTGGCTCCAGGACACCCCCGAGGACGACGTGTGGGGGCGGTGGGCGCCCCGGACGGTGCGCGAGCTGGTCATCGTGGGGCCCGACGGCACCACCCACGACCGGTGGGATCTGAACGTCCACGACCCGGCCGACGAGGCGGTCCGGGAGGACTTGATCCAGGCCCTGCGGGACGCCGCCGAGGGGTGAGCCGCGCCGCGCGCTACCGGTCCCGGAACAGGACGGTCCAGCTCCCCTCGACCACCACCGTGTCGTCCTGCTTCACCACCTCGCTCGTGAAGGTGACGACCCCCTTGCCGCCCTTGGAGCTGGGCTTCTTGTCGGAGACGGTCAGGCGCAGGCGGATGGTGTCGCCGAAGAAGACCGGCGCCTTGAAGCGGAAGGTCTGCTCCATGAGCGCGAGGGTGGTGCCCTCGAAGATGCCGAGGGTCTGCGCCATGCCCGTCGAGATGCTGGCCGAGAGCATGCCGTGCGCCACCCGCTGACCGAACGGCGTCTTCTCGGCGAAGGTCTGGTCGGTGTGGAGCGGGTTGTAGTCGCCGGAGAGGCCGGCGAAGGTCACCACGTCGGCCTCGGTGATGGTCCGGCCGCCGGTCTCGTAGACGTGGCCGAGCTCGAAGTCGCTGAAGAAGGTGCCGCGGGCCATGGGTCCTCCAGGGTGGGGCGTGCCGTCACCCGGCCCCCACGTCCCCGCAACCCTGGTTGCGAATCCGGTCCGCCGGCGGCACCCTTCCATCCGGGAGGTCCCCATGGTCTTGCTGTCCCTGCTCCTCGCCCACGCCGCCCCGGTCCCCGCCTTCGACAGCGGCGACCTGGAGAGCGACGCCACCATGGACGGCACCGACGGGTGGGAGGCCGGCTTCGGCGAGGATCCGTGGTTCGCGACGGGCGGCCTCGCCCTCTCCGCCACCGATCTGAACATCGGCGATGACGGGGGCGACGGGTACGGGAGCGGCTGGGCAGCCGACAACTGGATCCTCAATGGCCCGAACCTCCAGGACCAGCAGGTCGTCCTCACCCTCTTCAACGAGGACGACGACTTCGTCGGCGTGGTCGTCTCCCACGACGGCATCGACAGCTTCTACCTGATCGGCGTCACCCGGGACGCGGCTCCGCCCCCCCTCGAGGGCGTGGACGAGCCCACGCTGGCCATCTACCGGGTCGAGGGCGGCGTCGGGCGGGTCCTGGCCACCGCTCCGGTCGAGGTGCTCGAGTCCGCGGTGGATCTGGAGGTGGTGGTGGACGACGGCCAGGTGGTGGCCAACCTCCAGGGCAACCCATCGCTCACCGCCGAGCCCGACGAACCGCTCCCCGCCGGCCGGGTGGGCTTCTACGCCTACGATGCCGGCTTCGACGGGGGCGGCTTCGGCAACACCAACGCCGGCGGCGGCTCCCTGCGGGCGCTGTGGCTCGACGGGGATGACGACGACATCATCGACGACGAGGACAACTGCGAGGAGGTCGCCAATCCGGACCAGGGGGACTTCGACGGGGATGGGATCGGGGATGCCTGCGACGAGGACTTCCCGCCCATCGACACGGACCCGCCGGACACCGACGCACCGGGCGACCTGCTCCCGGAGGGCACGGTCGACGAGGCCATCCGGGCCGGGGGCTGCGGCTGCCACGCCGCGCCGGCCTCAGGCGCCGGCGGCGCGCTCGTCCTGGTCGTCCTCGGCGGGCTCCTCGGCCGACGCCGGCGCTGAGGGGGCCGGGCGCCCCTCGCGGGGGGTCTGGGCCAGCAGCGGCTTCTCGGCCAGGTAGACGATCTGCCGCCCCCCGACCGGGACGTGGTCGGGCGGGTTGAGGTGGTCCTCGCCGGTCTTCGGGTCCCGCAGGCCCAGGATGAGCATGTCCCCGCGCGACCGCATCCCGTGGAAGACCTCCCCGAAGGTGCAGTCGGGCCGGTACTCGGCCGGGCACTGACCCACGTAGAGGTTCTGGGCCCCGGCCGAGGCGACCCGGCTCATCACCACCGAGGTGCCCGGGACGGCCACCGCGTGGGCCAGCAGGCTGAAGCCGAGCCGGGTGGTCTCGATGACCTCGTCGGCCCCGGCCGCCCGGGCGTGCTCCACGTTCTCCGCCTCGAGGATCTCGGCCACCACGTAGAGAGGCTGCCGGCGGGAGACCGGGTGGCGATGGAGGTAGCCCCGGATGGTGAACAGGGTCAGCAGGGTCTCGGCGTCGGCCTGCTGGGGCGAGACCGAGCGCCGGCCCACCACCACCGCCCCACCGGCGTGGCCGAGGCGGACCTTCTCCATCTCGGATTCCTTCTTGGGGTCGCCCTGGACCCACTCGATGCCGTGGGCCAGATCCGCGGGGCGGGCCTCCTCGGCCATGACCACGAGCTTGGCGTTGTCGCCGTACTCCTGGATCAAGGCGTCCAGCAGGCGCCGAGAGCCGGCGTCGAAGCCCAGGACGATCACGTGTCCGACCGTGTTGCTCATGCGGAACTGCTCCTGGCGGATGCGGAGGATGGCGGAGAGGAGGTTGTTGCCGACGATGCCGGCGAACAGGGCCAGGGTGAACATGCCCGCCACCATGAGCACCGCGCCCACGATACGGCCCAGGGCGGTCTGGGGGCTGATGTCCCCGAAGCCCACCGTGGTGAGGGTGACGAGCGCCCACCAGAGTCCATCGGCGATGGTCTGCACGCCCGGGTTGTGGTTGCGCTCCACCAGGTACAGGGACAGGCCGCCCACGGTGGTGACCGCCCCCAGGAAGGTGAAGGCCGCCTGGTAGAGCAGCCGGTTGGCCCGGAAGGCGGCGATGGTGTCGGTGATGGGGTTGGCGTAGCGGAACAGCCGCACCGCCCGCACCAGCCGGAGCAGGCGCAGGGCCCGCAGCCCGCGGAGGGCGGGCACCGCCGAGATGACCACCAGGAGATCCACCAGGTTCAGCGGCTGCAGCAGGAAGGCGATGCGCCCGCGGATCTGGGCCCAGATCTCGGCGGGGAGGGAGCGCTCGTAGAAGCCCACGTCGGGAGGCCGCCAGGTGAGGACGCGCAGGGTCAGCTCCACCCCGAAGGCGGCCAGGATGACCAGGTCGACCCACGCGATGACCCGGGGGTAGGGCGCGTCCGGCCAGGCCAGGTCCACCGCGAAGAGGGCGATGGAGATGGCGATGAGCACCCACACGATGCCGTCCACCCACCGGAACGCGGGGGTGCCGGGCTGGTGGAAGGCGCGGTGGAGGGCGTCCAGCACGGCGAGAGCCTACCCCGTGGAGGGCCAGCGCGGGTGAAGACGGGCCGCGACGCCGCTCCCGGGCCGTGAAGAACGGCGGGGAGAGTTGACCGACCGTGGACGTTAACGCCCCACCGAGACGCCACACTCCCTTCACGACCGGGTCACCCATGAACGTCCAGGCCATCCTCGACCGCATCCTCGACACCGTCGACCGTGAGGCCTACCTCACGCCGACGGCCCAGGTGGACGCGCGCTACCAGCCCGCCCTGGCGCTCATCGGGCGCGGCCTCGCCGACCCGGAGACCGACGCCGCCACCCTCCGCGAGCTGGCCCACGCGCTCCACCGCGACGGCCGCCTGGACAAGGTCCACTACCACTCGGCCCTGCACGTCATCGCCGCCCACCCGAGCGTGGCCGACTACGCCGAGGCGGCGCGCCAGGCCGCCGAGCAGGAGCAGGCCGCCTACAGCGCCGGCGGGGCCAACCTGCAGGCGAATCTGGCCAGCGTGGACCGCCACCGCGGCGTGCTGGCCTTCCTGCAGGGCCAGTACGGCGCCGCCCTCGACTACTTCACGCGGGCGATGGAGCGCCAGCGCACCCCGGAGAACCTGGGGAACGTGCTGTGCACCCTCATCCGCCTCGGCGAGGAGGACGAGGCCCGCGGCCTGGTCGACGCGGTCCGCCGCGCCCTCCCCGATGACTTCCTGGGCGAGCTCGACGCCCGCATCTCCCAAGACCCCGATCTCGCCCCTCTCCGCCCGGAGGCTTCATGAGCACCCTGCTGACCGCCATCCTCGCCTGGCTGGCCGCCCTCTCCGGCGGACCGGTCGAGACGTGCGACGACCTGGACTCCCTCGAGCGCATCGAGCTCTGCGAGGACGCCCGGCAGGCCCCCACCTGGATGAAGGCCCGTCATGGCGAGTCCATCAGCAATGGATTTTGATCATGGCTGCCCTCCGTGAACAGATCCGACAGCTGACCGCCGACCGGCGCAGCCCCGAGGCGCGCGCCCTGTTCGGCACCCTGGCGCGCTACGTGGAGCGCCGGGTCCACCACGTGGTCCGCCACGCCGCCAGCGACCTCATCGCGCCCTCAGAGGCCGAAGAGGTGGTGGCCGACGTCCTGCTCCAGCTCATGACCGGCTCGCTGGCCACCTTCCGGGGCGACAGCGTGGGCGAGCTGACCGCCTTCGTGCGGACGGTGACCGATCGCCGCCTCTGGCGGGTGATCAAGCGCCGCGTCAAGGAGAAGCGGATGCTGGAGGAGGTCCGGCCCGAGCATGCCCACGGCCGCGCCAGCATCGACCGCCCCGACCAGCTCGTGCGCATCGTGCCCGACCTGCCCCTCTCGGAGGCCGACGAGGCCTACCTGCGGGAGCTGCTCGAGGCCGGCAGCAAGGCCGAGCTGGCCCGACGCCGCAGCCTCTCCCGGGCGGCGGTCACCCAGCGGGTCCAGCGGATCCGCAAGCGGATCGACCAGCTCAAGCCCCAGCAGCAGCTCGCGGTCCAGTCCTGGCTCGAGCAGACCGCCCGCGAGGTCATCGAGTCCCAGGCCGGACAGACCTGATCGGCCTGGGGGGCGGTCGCCGGGCGCGTCGCACGGCGCGGCTCCGGGGCCCCGACGCGAGACGCCCCGATCCACGAGGGACCGGGGCGTTCGGGGGTCGGGGCCGCCAGGCCGGCTGACCGGATGACCGGCTGCTTGGCGCGGCCCCGCTGGGACGTGGGGACTACCAGCGGTTCTGGCTGCGACCACCGCCGCCGCCACCGCGGGGCTTGTCGTGGGCCTCGTTGACCCGGATGGTGCGGCCATCGAGCTCGGCGCCGTCGAGGGCGTGGATGGCGGAGTCGGCAGCATCGGCATCGACGAAGGTCACGAAGCCGAAGCCGCGGCTGCGGCCGGTGTCGCGGTCGTTGATGACCTTGGCCTCGGTGACCTCGCCGTGGCGCTCGAAGGCGCGACCGAGGGAGTCATCGGTGGTGTTCCAGGAGAGACCACCGACAAAGAGCTTCTTGGACATGTTCACTTCCGTGTGGGGCCCGAAGGACGGCCCCGCGCTCCCCAGGGATCGTCGACGGCGAATCCATCGTGCGATCGGGACCCGGGCGTCGCCATCGTGGGCGGGGGCCGGGAGGGGAGTCACCGCTGCGTGCGGCCCCCCAGGGTTAACCGAACGGCGGGGTCGGCGAGCGAGAAATCGGATCTTCGCGCGTTCCTGGCGTACGGACTGCCGGAACCGGGAGCGTGACCTGCGGGCGGACCGCTGGGGCCCGGCCCGGGGGATCACGCGTCCTTCCAGGCCTCGAGGCCGTCCGGCAGGGGCTCCTGGGCCTCGTAGCGGACCTCCAGCAGCTCCACCGTCCGCTCGCCCTTGGGGGTGCGGAAGCTGACCTCGTCGCCCGCCGTCCTCCCCAGGAGGGCCCGGGCGATGGGGCTGCGCCAGGAGAGGACGCCGCGCCCCACGTTCACCTCGTCCTCGCCGTAGATGCGCCAGGTCTTCTCCCGGCCCTCCTCGTCCTCGACGACCACGGTGGCCCCGAAGACGACCTTGTCGCCGGCGCGGCTGGCCTGGGCGGCGGGATCCACGACCTGGATCTTGTCGAGGCGCTTCATGAGGTAGCGGAGGCGTCGGTCGATCTCGCGGAGCCGCTTCTTGCCGTAGATGTACTCGGCGTTCTCGCTGCGGTCGCCCAGGCTCGCCGCGTATGCCACCTCGGCCGTGATCCGGGGCCGCTCCACCTTCTGGAGCCACTGGAGCTCTCGGGTGATCCGGTCCAGACCACGCTGTGTGATGTAGTTGGGCACCGACATGCACGCTCCGGGCCCCAGGCCCCCGGGGCGCCGGTTAGGGCCGAGGGGCCGGTCAGGGCCGACCCGACCGCTAACGCCTGGAGCCCGCATGACGACCCGCAATCGCCGCGACCCCACGGCCCTCCGCCACGGCGGCACCTCGGGCGGCGGCTTCGTGGACTCGGTGAGCATGTCGGTGGGCGAGGCCCGCACCTCCCCAGCCCCCTCGGGCGGGCGTCGTCGGGT